>LJKK01000159.1 GCA_001421185.1 Methanomassiliicoccales archaeon RumEn M1
CCCCAGCACCACTATGGCCTTGCGGTCCAGCAGACGTCGCAGCTCGGCCGCCACCGCCCTGGCGCCGTCGGCGGTGTGGCTGACGTCCAGGACGACACGGGGGCGCTGCGCGACCACCTCGAGGCGCCCGGGCCATCGGACCTGGGAGAGGCCCCGGGGGAACGCCTCGTCGGGTATGTACACGCCGCGGCGCATCATCTCCACCAGGGCAGTGCATGCCAGGGCGCAGTTCTCCCCCTGATAGCGGCCGATCAGCGGCACATGGACGACGTCGTCGATCGCCTCCACGTACAGCTCCGTGCCGTCCAGCGTTGCCGATGAAACCTCATAGGCGACGTCCCGCCCGACCACCGTCAGGGGCGCCGATACCTCCGAGGCGCGCCTTTCGAGCACCTCGAGCACTTCCGGCGACTGGTCGAGGGTGACGGCCGGCACCCCGGCCTTCATGGTCCCGGCCTTCTCGAAGGCGATCTGCGCCAGCGTGGAGCCAAGGAACGCGGTGTGCTCCAATGAGATCCTGGCAATGGCCACGCAGTCCGGTTCGATCACGTTGGTCGAGTCCAACCGGCCCCCCATGCCCACCTCCACCACGGCCGTTTCCACGCCCGTGTCGGCGAAGTGGGCGAAGGCCATGGCGGTGGTCAGCTCAAAGAACGTTAGCCGTCTGCCGTCCGAGGCCATGCTCTCGGCGATGTCCCTCACCTCGGCGGCCAGGCGGAGCATCTCCTTCTCTCCGATGCACTCGCCGCCCACCCTGATCCGTTCCCGGAAGTCCACCAGGTGGGGCGAGGTGTACAGCCCGGTGCGGTAACCGGCCTCGCGCAGCACCGACTCGGCCATGGCGCTGACCGATCCCTTGCCGTTCGTCCCCGCCACATGGAGGGAGCGGAATCGGCGGTGCGGGTCCCCCAGCCGGGACAGCAGCTCGATGGTGTTGTCCAGGCCGAACTTGATGCCCCTCGCCTCCTGTCCGAACAGCCAGTTAAAGGCCGAATCGTAGTCCACGGCGCTCGATGGGGAAGGCGCCTAATTAGGATATCGCTACCTGCCGGACGCCAGCGCCTCCAGGTATTCCCGGAGGGTGAGCAATCGGTCGCGGGCCCGGCCTTCAGGACCTTCATGAACCCAGAACCGTACTGCGCGGCCCTCTTCTCCCGCCATGCGGTCGGCCCCAGGCGTAACAGTTCGGCGGCCTGCCGCAAAGGGACCTTTCGATGGCCGTCGACGATCATCTCATCGAGCGGTATCGACCTGGCAACGCCTATCGTCCTGCGGTCTAGGAAAGGATGCCGCACCTGCTTCCCATGACGGGCGGCAATGCGGCGGTCCAATGGCGCGACCTGTTCCAGCACCTTCTCCAGGTCCGCTTCGAGCGCGCTCGCCAGTTCGTCCGGCTTCATCGCCAGGTAACGGTGGTAGCCGGCGAACAGCTCGTCGGCGCCCTGGCCGGTGACGAGGATGTCCTCCTGGCATATGGAGGCGACTATGTGCAACGGGAGCTCGAAGGACAGCGTGACGGGGTCGTCGGGAGGCATCAGTTGAAGCAGCGCCCTCACATGCCGCTCCAGTTCTTCCATGTCCACGACGATCGGCCGCCATGGGAGGTCGAGACGGGCGGCGGCGCCCTCGGACGCCACGAGGTCGGAGGCGCCTTGGACGCCCACCGTGTACAGCCTGGGTCGCGAACGACGCCCCGCGATGGCGGCCAGCAGCGCGCTGTCGACCCCTCCGGAGAACAGGATGGCCGTGCTCGCCGGCAGGTCGGCCATCACGGCGTCCAGCACATCGACGATCGCTGCTCCTCGCTCCATGGCACGTCAAACCAGGACCACATATATAACGGAGCTTCTGACCAAGTTTTTATCCCGGTAAGGAGTTCCCGGGCCAGTATGGACAGGGTCACCAGGATCGGAGTATCGCTGGAACCGGAGCTGCTCGATGACTTCGACAGGCTGGTAAAGAAGAAGGGGTACACTACCCGGTCCGAGGGCATAAGGGACCTCATCAGGGCGGCATTGGTGGAGGAGCTGTGGGGCGACAGCGAGTCCTCGGTGGTGGGGACGATCACCCTGGTGTTCGACCACTCCCCCTCGGTCCAGGACCGCCTCATGGACCTGCAGCACCACCACCATGCCAACATATCATCGACCATCCACATACATCTGAACCTGGAGCAATGCCTGGAGGTCCTGGTGGTATGGGGCAAGGCCAAGGAGGTGCAGTCGCTGGCCGACGAGATCATCGCCGTGAAGGGAGTGCTGTACGGGAAGCTCACGATGACCTCGGCGTCAATGGACGGAGGCCATGGCCACTGCCATCGGCATGACTGACCTCGTGGCGCTCGACGACGTCCCGTTCTTTTTTATACCCCCTGGTCTTTGGTCGAGGTGCATGACCAGGCTTATCATATCGGAGAAGAGCGATGCTGCTGCCAGGATCGCCACCATCCTGTCCCAGGGGGCGTCCAAGAGGACCTCCATCAACAAGGTCCCCGTCTTCCAGTTCGAGGACGAGAAAGGCCTGGTCTCCGTTGTAGGTCTGAGAGGCCACATCCTCGAGCTCGACTACCCGGAGCACCTCAACAAATGGACCGAGGTGGGGCTGCCGGAGCTGATCGTCGCCGAACCGGAGAAGCGCATCACGGCCCACAACATCGTCGGGGTGCTGCGCGACCTGTCCATAGACGCTGACGAGATCGTCATCGCCACCGACTTTGACCGCGAGGGAGAGCTCATCGGCCTCGAGACGGCGCGGCTCCTCAACCTGGCCGGGAAGAAGGTCGGGAGGGCGAGGTTCTCCGCGTTCACCAAGCACGAGATCGATACCGCGTTCGCGCAGCTGACCGAACCGGACGAAAAGCTGGCCGACTCGGCCGAGTGCCGCCAGCGCATCGACCTGGCATGGGGCGCCGTTCTGACGAGGTTCATCTCCCTGGCGTCCAAGCAGGGCGGGCATAATTACCTCAGCGTGGGGAGGGTCCAGTCGCCCACCCTGGCGCTCATCGTCAATCGCCACAAGGAGATCGAGGAGTTCGTATCGACCCCCTACTGGAACGTGTCCGCGCTGTTCAACAAGGAGGGCGAGTTCACCGGCGCCCATGTGAATAACCCGTTCCTCGAGGAGGAAGCGGCCAATGCGGCCCTGGCCAAATGCGAGGGGCAGGCCAGCGGGAAGGTGGTCCACTACGAGCGCGTGGAGAAGGACGAGTACCCCCTGCCGCCGTTCAACACCACCATGTTCCTCATGGAGGCCACCAAGCTGGGGATGTCCGCCTCCCGGGCCATGAAGGTGGCCGAGGACCTCTACACCGCAGGTTACATCTCGTATCCGAGGACGGACAACACCGTCTACCCGCCCTCGCTGGGCCTGAAGCGCATCCTGGAGAAGCTCAAGGACTCCGACTTCAAGGAGGAGGCGGAGGAGCTGCTGGCCCAGGAGCACATCCGGCCGTCCAGGGGAAAGGTGCAGACCACCGACCACCCTCCGATCTATCCCACCGAAGCAGCGACCAGCAAGAAGCTCAAGGGGGAGAAGTGGACCGTCTACGAGCTGGTGGCCAGGCGCTTCATGGCCACGGTCGCCCCCCCGGCCAAGGCCGAGCTGTCGGACGCCAAGCTGGACGTCAACGGCGAGGTGTTCGCCGCCAAGGGATACCGCATGCTGTTCCTCGGGTGGAAGAAGTACTATCCCTACTTCCGGGTGAGGGAGACGTTCCTTCCGGAGCTGACGGCCGGCGAGGAGGTAGAGCTGAAGGACGTCTCTTCCGAGATGAAGATGACGCAGCCCCCAAGCCGCTACAGCCAGGGGAGCCTGCTGCAGGAGATGGAGCGGCTGAGCCTGGGGACCAAGTCCACCCGCCACGACATCATACAGAAGCTGTACGATAGGAAGTACATAGAGGGCAACGACCTCATCCCCACGCCGTCGGGGGTGGCGGTCACGGAGGCGCTCACCAAGTATGCCCAGATCGTCACCGACAGCAAGATGACCGCTCACCTGGAGCATGATATGGACGAGATCGCCAATGGGCGGACCACGCTGCAATCGGTGGTCTCAGAGTCACAGGACATGCTCTCGGACATCCTCAGGACGATGGAGGCGCAGAGGGAGAACATCGGCGACGATATCCGCAAGGCGCTGGAATCCCAGCACTTCATCGGCAAGTGCCCCGAGTGCGGATCCGACCTGAAGGCCATCCGCACCCGGTTCGGCAAGACCTTCGTGGGATGCTCCAGATATCCGGAGTGCAAGCGCACCTATCCCATGCCGGCAGGCGCCAAGGTGGAGACCGTCGAGGAGGTGTGCGAGCAATGCCGCTCACCGATGGTGCGCGTCATCCGACGGGGACAGCCGGTCACCGTACAGTGCCTGGACCCCGACTGCGAGTCCAACGTGGAGAAGAACGTCGTCGGCCCGTGCCCCAAGTGCGGGAAGGACCTGAGGATCATCTACTCCCGGGCGGGAAAGCGGTTCATGGGCTGCTCTGGATACCCTGACTGCACCCAGACGTACCCGCTGCCCCAGGCCGGCCGGTTCTTCGCCACCGGGGACAACTGCCCAGAGTGCGGCGCACCGGTGCTGCAGATCTCGATGCGGGGCCGCTCGTGGCAGTCCTGCGCCGACATGAACTGCCCCACGCGCGCCGCCAAGAACGAGAAGGCGACCAAGGCGGGGGCCAAGAAGACATCGGCCAAGAAGGGGACGACCAAGAAGGCCGCCGCCAAGAAGACCACTACCAAGAAGACGGGCGCGAAGAAGACCGCGGCCAAGAAGGCCCCCGAGGATGAGGGCGCCCCGGTTCAGCAGTGATCGCGGTCGTCCTCTAGGCCCACGATCCGGATCGGGGCCGGCGCCTCGGGCTTCTCGTCAAGGTCCTCGAGATTTACCGTAGCTCCGTCGAACGCCATGAGCTCCCTCGCCAGGGGAGCCACTACCCCCTGGACCTTGATGCGGGTAAGGCCGTACAGCAGCACGTTGATGATGATGTTTAGCTCATCGACGCCACCCTTCAGCTCGCCCCGCACGGTAGCATGGCCCGAGGCGTCGGTGGTGCTGACCGCCAGGAACCCCTTGTCGCCGGCGTCCAACACGCATTTTATATGGCCGATGAGGGTCGCCCCGGCCTTGTCGCACCCCGTCGCGATGGCGTTCATCAGTTCGACCAGCCGGTCCCTGACGAGACCGGGCGCCACGGGCGATGGCGGAGCGACCGACACGCGTAGCGCGTACGCCACGAAGTCCGAGGTGATCATGATGCCACCATCGCGTCCACGGCCTCGTCCACGTTCGTACCGTTCAGAGCGGAGACGGATATGATCGGCACATCAGCATCGAGGGAGCGAAGGTCCGCCCTCACCGCCTCCAGGGCCTCGGGGGACACCGCATCGATCTTGTTGATGAGCACCAGATCGGCGCCCTTCACCTGGTTGGTGAGAGGCTTGTTGAGCGCCTTGAATATGGCCGGGAACCGGGCGGCGTCGACGATGACGGCCGACCTGATGCGCTCCAGCGGCTTTCCCGGGTAGTGCTTCATCGCGTCCACGATGGCCTCCGGATCGGCCAGGCCGGTGGGCTCGATGACCAGCAGGTCCGGCTTGATGCTCTCCTCGATGTCCTGTACGGTGGTGAGAAGGTCCCCGCCCAGAGTGCAGCAGATGCATCCGCTGGCGAGTTCGGCCACCTTCAGGCCGTACTTCTCCATGATCTTGCCGTCGATCCCCACCGTGCCGAAGTCGTTCACGATGATGACGACCTTCTTGCCCGTCCTCTCGATGATCCTTTCGATGGTGGAGAGGACCAATGTGGTCTTACCAGAACCAAGAAACCCTGCGACGATAAGCATCTCCATAAGGCGCACCCGTGCAGCCTTCCAATTCTTAATACGATATATAAAATTCCCGTTCGGGCTTGGTGTCCCTAAGGGGTTTCAAACCTGATGGAGATCTTCTTCCTCGTCGAGGCCCAGATAGTGCAGCTCCAACTGCTCGTGCTCCCTCGCGATGCGTCGGTTCCTGCACATCCGGCACTCGACCCTCTTGCCGAGCTCGACCTTTCGGCGCAATACTTCCGAGTCAATGTCCGTGAGCTCGCCGCAGCTGCACAGTCCCTTGTTCATCGAGTACGGACCAAACATCGTCTGCTCCACCTATGCTTGACCCATCGGATTCAGTGAGAAACCCCCACCCCGTCCGTTTCGAACGTGCCGGTCCCTCGATGATCCTCTGATCGCGAATGGGATATCGCCGGTCAAATACCAACCGACCATGCAGGTGCATGGCCACGCCCGCCGTTACGCTCAGGACGGAGGATCCGCCCTGACCCTCGAACCACCACAGGCAATCTGAGAACAACAGTAGGCGTGTTTTAAACATTTCCTTAACAGCGCATAGTCTAAGAGTCGATAGCCAAAACAGGTCTGGCACCGTTGGCGATAATGTGCTAGAATGATCATCGTCGATTCGGCCGAGCGATCGCTGTCGGTGGCGGTGCTACTCGTCGAGCGGACGGGTCGGGAAGACCTCGACATCGATGTCGATGCCCTCCTTGACGCTCTGCGTCACGATGCAGAAGTCCTCGAAGATCTCCCGACAGCGTTCGAACTTGGGGCCGCCCTCGGTGCGGGGGAACATCTTGACCGAGATGTGCTTTATCCTCAGGCGGCCTCGCTCGTTCCTCTCCAAGGTGGTCCCCACCTCGGCGCATATGTCGCTGATGTCCGCCCGGGCCTTCTCCATGCAGTACACCAATGAGGCGCACAGGCAGTTGCCGACCGCTGCGGCCAGCAGGCTGCCGGCGTTCGGGTATTGTCCAGTACCAAGGGGCTTGGGCTCGTCCATCAGCAGGGAGGACGTCCCCGAGGCGAAATCGATCCGGAACCGGTATCCTTCCTCCCTCACGACCTTGGTGACGAACTCCCCCTCCTTGATGGCCATCAGATCACCGCCCTGGATAGCTGCTCCAGCACCCTCTCCCTGATCGCCCCGGGCGTCTCGGCCGGGGCGATGCGTCGACCATGCTCCATCAGCTTGATCTCGGCCGGCGTCATCTCCTTCCCGCAATCGCGGCATGCCGGGACCTTGTCCGACACGGATACTTCGAAGCCCGCGCAGTCGGAGCAGCGGTACAGCCGCTTGCGTCCACCGTACTTGCCCTTCTTGGCCACCGGCGTCCCGTCCCGCTCCACGATGTCCAGGGCGAAGTCTATGCCCGGTGCGCTGCTGATGCTGCTGCCCACTCCGAACCCGGAGGCGCCGGCCTGGACCAGCGGCGGGATGGTCTTCTCGTCCAGACCGCCGGAGAGGATTATCCTCACGTCCTTATGGCCGTGAAGGTCCAGTTCCCATCGCACCTCCCGTACGATGTCCGGGAAGGAGCCGCGGCGGGACGAGGGCGTGTCCAGCCGCACGCCGTCAAGCTTTATGGCCTCGGCCGCGGCCAGGGCCTCCACCTTTTCATCGGAGTACGTGTCGGCGAGAACGATGCGGGGCACCTCGGGCCCCATCACCTCATCGAACGCCCGGAAGGCGTCCACCGGCCTCCCCATCATCAGGATGAGCGCATGGGGCATGGTCCCCTCCGGCCGCATGCCCAGCATCTCGGCGCCCAGGAGCGAGGACACGCCGTCGCAGCCGCCTATGTAGGAGGAGCGGTCCAGCATCGGGGCGATGGCGGGATGGGCCCTCCGGACTCCGAACGCGATCATCGGAAGGTTTCCCGCAGCCTTGCGGCAGCGAGCGGCCATGGTGGCCACCCCGGAGGAGTGGGACAGCATGCCCAGCATGGGAGACTCATGCAGGCAGAACTGCGAGTATGCGCCCTCCATGGTCATCAGCGGCAGCCGGACCCCGCTTTGGGTCCTAGCCGGGAAGACCGTTCCTTCTGGAAGCCCCCATACATCGACGTCCTTTCCCTCGAGGAGCCGAAGGACCTCTTCCAGGCCGCAATACACGCCCCATTGCCAATCCCGCGGCAGCTTGGACACCGTAAGCTCGGCGGCGACCCTGACATCCATCATGCCCTTGGCCCTTAGCACCTCCAGGGTCCGGGCGAAGTAGACATCGGTGGTCCTCCCCTGTTGGATGTCCTGCTCGTTTGCTATGAAGAATCTTCTGTCAGTGGGTGCGTGCGTCAGTTCCTCTTCCTCCCGCCGGACGGATGGGGAAGGAAGAATTAAGCGTTGGCGCTCATAAAACTGTTATCTTTATCAATTTTAAATACAGGTAGCTCCACTAAATATCATGAATGGGTAGGTTCGGAATCTGGTCACGTAGCGCAAGCGCTCGACCTCCCCGGCCGGCAGGGGGGAGGCGAGGCCGGTCGGACATCGCGTTGGCAGTGCTCATGATCGCCGTCATGCTCGTGGGCATAAGCATCCCGACGATCCAGCTGGCAGCGGTGGACCCGCCGGCCGATGGCGACGACAGATGGCAGCCGGGATACGAGGACTATACCTGGTTCAGGCCGAACACGTTCTATCATGACGACCAGGGCAACTTCACCACGCATTCGCCTCATCAGAGGACGTTCTCCCTGCCCATGAACGTGGACTTGCGCGGCCGCGAGGGGGACAGCGGGCACATAGCGAACGGCATCATGTGGCTGAACTACAGAAATGGTTACTGGGATTCGGTGGCCCAGGCCGAACGCGTGTACGTCAAGCTGGCCCTCAACGAGGCCACGGCCTCCATCGCCAGCAACACCTGCAGGATCTCCATCGCCACCCAATGGCTGCGGGAGGGCGAGAACCCCGCCCTAAGCTCCAGCTACAGCTACATGGAGTTCGACATCTGGCACAACCCGGGATGGAGGCCGGAGTACCACGGCACGGCCATCAACTGGTACGCGCCGGACTTCTGGATGCCCACCATCGAGATCAAGTACGACCAGATGGAGGTCGGAACCACCAAGGAGTACATCATCGAGGCCAAGTCGTACTTCGAGAAGTACTATCCCGGGGTGAGGGCCAACATGACCGCCGCCTACATCGTGGTGTGCAAGGTCTTCACGGACGGCTGGCTGGACGTCAACCTCGACATCCTGGACATCGCGATCTCGTCCGACCCCTGCCTGGTCGAGCCGGAAATACCGCCCTTATTTCCGGAAGGCCGCCTGACCGGGATACTTGGCCTTTTCTCCAAGACGTTCCTCTATGCGAAGGAGGCGGTTGTACTTGGCCGTCCGCTCTCCTCGGGCTGGAGCCCCGGTCTTGATCTGACCGCTGGCTAGCGCCACCGCGATGTCGGCGATCGAGGTGTCCTCCGATTCGCCTGAGCGGTGGCTCACCATGACGCCGTAGTTGGACGAGAAGGCGAGCTTGGCCGCCTCGATCGACTCGGTCACGGTCCCGATCTGGTTGACCTTGAGCAGCAGGGCGTTGCCGGCCCCGCGCTCGATCCCGCGGCGCAGCATGTCCACGTTGGTGACGAACATGTCATCGCCGACCAGCTGAAGGCGGGAGCCGACCTTGCGGGTCAGCTCGGCCATGGCGTCGAGGTCGTCCTCGAAGAAGGGGTCCTCCAGGCTGATGAGCGGGTAGCGGTCCAGCAGCGAGACGTATACGTCGGTGAGCTCGCCGGACGACAGGTCCTTCCCGTCCAGGGTGTAGTTCCCGTCCGAATAGAACTCCGAGGCCGCGGCGTCCATGGCGACGTACACGTCCTTGCCCGGCACGTAGTTGGCGGCCTCGATGGCGTCCATGATGGCATCGATCGCCTCGGCGGTGGTGTCCATGGCCGGCGCGAAGCCGCCCTCGTCGCCGATGTTGACCGCGCTGACGCCATATCCGTCCCGCAGCCGCTTCTTCAGGGCATGATAGACCTCGGCCCCCATGCGCAGCGCCTCGCGGAACGACGGTGCTCCGGCCGGGGCGATCATGAACTCCTGGATGCGAAGGTTGGAACCGGCGTGCTTGCCGCCGTTGAGGATGTTCATGCAGGGGACCGGCAGGACATGGGAGCCAGGAGCGAGATGTTCGTGCAGCTCCACGCCCTTCACGGCCGCCCCGGCCTGAGCGCAGGCCAGCGAGACCGCCACCGTGGCGTTGGCCCCTAGCCGGGATTTGTTGGGAGTTCCGTCCAGCTCGATCATGGCCCGGTCGATGGACGCCAGGTCGGTGACGTCCATGCCCTTCAGGGCGGGAGCGATCTTCCGGCGCACGTTCTCCACCGCCTTCAGGGTGCCCTTGCCGACATAGCGGTTCTTGTCCCCGTCACGCAGCTCGATGGCCTCATGGCTGCCGGTGGATGCCCCGGACGGTGCTATGGCGGTTGCCACGATGTTCCCGACGGACACCTCCGCCTCGACGGTGGGATTCCCTCTCGAGTCCAGGACCTCACGGGCCCAGAGCCTGGTGATAACGTGCGATGACATTAGAGCCAACTCTCCATTTATATGGAGGGGATTATGGAAGCCGGTCTTATAAGGATTGGTCCGTCAGCGGGCGGCGCGGACGGCCGTGGCCTCGCCCTCGATGATCTCCATGTTGCGCTCCAGGAGCGCCAGTTCCCTGGTGTCCAAGGCCCTCGGGTCGATCGAGATGATGAGGCGGGAGCGGTACTCCATCACGACCTCGGTGACGCGATGGATCATCTTTAGGACCTTGTCAAAGCCGTTGTTGACGATGAGGAACTCGATGCCGTCGATCATGACCACGCTGTCATCGGCCTTCTCGATGAACCGTATGATGGTATCGCCCAGGATGCCGATGTTGGACGGATTGACGTACACCTTGCCAAGCTGGTTGCTCAGCCATATGATGGGGGTCTTCTCCAGCCCCCATTCCTGGCGCACGGTCGCCGGGTACTGTCGGGTGATGCACAACCCCGGAATGTTATGGGTGACCTGGTCCACGAAGATGTCGAACGAGCGATCGGGCTTCTGCTCCTTCACCAGATAGCTCAGCCCCCGCCGCAGCTCGTACTTCTTGGCCGACCGGCGGGTCTTCTCCATGCCCTCGGCAGGGGCCGCCTTCTTCTTCGACAGGAACGAGAACAGCCCCCCCGGTTCCTTGGCCTCCTCGGCTTCCTGCTCCGTCCCTTCCTCGAGCGCATTCCGCAAGCGGTCGGAGAGCTCCTTGTTGTTGAACGGCTTTCGTATGTAGCCGGAGACGACGTCCTGCAGACCGAAGATGTCGGTGCCGATATCAGAGGTGGCGGTCAGCATCATCACCTTGGCGGAGTCGGTGATGCCCCCCTCCTTCAATTTCCTCAGGACGGTCCAACCGTCCATATCGGGCATGTTGATGTCGAGAAGGATAAGGTCTGGCCTTTCGGCGGTCGCGATGTCCAGGGCATCCTTGCCCCCGGAGGCGGTCAAGGGTACGAAGCCCACTCGGGTGATCAGCTCCGATACTATCTCCTGGATAGCGGGATTATCGTCTACGACCAGCACCTTCTTAATCAAATCCACTACCAACGCTCCCGAGATGACTGGAAGCGAACAGCAATATTAAAAAGATATGCCATAGGTTCATCTTAACGTAGATTAACGTAGATAAGGCGCGGGGTTTGGAAAGGTGGATGGACCACCTCAAGGTGTTTAGGAGGCTTACGCCTTCCTGGATTCCTTCGCCTTGGGGCGGAGGCCATCATACCCGCACTTGCGGCAGCGCGAAGCCCTAGGTGCGTTCCTGGCGTCGCACTTCATGCAGATCTTCTTGTTAAGAAGCCTGTCGTCAGCTTCCTTGAAACGTCCCATTTCAGTCCTCTCGCTCGAAGAATATGAAAGTGCTATAAATAAATTAGCCAGGGGCGGCCTCAGTCAGCGCTGTCCCCGCGGTGCTCTCCCACCAGGATCAGGTAGGCGAGCAGGCTTTCTAGCTGGATCCTCTCGTTGGAGCCTTCCACCATGCGGAACTCCACCTCGCCCGTGCGGTCCATGAGGCGGACCTTGTCGGCATCGGGGATGTTGAGGTCGAACACCGTCTGATGGATCTGCTTGATGATGTCCTCCCCGGACAGACCATAGTTGATCATGACCTCGTCCAGGCGGTTGCGGGCTGCGATGAAATCTCCCTCCAGGGCCGTCTCCAACAGCTCCCTCACCTCCTCGGGGCGGGCCATTCCGGTGGTGTGGTAGACCACGTTGACCGTGATCCTCTCGCCCAGGGAAGCGGCCACCTGAAGGGAGTTCACCGCTTTCCGCATGTCTCCCTGCGAGACGTGGACGAGCGCGTCCAGGGCGTCGTCGTCGACGTCCAGCATCTCCGCCGCGGCGATCTTCTGCAGGTTGTTGCGCACGTCCTCCGGCCGCAGCGGACGGAAACGGAACACCGCGCAGCGGGACTGGATCGGATCGATGATCTTGGAGCTGTAGTTGCACGAGAGCACAAAACGGCAGGTCCTGCTGTACCGCTCCATGGTGCGCCTGAGAGCGGCCTGAGCATCCCCGGTGAGGGCGTCGGCCTCGTCCAGGAAGATGATCTTGAACTCGGCGCCTCCCAGCGGCGCGGTACGCGCGAACTCCTTGATCTTTCCCCGGACGACATCTATGCCCCTCTCGTCCGAGGCGTTGAGCTCATTGAAGTTGCCCTTCCACATGTCCCCATACAGCTCGCGAGCCAAGGCGACCGCGCAGGTCGTCTTGCCCGTCCCGGCGGGGCCAGCGAACATGAGATGGGGGAGGTTCCTTACCTCGACATAGGATTGCAGGCGGTCCACGATGTCCTTCTGACCCACCACGTCCTTGAGGCTACGGGGGCGGTACTTCTCAATCCATATCTCATTCATCAGGCTCGAGGCGAGCAAAGGTGGTGGTTCCAGTTAAAGGTTTTGCCAGCCCCGGCGAAAGTGACCCTTTGGGGAGGGCGCGCTTCACCATCTGGCCCTGGTTGCCGACATGCTCGGAAGTGTGACGACCAAGGCAGTGTTCAGGGCCCGCCATGAATAGGCGCGCCCCATATATTATCGCCATTATTAAATGTCCATTAGGAGTTCTCCCATCCACTGAAAGGTGACCAAATGTTCTGTCCAAATTGCGGAAAGGACTCGGCCCCTGGTGCTAAGTTCTGCGAGAGCTGCGGAACCGCTCTGGGCTCGGAGCAATCGAACCAGACCCCTCCTGCATACGGCCCTCAGCCGTACCAGCAGCCCTATGGACAACCCATGTATGCGCCCATGCCCCTCAAGAACGCGGGCATCGCAGCGGTCCTGGCGTTCCTCTGGGCGGGCCTCGGCCACATATATCTGGGTCAGATAGGCACCGGCATCCTGTACATGATCGTGTACATCGTTCTATGGGCAGTGGGCATAGCGGTGGCGTTTTTTACCTTCGGCATTGGGCTCATAATTCCCTTCATCTTCTGGATCTGGCAGCTGTACGACGCCTACAAGAAGGCGAACGAGTACAACGCGGCCGTGCAGCAGACCGGAAGGGCGCCCTGGTGATCGGGCCCAAACCCATTCTTTTCATTTCTCTTCATCATTTTAGGCATATTATTATATAGAAAACAATGATGCAGGCCCGCCCTGGCCCTTGAAGAGAGGCCGTTTCACGGGGACGCTTGTATGAGGCTTAAGTTCATCGAGGACCTGAAGGAGCCATTGGTCCTTTCCCACCACCCACTGTGCGGCAGGTTCGACGAGCACGTCTTCCACCTAGGAGGCCGTAAGGTCTGCCGCGGTTGCGCGACGGCCTACCCGGTCGCCATCATCGTCCTGCTCGGCCTCCTGATATTTCATCCCCTTCCCTATGACGCCTTGTTCATCCTCTCGGTGGCCGCCTTCGTCCTTAACCTGGGGCGGTTCATGGTCAAACGCAGCATCATGACCGACATACTGTTCAACTCGCTGCTCGGCCTCTCGCTGGCGGCGATCATCGCATCGACGCTGACAGCTCCGTCTGGAGAAAGGACGGCCATTGCGGCATTGGCCGTCTCTGTCTTCATCGTGTTCAACCTGATCAAGGGCTACCGGATGTTCTCCACCTGCCGCCGATGCCCGATGTCAGCCCGATTCCCGGACTGCACCGTCGGACCTATGGAGCGAGAGAACGGGGCAATAAGATAGATAGTGCTAGAGCGATGCTTCTCCACTGCGTCGCAGGGGGTCTACCCCCATCGCATCTCGGTCCGGTAAGAACATGGCGAGCAAGGATTTCACCGGGAGCTGGCTGATCGTCATCATCCTGCTGCTTATATGCTGGCCAGTGGCGATCATCTACCTGCTGATCCACTATGAGGAGCGGCCCAACAAATATTGCTCGAGCTGCCGCGCCATCATACCAGCGAATTATGGCACCTGTCCCTACTGTGGTCGACCGCAGTACGCCCCGCCCCAGGGAGGACAGGCGTGGGGCGGATATGCGCCGACCCCTCCACAAGGATATTGGCCAGGTCAGGGTCCGGGGGGGTCATGCGCCGGCCGGCGGTCGGACCCCGAGCAAGTCCCCCAAGTACTGCGGGAAGTGCGGAGCCCTGACCGATGGATATTGGTGCCCGGAGTGCGGTGCCAAGTACGAGCAGTGAGCGCGGTGCATCTGGCCTGACGAACGAGTGATAGATTAAAATCGCATGATGCGATGACCGTGAATCCCGAGGGGAGGAAGATGTTCTGTCCGAACTGTGGAACCAGTCTTTCCGATAACGTGGAGTTCTGTAGCAATTGTGGCTTTAACATCAAGACGGGGCAGGCCCCGCAGGCCAGGTCACAAACGTTATTCACTCCGCCGCAGCCGTACGGCCAGCCATATCTCGGCGCGCCATTGAAGAGCGAGGTACTGTCCCTAATACTGGCGTTCCTGATCCCGGGGGCCGGCCATCTGTACGTGGGTCGGCTGACCAGAGGGCTGGTGGTCCTGGTCGTCTATTACGGCATCTCCGCCATAATGATCATGACGATGTTCGCCGCCATCCCAGGGCTGTTCACCGGCGATGTGATGATGGATGGCTCATTGGAGGTCAGTGTCCTGATCGCGTTCATTATCCTGAGCATGATCGCACTGGTCATCTGGATAGTGCAGCTGATCGATGCCTACAACCTCACCAAGCAATACAACGACACCGTGAGGCGCACCGGCCAGCCGCCATGGTGAAACTCCTTCCCATACCTTTCCTATTTTTCCCAAGCGTCGTCCATGATGCCGTGTCAAGGAGGCGCACTGGAAATGATTATTAGTCGCTAGCATGTTCTGAGGTCCCGGGGTCCTGATGCTAGATTCTGTCGGTCTGCAGCTTGATGGTCTTTTCTACGCGGCTACCCTGCTGTTCTTCATCTTCGACCCGTTCGCCAGCGTTCCCCTGTTCATCGCCATGACCAAGGGTCTGGACGATAAGGCGATGGTATCGTCGGCCAACCGCGCGGTCCTGGTGGCCGCCATATTGTTCTTCATCTTCGTGCTCATCGGCCAGCCCCTGCTGTCGATGTTCGGCATCACGATCGAGGGGTTCAAGATCGCCGGCGGGCTCGTCCTGCTGCTCATGGCGATGGAGATCGTGTTCGGCCTGAACATGATCCGCTCCGGCGATCAGAACGTGGCATGGGTCATCATCGCCACCCCCATCCTCTCCGGCCCCGGCGTCATCTCCACGGCCATCATCCTGACCGTGCAGCTCGACCCGGTCACCGTCCTGCTGGCCGGAAGCTTCTCGCTGCTCATCACCTGGGTACTGATGCGCAACGCCCACCGCTTCGTAGAGGTGGTGGGTACGAACGTTATAGACGTGTTCTCCAAGGTGGTGGGCCTGTTGATCGCGGCCATCGGCATCGAGTACATGCTGGGCGGCATCACGGGATGGCTCAATGCCCACGATATCGCTATGAGCCTCGGCCTGCCGTGAGGAAAGCTTATAAGCCGTTCTGCTACATGGCGCGGCAAATGGTCCAGTGCAGCAAGTGCGCGCGCGACGCCGTCACCTACATCCGTTACAACGGCAATCATCTGTGCCCTACGCATTTTCAAGAGTTCGTGGAGCGCCGGGTGAAGAAGGAGCTGCGCTCCCAGGTGGACCTGGACGACGTCAAGGACATCGCGGTGGCGGTGTCGGGCGGAAAGGACTCGTGCGTTGCGCTGGCCCTCCTGAAGGACATCGTGGGCAAGAGGAGGGACGTCCGCCTGAGGTGCATCACCGTGGACGAGGGCATCGCCGGATATCGTCCCGAGTCCATAGAGAAGGTGCGGGCCCTGTGCCGCGACCTTGACGTGGAGCATGTGGTCGTCTCGTTCGCCGATGAGATCGGAGCGGACATGGACGAGATCTCTGGACTGCTCGGCGAGCGCACCCCGTGCGCCTACTGCGGGGTGTTCCGCCGCCGCTGCATGAACCGGGCCGCCCGGGAGATGGGGGCACAGGCGCTGGCCACCGGTCATAATCTGGACGACAGCGCGCAGGCCATCCTGATGAACTTCGCCCGGGGCGATGTCGAGCGCCTTGCCCGGCTTGGTCCGCATACCAGGGTGCAGCCTGGGCTGATACCTCGCATCGCGCCGTTGCGGCAGATCCCGGAGAAGGAGACGTACCTGTACGCCATCCTGCGCGGGATCGACTTCGCCGACGGCACCTGCCCCTATTGGGAGGCGGCCCTGCGGAACGAGTACCGGGACATCATCGACGGCATGGAGTCGAGGACGCCGGGGTCCCGACATTCCATTCTGGCGAGCTACGACGCCCTGCGGCCCCTGCTGCGGGAGAAGTATCCACAATCGAAGCTTCGCCTGTGCGATTGCGGCGAGCCCGCCCCCACCGGACGATGCATGGCCTGCACGATGCTGGAGGAGATCGAGGGAAGAAAGGGATAAGAGGGTTTGGCTCAGGCCTTCCGTCCCCGCAGGTATAGGAGCACGCTGAGCGCGCCGACCACCATGGCCGCCGAGGCCAGGCCGAGATACAGGAGCCCATGGCCCTTGAGCGAACCGAGGTCGTGGCGGGCCTGGGCCAGCTCCTCCTGCAGGGGGTCATCGAAGAACACGGTAAAGGCCACGGTGGCCTGGTTCCCATGCTCGTCCACCGCCGTAACGGACAATCGGTTCTCTCCCGGGACCACAGGCACTCTGCCTTGGAAGTTGCCGCCCGCATCCACCGCCAGTTCGATCCCGGCCACGATCACCTTTGCGTCAGGATCGGTCGTCCCCGATACAACGACCGAGGAGACGTTCACGCGCTCCATCGGAGCGGGTGAAGACACCACGAGGCGGGGCGGGGTCTTGTCCTCGACATGGTATGTGTTGACGTACAGCCTGTCGGAGCTGACCGGGCTGATCAGGTTAGAGCGGGCGACGAACCCGTACAGCACGTTGCCGCTTGGGTCGATGCTTGCCGAGGACGGGACATTTTCTCCCCCGAACGGTAAGGCCCTGCTTATCCTCTCCGGACCTTGCCATCCGGACGATGGGGAGTAGAGGTTGGCATAATGGTCGAGCCTACCGAGGCCGATATCTGATCCGCGGAAGGCCACCACGCCCTCTCCCGCCGAGTTGACGTCCACGACGAAGTCGGACGTCCATGAGCTGCCATACGGCAGCTCGGGGGACACTCTCTCCCACTGGCCCCAGGTCCCCCCATTGAAGGCGATGGCATAGTAACCGATCTGATCGGCCGTCCGCCTCTGGACCAGCAGACCCTGGCCTGCCTGATTGACGTCCAGATGATGTTCGACGCTATAGGCGGTGCTGGAGGAGAACAGTTGCTCCGGGGCGGACCAACCGTCGTGCCAGCTGACCGCCCATAGCTCCCTATTCCCATTGGTGGTGTAGACGGCCACCGCTCCCGATCCGGCGGTGTTCGCCCCGACGATGCGCCCGCCGATGTTGTCCTGGGTGACGGGGGACGGCACGGTCCACGATCCATTGGGCGAGCGGAAGGAGGCGTAGGCCGTCCACAGGCCTGCGTTGTTCTCCACCAGCAGGGCCATGCCCGTACCGTCGGGGCGGAGGTCCAGGTCCGCCAGGCTCGCGCTGTCCAGCAGATCGCCGGCGAGGTCCTGGAGCTCCGACCATCCATCCTCCCACGACCAAGTACTGTACCTCACCATGCTGTGGCTACCGTCGGACTCCGTCCATGCCAACAGGAACGAGCCCCCAGGCAGCTGAGCCAGCCGAACGTCGCCGATGGAGGCTGTCTTACCGACCAGCTGATGGTCCAACTTCCACCCGACCTCCGGAGCGTACACCGAGACGCTGAGGGTCATGTCGCCCGTGCCCAGGCTGTAGACGGAGACCACCATCGCGCTTCCGTTCTCCTGCAGGAGGCAGCGGACCGACTGGCAGTCCTGCTTGCCCCGGCCGACCGTGGTCGGCTCCTCCCAGCCCGACGCGGGATCATAGAAGCTTACATGGGGGACGTTCATGCCCACGGCCTCATTCCACTGGCCCCACGCCATGACGGCGCGACCATCATCCAACTGGTACAGGTCAGGGGAGGAGAACGAACTCGCCTGCGAGGACAGTGGCTCGGGGCCGTTCCACCCCGTCGGGGGAGCGGTCGCGCCGATAGGCAGGCAGATGGTCAGCATGCTGAGGCAGAGCAGGATCGCTAGCACGGAACGCGACATCCAAGGTCCCCCGGTTTATCGGTCGTGAAGCGTCCTATCAACTAATAATCCTTTGTCAGGGATAGAAAATGGAAGGTGGGGCGGCCCGTTCAGACCAGCTCGTGGTACTGGTATGCCTCTTCGCCCTCGTTGAGGCAGTAGCGGACCTTGGTGAACTCCTTCTTGAGCTCCCAGACATCCTTCTTGACGACCTCGGGGTCCTCCTTCTTGACGACCACGCGGTAGATGAGGCGAGCGACCTCCTCCATCTCGCCCTTCTCCATGCCCAGGCGGGTGAGCTCCTGGGTGCCCAGGCGGATGCCGGACGGCTTGACGGAGCTGGTGTCGCCGGGGAGCATGTTCTTGTTGACGATGATGTTGGCCCTCTCGAGGTCCTGGGCCACCTGGGCCCCGCCGCCATGGTTGGCGACGCTTATCGCCAGGGTGTGCGATTCCGTGAACCCGAGGTGGGGGCACATGACGTCGATGCCCATTTCGTACAGGGCGCTGCCCAGGGCCTTGGCGTTCTTGATTACCTGGCTGGCGTACTTCTTGCCGTAGATCTCGTACTCCGCCATGGTGACGGCGAGAGCTGCCATGGCATGGAGGTGGTGCGATGACGTGACGCCCGGGAACGCGGCCTTGCGCAGCTTGGCCTCCACCTCGTCGCTGAGGTCATTGCCGACCAGTATGCCGTGGTTCGGACCCGGGAAGGTTTTGTGGGTGCTGCCCGAGATGATGTCCACGCCCTCCCTCAGGGGGTCCTGGAACTTCTTGCCGGCGATGAGGCCGAGGACGTGGGCGGCGTCATACCATACCATGCAGCCCGCGTCCTGAAGGGCGTCCTCGAGCTCCTTTATGGGGGTCGGGAACAGGAACACGGAAAGGCCGAACTGGGCCACCTTGGGCTTCTCCTTGCGCAGGAACTTCCTGGTGGCATCGATGTCAAGGTTCCAGTTCTTGTAGTCCCATGGATAGTGGACCGGGTTGAGGCCGCGCAGCCCCACGGCGCCGAACGGCGCGGTGGAGATATGGGCGCCCGAGGCCAGCTCGGGAGTGGCGATCTTGTCGCCCGGTTCGGTCAGCGCGAAGAGGACGGCGATGTTGGCGACGGTGCCGGAGATGGGCCTGACATCCACGAACCCCGCGTCGAAGATCTTCCTGGCGAGCTCCAGGCACTTCAGCTCCACCTTGTCCACGTATATGTTGCCTTGGTAGTACCTCTTGCCAGGCATGCCCTCCGCATAGCGGTCGTGGAAGTCTGAGATCATCATTTCCTTGGCCAGCGGGCTCATGAGGTTCTCGGAGGCGATCATGGGGAGCGACTGTTCGAACCACCTGGTATGTTGCTTTACTTGGTCTCTAATCCAGCATGCATCCTCTTTCATAAATGTTACCGTCTTGACATATGCCAACCCGTAATAAAACATGTTGGTTTTCCCAAACATGGCTGGATACGGCACTGGGAGAGCTGGCAAGGAATATATACGCCCAGAGCGCAGGAGGGCGAAGGTGAGAGCCTGGACGTGCAGTTCGTCATGAAGGACAAGTACCGCAGGGCGGTGCTGGAGGACCTTTCCAACGGCGAGAGGGGTAGCGATGCCATCGCCAAGCGGAACCGTCTCCCAGCGAAGGGCGTGGAGCGGGCCGTGCAGGAGCTTCGGGCCGAGGAGCTGATCGGCGGTCCGGAGGACGAGCTCTACATCACCGAGCAGGGGCGGCAGGTGCTCTCCGACCTACTGGAGATGGAGAGGGGCGGCGGCCAGGGGGAGGCGGGCACCGGGCCCAGGAAGTTCCGGGAGCAGACGGGGGACGAGAGCAGGAAGCGCACCGAGAACCAGGGCAACTAGGCCAAACGTTTCTTCAGCTCCGATATGGACGGCACGGGCGTGGGGTCGACCCCTCGGAGGAGGGCGAGGTAGTAGCTCACGAAATCGCCCAGCATGATGCCGTGAAGGGCGCACTCGAGAGGTGAGCTTCCTTCCAGCTCGGCCACCACGGTGTCGATTCCATGCTCTTCGAACATCTCGATGGTCTTCCGCATGAGCTCGGTGGCCGGGCATCCGCCCGCGCGCGGCAGCAGCATTACCGGCCGGCAACGTCCGTCCCGGGCGCCGTCGATCCACCCCACCGATCTGGTTGTGGTCCATCTCCGGCATCTCTCCCGAGAGGCACAGCATCTTGGAGTTCTCATTGATCTGGGTCTGCCACCGCGTGGCCGCCGAGCGGAGGGGGCGGGGAGCGTACACGAACGGCATGGTGCCCATTAGGCTCAAGGCGATCCGCTTGGCGGCGTTCTTGGTCTGAGGGGATCCGGGCAGCAGGTCCTGCATCAGCGCCTCCAGCGACGGCACGAAGGCACTGATGTCACGGGCCATGGGGGCCAGGCCGGTCGACTCCACGACGCATGCCGCCGAGCCGAGCAGGTGTCCCAGGGCCGCCCGGGGCTGAAGTCCCGGCGGGACGCGGACCACGTCCCGTCCGTCCTGCTCGGCCATCTCCATCAGGCGGCCTCCCGAGGCTATGACCACCATGGGGCAGCCGCGCTCCCGGGCCTGGCCATACATGGATATCGTCTCCCGGGTGTTGCCCGAGTATGAGATGAGGATCATGAGCGTACGCTCGTCGGCCCAACGCGGAAGGATCGCATCCCTGACCACGAAGGTCGGGGCGCTGGAGTTAAGGGCCATGTACTCGGCGAGGACGTCTCCCCCCATGGCCGAGCCGCCCAGGCCGCCTACGACGACGATCTCCGCTTCCATGTCCCGGCGGCGGTTGACCTTGAGCGAGGAGGTCAGCTGGGATGGGAAGGATGTGATCTGGCCCAGCATGTCCGACTTATCGATGCTGGTGAGTGCGGCCAGGTCATCCAGTTGAGCTAGCATGTCTCCCCATTAGCCCCATGGGATAATTATAATTGCTGGCCTGGGAGACGCTCCTGATGCCCATGGCAGGTCGGGTCTGGACAAGGTCGGGATGCATACCTGGTTTCTTGTACTTACACTCAAAATAAATACGGTCTGCTTAATGGCCGTTGGAGACAATGACCGCGAATCTAGAGCAAGCTATCAATGCCCTGCGTGAGGGCAGGTTCGTGCTGATCTTTGACTCGGACAGCAGGGAGGCCGAGACCGACATGGTGATAGCCTCGGAGAAGATGACCCATGAGGCGATCCGAACCATGCGCAAGGACGCCGGGGGACTGATATGCACCACCGCCCCGGCCGAGACCTGGCAGAAGTTGGACCTGCCGTTCCTTGCCGAGCTATTCGTGGAGGCCTACCAGAAGCACCCTGGCCTCAAGTTGCTGGCCCCCACCGACCTGCCGTACGACACCAAGTCAGCCTTCGGCATCACCATCAATCATCGTCACACCTTCACCGGCATCCCGGACAAGGACCGGGCCCTGACGATCTCCGAGTTCGCCAAGCTCGGGCAGAGGATCAGGGACATGACGCCCGAGGAGGCCAAGGAGGCGCTGGGAAAGGACTTCAGGTCCCCCGGCCACGTGATCCTTCTGAACTCCCAGCCGGGCATGCTCAACGACCGGAAGGGGCACACTGAGCTTTCATCGGCCCTTCTCACCATGGCCGGAATGTATCCGTCGGCCACGGTATGCGAGATGCTAGGGGACGACGGCAAGGCCCTCCGAAAGGAAAAGGCTCAAGAGTACGCCAAACGCTCTGGTATCGTATACCTCGACGGCGCCGAGATCATCGACGCCTGGAAGGCCAGCAAGTGGTCCCAATGACCAGGGTGATGGCTAGCGGAGTGTTCGACATACTGCACAACGGGCATGTGCACTATCTCAGGGAAGCCAAGAAGCTGGGCGATGAGCTGGTGGTGGTCGTGGCCACCGATGCCACCGTCAAGCGGAGGAAGCACACGCCCATCATCCCGGAGAAGATGCGGATGGAGCTGGTGAACAGCCTCAAGCCGGTCGACCGGGCGGTCCTGGGGAAGACGGGGGACAAGTACAAGGTGGTCGAGGAGATCCGCCCCGACATCATCGCCATCGGGTACGATCAGCCGTTCAACGAGAAGGTCCTGGAGGAGGACCTGAGGAAGCGGGGCCTGGAGGTCAAGGTGGTCCGCATCTCCGGCTTCTCCGACGACCTGGACGGCACCAGGAAGATCATTCGCCGGATCATCGAATGGCATTCCTCCAACTGTCACGGGGGCGATTCATGAAGCTGATCGGCATTGCTGACACCACCTTCGCCCGGGTGGACATGGGCGGGGCGGCCATTGATGAGCTCAAGAGGACGGGCACCGGCTTCAAGGTCGTCCGCTACACCGTGCCAGGCATCAAGGACCTGCCGGTGGCGTGCAAGAAGCTCATCGAGGAGCAGGGATGCGACATCGTCATGGCGCTGGGCATGCCTGGCCCCAAGGAGAAGGACAAGAACTGCGCCCATGAGGCCTCCACCGGCCTCATCCGCGCCCAGCTGATGACCAATCATCACATCATCGAGGTGTTCGTCCACGAGGACGAGGCTTCCGACCCCAAGACGCTGGCCTGGCTGGCCGAGATGAGGGCTAGGGAGCACGCCCGGAACGCGTACGACCTGCTGTTCCGCCCCGACGCGTTGACCAAGAACGCGGGCAGGGGACTACGGCAAGGGTTCGAGGACGCCGGGCCAGTGAGGGAGTGAGCATACATGAAAAGGTACAACATCGGAATAGTGGTCTCTGAGTTCAACTACGACATCACCTCCATGATGCTGGAGCGCGCCAAGGCGCACGCCGACTTCCTGGAAGTGAACGTGGCCAAGGTCATCCACGTGCCTGGGGTGTACGACATGCCCCTGGCCATCAAGAAACTGTGCGAGGACGGCGGCATCGACGGCGTGGTCACCATCGGCTGCGTCATCGAGGGCGAGACGGAGCATGACGAGATCGTCATACAGCACGCTGCCCGCAAGATCATCGACCTCAGCCTCCAGTACGACAAGCCGGTGACGCTGGGCATCAGCGGACCGGGGATGACGCGCCTGCAGGCCGAGGACCGGGTGGAGAAGGGGCGGGAGGCCTTGGAGGCCTGCGTCAAGCTCCTCAAGAACCTGGACTAAACCCTTTCCTTTTACATGGACGGGGGCGCTCCTGGCGCCCTCCGCCCCTACCATTGGCCATGGTCGCCACTGCGGTCCTCGGCATTGATCCGCCCAATTATCCAACTCCAGGCAATGGCGAAGGACACCCCGGCAAGGGATATACCTCCCCTGAGAGGATCCAGCAGCGCCCAGATCAGGCCGAGGGATAGAGGGACGGCCCAGATCGCCCAGAACCGCCTCTTGGTCACGAGGATAGGCCGCCCGAACGGGGAGTTATTTGGCATAGGGGCGGCCCTGCACAGCTTCGTCCGGATCAGGAGCGGGATACATCGGCTCGCGCGGACCGTAACGCTTCCGCTGCCTTCTCTCGTCAGCGAGGGGGTCGCCGCACTTGGTGCAGTAGGCGAACCGTTCCTCGTTCTCCGTTCCGCAGTTCGAGCAACGCATGAGCTTCTGCCCATGAATGGGAGTGACCAAATAAAGATTGACGCATGATGGCAGCTAGCCATCCGCGGCGCCACCCTTTTTTAACGTGGTCATCACACGTCAGCTCCGGTGAACGATGATGGACCATGAGAACGCGACGATTTTCGTCACCGGCACTACCGGCAGGCAGGGGCACTCTGTCTGCCGCTACCTGCGCGAGGCGGGATGGAGGGTCAGGGGATTGACCCGAGATATCGAGAGCCCCCGGGCGAATGAACTGGCGTCGATGGGCGTCGAGCTCATCGAGGGCGACCTTGATAGACCTAGCTCCTTCCAGCAGGGACTGGAGGGCGCCTACGGAGTGTTCGCCGCCCTGACCTACGTCGAGGGCGGAGCGGAGGCGGAAGTGCGCCAGGGGAGGAACCTGGTCGATGCCGCGGCCGAGGCGGGTGTGAAGCACTTCGTCTACAGCTCGGTGAGCGGGGCGGACCGGATAACGGGCATACCGTTCTTCGACAGCAAGCAGCAGAACGAGGTGTACATCAGGACCAAGGACGTGCCGTTCACCTTCCTGCGCCCGGCCCATTTCATGGAGAACTTCAACATGGGGCCGCAGTGCAGGGCCATCAGGGACGGCAAGCTGGTGTTCCCGCTGCCTCCGGACACGAAGCTGCAGATGATCGCCATCGACGACATCGGGTTCTTCGCTGCCATGGCCTTCGACCGCCCCGACGAGATGCTGGGTAACAGCTACGAGCTGGCCGGCGACGAGCTAACGATGCCGGAGATCGCCCATCGGTTCTCCGCGCACTTGGGCCGGGAGGTCCGCTTCGTGCAGCTGCCGCTGGACGAGCTGGAGAGAATGGACCCGGAATATCACCTCCTGGCCCAATGGCTTCGGGACGAGGGTTACAAGGCCGATATCCCGGCGGTACGCAGGATGCATCCCAGCCTGCTGTCGTTCGACGCCTGGCTCAGCAACGGCTACTGGAGAGGCACCGGGAAGGGAAAGAAGGTGATGGAAGGGGTTCCGGCCTGAGCCTCAGGCCACCTTGTTCATGTAGTCCTCGATGGCATCGAAGGCCTTGGCCAGCGTCTCCACCGGAGGCAGGAACACCGCGCGGAAGTGCATGCTGCCGTTATCGGGGCAGAATCCCGAGCCAGGGACCAGCAGCACGTGGGCGTTGTTCAGTATGTCCAGGACGAAGTCGGTGTCGCTCTTCCAGTGCTTCGATTCGATCTTGGGGAACATGTAGAACGCCCCGCGGGGGGTGGCCGTGCTGAGGCCGGGGATGGAGTTGATTCTCTTCACCGCGTAGTCGCGCCGCTCCCTCAGCTTGCGGTTGGTGACCTCCAGATGGTCCTTCGGTCCCTCCAGCGCCTCAATGACCGCCATCTGGCAGGGGTTGTTGGCCGAGATGCGCAGCCGTAGCTGGCGCATCATGCCCTCCTTGATCTCGTCCAGCTTTCCCAGGGGGTCGTTGAACACGACGTAGCCGAGCCTCCAACCGGGCAGCAGGTCCACCTTGGAGAAGCCGTTGAAGAGGACGACCGGCACGTCCTTGGAAAACGAGGCCGTGGAGTGGTGGACGCCGTCGAAGGTCATCAGGTCGTAGATCTCGTCGGAGATGATGAACAGGTCGTGCTCCCCGGCCAGGTCGACGATCTCCTTCAGCACCTTGTCCGAGTACAGCGCGCCGGTGGGGTTGTTGGGGTTGATCACGGTGATGAACTTGGTCTTGGGCGTGATCTTCTTGCGCATGTCGTCCACGTCGGGCTCCCAGTCGCAGGACTCGTCGGCGCGGTACGAGACGGGCTTCCCGCCGAAGAACTTGGTGAACTCGCTGTAGGTCGGATAGCCGGGACCGGGCAGCAGCACCTCATCGCCAGGGTCGATGACGGCCGCGGTGATGGTCTGTATGGCCTCCGTGACGCCATTGGTTATCAGACAGTCGTCGATGTCGACGTTGATGCCGTTCTTCTGCCTCTCCTTGTCCAGGATGGAGCGGCGCAGCTCGACATATCCCTCCGACTCGGCGTACCCGTTGTCGTTGACCTCTACCGCCCGGCACAGCGCGTCCCTGACGTGCTTGGGGGTCTCGAAGTCCCACTTGTTGGGATCACCTATGTGCAGCTTCACTATCTCGTGACCTTTCCTCTCCAGTTCCCTTGCTGGCAGAAGAATGTCGCGGATGGCGTAGGATACGTCCATCGAGCGTTTGGTTGCCTTCATACAGACCAGGGACGGAAAAAGACTCCAGATATATAGGGACTTCTACCCTGCGGTGTGATACCAATCAGCACGCTCGGCCCCGATCGGTTGGCGCTGGTACGCGACGATGCCATATAGTGATGGTTCAGCTAACATATGCTCAGCATGGGCGCCAGGGACGATGGGGGGTGGTGCTCGCCGCGGCAGGGGTTCAGGGCCACCCTGCTCATCTCGGTGGTCGGCTTCCTGGTCAGCTTCGGCTTCAGCCTGCTGGCGCCCGTGCTGCCCCTCTACGCGCTGACGTTCGGCGTGGACCTGGCGTTCGTGGGAGTGCTGGTGGGCAGCATAGGCATAACCAAGGTGGCGCTGGACATCCCCGCGGGGGTCGCGTCCGATCGCATCGGCACCAAGCGCTTCATGTCCCTGGGGCTCATGACCGTGACCGTCTCGGCCATCGTCTCCGCCCTGGCGGTGAACGAGTGGATGCTGCTGATCGGGCTCGTCCTGCAGGGAGCGGGCTCGGCGGTGTACTTTACCTCCTCCTACCTGGCGGTCAGCCGCCTGTGCCCGGTCGGCAAGCGGGGCAGGCACCTGGGGCTGTTCGTCAGCCTGCAGTTCCTGGGCTCCACCAGCGGACCGCTGGTGGGCGGGCTGTTCGGACAGAGCTTCGGCCTGGGCACGCCGTTCCTGGTCTACGCGCTGTTCGCCGGCGCCTCGCTGGCGATGGTCCATTTCGGCGTCGGTTCCGAGGTCGAGGGCAAGGGAGGCCGCATCGATGTTCGCCAGCTGACCAGTGCCCTACGCGACCGCACGCTCGCCGCCATCAACGTGGGGCTGCTGGCGATCTCGGTGGTGCGCATCGGCCTGATAGCTACCGTCCTGCCGGTCTTCGCCACCGGTAACCTGGGCATGTCACCGGTGGAGTTCGGGGCGGTCCTGACGGCGTTCTCCCTGGCCAACTTCGTGACGCTGCTACCCGCCGGCGCCCTCAGCGACCGCTTGGGCCGGCGGCCGTTCATGTTCACCAGCCTGATGGCCACCGGACTGCTGGTCCTGCTGCTCTCGCTGTCCCACGGGGCCATGTCGTTCGCGGCCATCATGATCGCCATGGGCGCCGCGCTGGGCCTCACGGGCCCTATAGGGGCATGGGTCTCCGACATTTCCAGACCGGCCGAGCTGGGCGCCTCGATGGGGCTGTTCCGCACGATGGGCGACGTAGGCTCCTTCATCGGGCCGGTCGCCCTCACCATGTTCCTGCCGGGAGAGGGGGCGCCATCGGACCGGCGCCCTTCGTGCTGGCCGGCCTCATAGCCATCGCCGCCAG
>LJKK01000088.1 GCA_001421185.1 Methanomassiliicoccales archaeon RumEn M1
CAGGGCGGGGCGGAGGCGGTGCGCCCTCACCGCCCGGCGGTAACGGTCCAGCAGCTCATCCTCGGGGTCGGGCGGACCCAGGACCGACGCGGCGATGGCCGCCGAATACAGCGTGGCCTGGAACATGATCTCGTCCGGCCGTCGGAGCGGCCGGACCTCGGCGATGCACCGCCGCACGAAGCGGGGGGAGCATTCGGCCACGTCAATGCCGGCCACCACGGCCTCCCGGGGAGGCGTGAGGTCAGCCACGTAATCCTCCCTGGCATCGTGCCTTCGAAACCCCTCCCGGGGGAGACGCTCTTGTCCTGGACGTAGTGCAGCGCCCTGCCCAGGCTCTTCACCGCCCAGTAGTCGTTTCCGATGAGGTAGGCCTCGCGGGCCCTCCATAGATAGGCCATGATGGTGCCGGTCGGCGGCGTGTGGTGGGGCGCCCGAACGATGCGCACCCTGCGGCCCTGCTCCCGGAAGGCGGCGTCAGGCCTGCGGTCCGGCTCCACTGAGCCATTGCACAGCCCCCGCTCCAGCTCCTCGGGCAGGCCCATCTCCATGGCGATGGCCCTGGCTATGGAAATATGGCTCTTCCACTTCATCCCTTCTCGGCGCCCCACGGACCTTTCAGATATAAGAACGGGGTCGGGGGCGTGCCGAAAGTGCCAGCCTCAGGGGCGCCCCTCTCCCTTCCTCCTGTTCCGGTAGAGGACGTCCAGCCCTATCACGCCCACCAGGCCCAGGATGATGGCCGCCCCGACGCCCATGATGAGCTTCAGCCCCTCCGAGGCCGACGTGCTCTCCACGCTGATGTTGAACGACAGCAGGATGTCCTTCATCGAGGCGCCGTCCGCCACGTCCGGGGCCATGGCCACCAGGTAGTAGTCGCCGGGCAGCAGCACCATGTCGGCCGATGCCGCCCGCACGTGGATGAAGGAGCCGTCGGGCATGTAGGTGAAGGCCTCCCCGGTCTCGAAGCGCTGGTGATCGGCGGCGCTCATCAGGAACAGGTTGATCGTCTGGCCGTCCTCGGCCTCCACCTCGTACGACACCCGGGTCTCGCGGTCCAGCTCTATAGACCATGAATGGGAGCCGCCGGAAGAGAGCAGCACCTCGCCAGTATTGGCAGAGGCGGGGGTGAACAGGACGATCGAGATGAGAAGAGCCGATGCTATTACAGGAAGGATATTTCTTACCGTCCAGTACACCCCATACTTACTTTGGAGCAGGCTAATAATAAAGGTTTCCATGATCCATGTCTGGACCGGGACCGATGGCCTCACGGACGTCTATCCGCATGTCGGCGCAGGTCTGACGTAAATGGTACAACCGTCAGACACAAAGCTGACAATGTTTATATAATTGGATGACGATTCGTCAAGCATGTCTCAGGATGGGAAGACATTCGATCTTAGTAAATTCGACGGCCAGACCGTTGGTGTCGTCACCATAGCGGTCGGCTTCGCGCTGCTGATCGCTTTCTACGTGGTCAGGGAAAGCATCTATCTCATGATCCCGGTCATCATGCTCGAGATCGGCATATACGGCATGGCCCTTGGCGCCTTCTCCTACCTCCGGGGCGCCCGGACCGCTGGCCGCTGGGGCAATGATACGGCCTACAGTCTGTTCTGGGGAAGCATGATTGCCGTCATCGGCTCCATGTGGATCGCCTACGACAGGCTTGCGACCATCGAGGCCCTGCCCGCCTTCGTGGCCGTGTTCCTGTTCTATTTCGGCGCCACCATGCTGATCATGAACCGGAACAAGACAGTGAGGTCCAGGGTCTGGTAGGACCGTTCACCATCGCCGCCCCCACTCAGTCTCACTCCCTGAGGCAGCTTGGACCGCTCAGGGGCGGCCAACAACCCTTCCCCGGCGCGGGCCGGGGAAACCCGTTCCATACTTCTAGACTCATGATGCGGCATCGACGCTCGACCGTTCCATCACGTCATCGCGAGCGCATCGCCAGGGTGGCCGGTCAAATACTTTATATCATGGACCTGCGAGTTTACCATCCATGAAGCGCCTCCGCGGCGATTGTAGGGGGATCATCGGCGTCATCCTCGCCGTCATGGTCATCTTCATCGTGATCATCGTCGTGGCAGCGCTGCTGCTCATACCGTTCCGCAGCACCCCGGTGGACGAGGGCCGGGAGGCGGCCATCGGGCAAGGTATCGAGGCGCTTCAACTGATCGTCGACGTCGACGTGGGCGAGGTCTCGATCGAGTTCGTGGACGATGCGGACGTCGCCGTGGCGCTGCAGGTCACCGGCCATCACCGATCCGGGCTGCTGGGCCCCCAGGAGCCGGTGAACATCACCTGGGAGGAGCGCACGGAGGGCGACACGCTGGTCGTCAGCTCCAACATCACCCTGGGCGATTCGCTCATACCCTTCTTCAGCAGCGACATCGACTGCACGCTCCTCATCTCCGATCGGCTCGTCACCTCGCTGAGCGTCTCCGCCGGCGTGGGGGGCATGGAGATGGTGACCTCGGACGGCGTCCGCCTGACGTCGGTGGACCTCAGGGTCGGCACCGGCGGCCTAAGGGCCACCATGGCCGACAACGTCACGCTGGACGGGCCGTTGAGGATGCAGGCCTCGACGGGCGGGGTGGACCTCACCTGGAGCAACGTGATGGTCGGCAGCAACGCTTCGGTGAGCCTCAGCACGTCCACCGGCGGCGTGCGCGCCACCGTGACCCAGACGGAGGACCCGGGAGGAAATCTCACCTTCAGCGCGGCGGCCAACACCGGCGGGGTGGACCTCGGGATGACCCTGGCCGGGAACACGTCGGCCCATGTGGCGTCCACGACCTCGCTGGGCGGCGTCTCGGTGGAGGAAAAGGTCGGCTTCAACGGCACCAACAACGACCTGCGGTCGGAGAACTACGTCGGCGACTCGAACTTCGAGGTCACGCTGGGCACTAACACTGGCGGGGTGAACCTGCGGCTCAGGTACACGGAGTGATTCCTTTCCACAACATTTTTCAATTCTGAAATCGTTAGTGCTTCTCCCAGCGGGGGTTTTGATTCTGGTCGATGAGCGTTTGCCGGTCAGGAAGTTCGCCTCCCCCGAGATCATCTTCGGCAGCGGCTCCATCGAACTGGTGGGACAGCATGCGTCCAACCTCTCCCGCCGCCGCGTCCTGGTGGTCAGCGATCGAGGGGTGCGGGGCGCCGGATGGACGAGGGCGGTGGAGAGCTCGCTGGAGCGAAGCGGTCTGGACATCGCATCCTTCGACCGCGTGAGGGTCAACCCGCGCATCGAGGACGTGGAGAGCGGGGCCCGTCGCTACCTGGACGAGGACTGCGACCTCATCGTGGCGGTGGGGGGCGGCAGCTCCATGGACTGCGCCAAGTGCATCGGGATCGTGGCCACCAGCGGGAGCGATATACGTGAGCTGGAGGGCGTCGGCACCGTCCGCGTCCCGGGCCCCCCGCTCATATGTGTGCCCACCACGGCGGGCTCCTCGGCCGACGTGTCGCCCATCGCCGTCATAACGGACGTGGAGAGGAGGAAGAAGATGGTCCTCATCAGCCGGCTGCTGATCCCGGACCTGTCGGTGATCGATCCGGAAACGACCATGACCCTGGACACCCGCCTGACCGTCTCCACCGGAACGGACGCGTTGATGCACGCGCTCGAAGCGTACGTGTCCAACGCCTCCTCGCCCATGACCGACCTGTTCGCACTGGAGGCGGCGCGGATCATCGGCCAGAGCCTGCCGGCGGTGCATCGCGACCCCGGGGACATGGGGGCGAGGGAGCGGATGATGCTCGCCTCCCTGTACGCCGGCCTGGCGTTCTCCAATGCCAGCCTGGGGCTCCTCCATGCCATGGAGCATGCCCTGGGAGGGCTGTACGACTCGATCCACGGCGAGGGAGCGAGCTCGCTATTGGAACAGGTGGTGAGGTTCAACTACCCCTGCGCCCGTGAGAGATACGATGAGCTGGAGAGGGCCATGTTCGGCACCGCGGGAGGGGTGGACCCGTTGGTCGCCCAGCTGAACGGCATGCTGGAGGAGCTGGCGCCGGAGGCGGCCTGGAAGGGTACGGCCTCAGGAGGGAGGACATCCCGCGTCTGAGCGAGTGCGCCATTCGCGACCCGTGCCTGGCCACCAATCCCAGGCCGGCGAAACGGAAGGACATCGAGGTATTGTATGAGCGGGCGTTGTAGGCACGACGAGAGCATGGCCGACGTCCGCCAGAGGATCATCGGCCTGGAGGCCGGCGGGCAGAGGAAGTCGTACTATCCGCAGCTGCAGGAGCGCATCGCCGAGCTGGAGCGGACCAACCGGGCGCTGGCGGAGAGCGAGGAGCGATATCGGACGTTGGTGGAGAACGTGGACGTGGGCATCTTCCGCTCCTCCCCGGGGGGCGACGGCCGGTTCTTGCAGGTCAATCCGGCCTTGGCCCGGATCATGGGATACGACAGCGTGAAGGACCTCCTATCGTCCAGGCCGGTCGACCTCTACCCCAGCGGGAGGCAGAGGAGGGTGATGTTGGCGCGACTGGAGAGGAACGGCGCCATCAAGAACATGAAGTTCAAGTTCATGCGCAAGAACGGCAGGCCGGTAAGCGTCATGCTGACGCTCAAGGCCCATCGCTCCCAGGATGGCACGATGGAATGGATCGACGGCGTGGTCGTCGACATGACCGCCCAGGAGCGATCGCGCCAGCGCATCGAGGAGGAGAGGGCCCGCCTGGCGGCCATCTTCGACACTCTGCCGGTGGGGATCATGATGGTCGGCCCCACCGGGCAGCTGGTGGCCGCCAACCATCGCTGGCTCCACATATGGCGGATGGACGACATCTCGGAGGCGGGGCGGCTGGAGAGGTACGTCGGCCGTCGGGCGGGATCGTCCGAGCGCCTCAGGAAGGAGGAGTGGTCGGTGGCCCGGGCCTTCCGGGGCGAGCGCGTCTTCGACGAGGAGGTCGACGTCCAGCGGCACGATGGCACTCCGGCCACCCTGCTGACCTCGGCCGTCCCCATCCGCGACCGCAACGGGGACATCATCGGGGCGGTGGCCACCGTCATCGACATCACCGCCCGGAGGCAGCTGGAGCGGGAGCTGGACGAGGCCCGCTCCCGGGCCGAGCTGTACGTGGACCTGCTGACGCACGACATCAGCAACTACAACGCCGCCGCCATGGGATACCTGCAGCTGGCCGACATGAACCTCGAGCTGGACGAGCGAAACCGCCGGCTGATCATCAAGCCGCTGGAGGAGCTGAGGAACAGCACTGAGCTAGTGGCCAACGTCTGGGACCTGCAAAGGGTCGAGTCGGGCCGCGAGAAGGACGGTCCGATCCATTTGGAGACCATGCTCCAGCAGGTGGTGCAGGACCACAGCGACGTGCCGGGGCGGGACGTCACCATCACGCTGCACAGCAAGTGCGACTGCCGCGTGATGGCCACCGAGCTGCTGAGCGTGGTGTTCTCCAACATACTGAGCAACGCCATCAAGCATTCCGTCGACGCGGTGAGGATCGACGTGCGATTGACCAGTATCGTCCGGGACGGCGAGAACAGGGCCCGGGTGGAGATCGCCGACGACGGACCCGGCGTGCCGGACGAGAAGAAGACGATCATATTCGACCGCTCCCTCATGGGACTGACCAAGCCGGTCAGCCGCGGCCTGGGGCTGTACCTCGTCAGGCGGCTGGTGAGCGACTACGGCGGCGAGGTGTGGGTGGAGGACCGCGTTCCCGGCGATCACGCCCAAGGGGCCAAGTTCGTGGTGGAGCTGCCCGCCCTTCCCCTCGACGCCAAGGTCACCGTCGGCAGCGGCCGGTCCGCGAGATCGTGAGCATCCCATACGGTAGATGACGAACGGGTCAGCTGGACCAGCTACACCCACCGAGCGGCCGCTGCGCTTAGCCACTAATCATTATATCGTCTTCGAGCGCAGGGCGGCCGGAGAGCCATGCGGCCTGCTGATCGAGGAGACCGGCGGATATCGACGAGGAGGGATGGCTCGAAGCCGCCATCCGCTGTCAAGGACGACATGGTGGAGCGATTCGGCGGGATCGACGGCTGCTTCATCGCCCGCCTGTGAGATCGGCGAACGTCACAGCGGACGGTTGTCTCTCAGGCAGGACGCCAGGCCCTTGAACACCTCGGCGGCGTCCTCACCGTCCTTGATGCGGCCCGAGACGACCTCGGCCACGCTGCCCTCCTCGATGCGCTCTCTAACGATAGGAAGATACGAGCGCTCCTCGGCGGTGGCCGCGTCGAACGCCTTGCCGTACAGCCGGAGCAGTTCCGGCCGGCAGGACGACGTCCCCCGCCGAATGGCGGCCTCGTTCATGTCCAGCAGTGAGTCGCGGTCGGTCTCCAGTTCTAGGTCGGCTCGAAGCAGCGATAGGACGAAGGCCGTCACGGCCATGTCGGAGCGCAGGCATTCCTGCTCGTCGCACGCCCTCAGCTCAAGGCATTCGCGGTGGGGGCGGATCACGACGCCGCGGGAGTCGATCCATTCATGGCACAGCCCGTGGCCGCCGATGGCCCTCAGCTCGGCATATATGGATTCCAGTATCTCGTCGTGCTGCCTCATGCTGCTCAAGCGCTCTGGTATGAGGCCATGGCAGATGAGGGGGACGCGCTCCTGGTTCTTCCGGTAGTACAGCAGGCGGTTGTCCATGACGCCGGTGAGACGGCCTTCGACCATGGGCGATGACGCCGTCACCGCCACCAGGAACGGGATGAGGGACCGCAGGCGGTCGAACATCCCGAGCATGTTCCCCTCATTCTCATAATGGATGTTCACCTGCAGCGCCTGGATGTTCAGCCAGCCGTGCTGCCGAAGTCCGAACAGGCGGTCGAACTCCTCATAGAAATCGAGGTCTTCGTGATCCCACCACGACGTCTGGTCGAGCGTCAGGAAGGGATGCATGCCCAGGCCCAGCATCGCATACCGTCCGCCGGTGGCCTGGCGGAAGCGCGTCAGGCCGTCGTACAGCGCGCGCTCCATGCTCGCCAGCGAGGTGTGGGGCGTCGACGGCACCAGCTCGATCACGTGCTTCTGCAGCTCCTTGCAGACGTTTACACTGCCGTAGCGGAACTCGTTGACCAACGAGCCGTGTATGCTCTCGATCACTCGGTCGGTGATGGGCAGCGGTACGAGGTCAGCATCGTTCAGGGAGTACTCATGCTCAGTTCCCACAGTCAGGGGAGAACACCTCTTGGAGAGGAACCTCGGATACCTTGTCGGTCGAATCCTCCTCCACCTTCAGCAGCTCGGTCAGCTCCTCCTTCGGAAGGGAGCGTACCAGGTGCTTGATGTTCTGCAGGGCCAGCTCGTACTGCTCCCTATAGACGTCAGGATTCTCCTTCAAGAACGTGACAAGGTCGCAGAGGCGCTCGTGCTTGAGGTAGATCTCCAGCATGCCGTTCTGTATGTCGAACGTGAAGGGGCCGGCCACGCAGGTCTCCGGCTTCACAGCCTGAAAGCGGCAGCGGCCGTTGTCGTAGCCGATGCAGAAGCCGGTGGACTTGCAGTCCAGCTTGCGATAGCTGTGGAACAGGATGTCGTCAAAGGTGGCCCCGTTCTTCAGAAGTATGGAGATGCGTTCCTCGGTCAGAGGCGGCTTGGCATAGTAGCAGCAGCGGCCGCCACACTTGTCGCATATCTTGGTCAGTAGATCGTAGGTGATCTGGTTCATGTCAGAACCTCCGGGCGCCCCTTGCCCGGGGGGCGTGGACCAACGCTGGCGAGCGACGCTTCCGATGTGGTTCGGTGCATACCGCACGAGGCAACGAACCCGCCATCCAGAGCTGCCTATTTTAGGCTTTTCCCATCCTGGGGCGAGCGAGGCGACAGGTAGCCGGCCTGTCGGCGCAAACGACCGGCCGAACGCACGTGATAAATAGGGCCAGCGTCCAGAGTGACTTAGCAGAGGGTATGGGATGGATAGGGAATCGTGGATCGTTCTAGGAGTAGCGGCGGCCATCGTTCTCGGTTTCGTGGTCGCGACCTGGCCGGTATGAGAGGTGGGGATGATGGTGCCATGCTACCGGACGACGAGCCCGTGCCCCAGACGCCGTCCGAGCCGGTCGATGATCCGATCCCCGTTCCAGAGCCCATGCCAGAACCTGCGCCGGCGGCCCCTGAACCAGAACCTCCGCCCGTGACGCCTGCTCCCGAACCTGCGCCGGAGCCTGAGCCGGTGCCAGAACCAGTTCCGGAGCCGTCCCCGGAACCTCTCCCACCGCCGGACGAGCCCGGTCCATCTGGCAGTGATGACGCTAATGATGACGAGGCCACCTCGGAAGAGGAACTGGGCGGCGAGGACGATGATGAAGCGGATGACTGAAGCCAACGGTCGATCCCCATGTCGAACGGTCGCATCTCAACCCTGATCGATCCAACGCATCATTGTTCATGCTCATGAGCCCCCTGACCCCCTCGATCAAGATCAGGGCCATGCAGAGACGTCTCCGACATATGGCAGATGGCAGTTCGTTCTCGACCAATCGCCTCAAAGAGCGGCCTATGCGGCCTTCGCATCCGGCCAACTACTAATCAAAAACTAATTTGCACTAAATTAGTTGTACTATCAAAACTACTAATTACTACTAATCAGAACTAATTTAGTAGATAGATTTAATAGAGTGCATTGCCTGGCCTCTATGCCTACGATTGTGACCTCATGAAGATGCCCGATAAGCCCCGATCATGGCGAAGGATCATGGAGGAGAAATCCGACGTCATCATTTCCGCTTCGACCGATGACAAGGTCGCTGAACTGGTCAAAAAGTTCAATGAAAGATACCTGCACTGGGACGAGGTCAGATATCGGGACGTGCCAGTGGACCATGAGGTTCTATGGGCACTGATGAAGCTATCCAGGAGGAACTCGGCCAGGCGCATACCTTTCAAGGAATGGACATTTCATTACAACATCACCAGCGATGTGATGAGGACCATGCACATCCTGGATTCTGGGGCGGGAGGGACCATAGAGGCGCCCATACTAGGTCTGAGGACCGCCAAGGACATGGAACGGTACATTGTAAGCTCATTGATGGAGGAGGCGATCGCTTCCAGTCAGATCGAGGGGGCGGTGACCACCACCAAGGTGGCCAAGGACATGCTGAAGACTCAGCGGAGGCCCAGGAACGTGTCGGAGCAGATGATCCTGAACTCCTATGTGGCAATGAAAAGGATCAAGGAGCTCCGGTCCGAGGAACTGACCATCGACCTCATCAAGGAGCTTCATCGCATCATCACGCAGGACACGTTGCAACATAAGGAGTATGAAGGCCAGTTCCGAAAGGACAACGAGACCGTCGTCGGCAATCCGTTCGAGAGCGATAAGATATATCACCGTCCGCCAGACCACGGCCGTATCGAGAAGTATCTGCAAGAGGTGTGCGACTTCGCCAATGGCAGCGGCGGAGATTTCATCCATCCGCTGATCAAGGCGATAACGATCCACTTCATGATCGGGTTCATACATCCGTTCGTGGACGGCAATGGGAGACTGGCGCGTACTCTGCTCTACTGGTACGCCCTGAAGAGCGATTACTGGCTGTTCGAGTACATGGCGATCTCCCGGGTCATCAAAGGGTCCAGGCGTAAGTACGGGATGGCATACCTCTATACGGAGACGGACGACAACGATCTGACCTACTTCCTAAGCTATAACTTCAGATGCATGGAGAAGGCGCTTCAGGACGTCAGGGCATACATCCTTCGTAAGCAGGAGGAGCAACGGGATGCGCTCAGGATCGCCGAGGAGCTCCCGGGCATCAGCGCTCGCCAGGCAGAGATCTTGAAGTATGTGATGAAGAGCGGAAGGCCCGTTCCGATCAAGGAGATCGCCACCATGTTCGATGTCGTCTATCAGACCGCCAGGACGGACCTGCTAGGCCTGGTCGAGATCGGCCGCCTGGACATGTTCAAGGACAAGAGGCGGCTGCTGTTCGTCGAGAGGGCGAGTGCTGAGAACGTGTGAGCTCGTTCGGCCGCAAAGGTTCGGTTATGAAATGGCGAACGTGGACCGTTCGGTCCATACCATCATTGCACTGTACCGTCCTGCGCCTCAACCCCGTCCGTCGGCGGGGAGACCAGAAGATAAATACTGGAGAGTGGAGAAGAACGTACGCATGACGATGGATGTGCGACAGGGGGACAAGTTCGTTGGCGGGGACTTCGTGAGGCTGCTCGAGGACGAGCGCATGGTGACCTGTGGGAATGAAGCGAGGAGCTAGGCCGGCCTTCGATGTTCGCACCGGACCCGGTTCCCGAACCCGGCCCGGATGAGCCACCGCCGCCAGAGCCGTTGCCCGAGCCGGACCCCGACGAGCCCAACACTTGATCGGTGCCATATCTCGGCAGAAAAGGTCTGCGGGAGTGCACGGCATCTTGCGGCTCGAAGTGAACGACGAGGCAAGTTAGCAAGCGTTCGATAGGCCCCAGCATTTATTTTGTGAGAGGTCGGGCACGTCAGTTATCTATTTAGATAACGACCGGGCAAACATACTGCCTGACATTAAGGAACGGAGGGATACACCTGAACTGTCCAAGTTGCAATGCACCTGTACAGGAGGGCGCCTCGTTCTGCGCTTCCTGCGGAGCGTCCCTGGCCCCGTTGCCGGTCCAGACGTCACCGCCCGCTAAGAAGCGATCGAGGGGCAAGATGGTGGTTACCGCGATCGTGCTGTTCATCGCCGCGTTCGTGGTGGTGGCCGCCGTCGGAACGATGCTGCAGGGCGGGAACGACAGCGGCGGAGGAGGCCCTCGGGCAGGAGATGAAAATGGCTCGCCAGATGCGACCCCATCGAACGCGCCGGCCACGGCCTCGATCGACGACATCACCCTGAGCGGCACAAGCGACACGGTCACCGAGCGGTTCGAACTGAGCTCCGGAGTGGCCATCTTCCGCATGACGTACGACGGGCCGAGCAACTTCATCGTCACTCTCTATGACTCCACCGGCGAGTACGTGGAACTGGTGGCCAACGAGATCGGCCCCTATTCCGGCAGCTCCCTGGTAGGCGTGTCGAACGGCATCATCGGCGCCTCGGAGGGGGAGCACTACCTCGAGGTCAAGGCCAGCGGGCCGTGGGAGATCGTGATCGAGCATCCGCAGACCTCGTCAGCATCGCCCATACCGACCACGCTGACCGGGGCCGGGGACGACGTGCCAGAGCCGTTCGAGTTCCCCAACGGTCCGGTGCAGTTCACCATGAGCCACCAGGGGTCGGGCCACTTCGGCGTGACCCTGTACGATGCCAATGGGAACTACGTCGACCTCCTGGCCAATGAGGTGGGCGTCTACAGCGGCAGCACGTCGGTCAGCTCCGGGGGCGTCTTCGGCGCATCGCCCGGCGTGCACTACATCGATGTGGACGCGGACGGCGATTGGAGCATCGAGATCACGGCGATCTGAGGCGGATGGTCCGGAGGCCTATAGAGCGGCGCATCGCCAGCGGGATCGCTCTCCCGCCAGGTCGCTGCGCCGCCGCTTTGGACCAGCTTGTTCGAGGCTACCGATATATACTCCCGGTTCAGACGTGCACACCGTCGGAGGAGGACCATGGATCGAGAGACGGCCATCGTGTTCGGCGTGGTGATCGTCATCGGCGCCCTCTTCGGGGCCATCTATGTCATAGGGCTGCAGCCCCCGGACCAGACGGGCAGCGTCACCGAGCCGCCCAAGGTCGACGTTCCTCCGGAGCTTATCGAGAGCATCAGGGACGATCCGCCGCCGCCCAAGTTCAGCGAGCAGCTTGCTCCCGATCGACCTGACGTCCCACAGAACGAGGTCCTCATACCGCCGGAGCCGGGACCGGACGATGTCCTGACGCCGCCTGAGGATAACCCTCAGGACTGCATCGAGATGGAGTTCGTCGATCCCCCGTCCAACGCGACGGCCGGGGAGGCGTTCACCCTGAAGTTCCATGAGTGGGCGCGGACGACCGACTACCAGGGCGATGTGGTCAACTTCATCTTCATAACGCCGGCAAACAGCAGCGACGTCATGGCGCAGGTGCCGCTGCAGTACGGCGAGCCGCCGTTCCGGAACGTCGACATCGAGCTGCGCGACGGCGACGGTTACGCGTTCGGGCCGGTGCTCGATCTCAGCAAGGACGGCAAGACGCTGCTCGGTTACACCTGGACGCCGAGGCAGAGCATCGAGTGGTGGCTCCCCATCGACCTGAGCATCCAGGAGCCTGGGAGGTACATCATCAGCATGGCCGCCTATGACGCTACGACCTGCGTACGCGTGGCCGAGGACGTTGCCGTCCGCATCGATGTCACCGAGCCGACGGGCGAGGAAGAGAGGTACTTCACCAACGTCACCGCCGACGGCCTGGACGTGACGATGAGGACCGATACAACGTACTATTTCGACATCACCGCCGACGCCACCCCGAAGTACCTGGAACTGCTGGGCGACAGTTTGGTTGAGGAGCCCAATGGGACGGCGTGCCATCTGAACGAGAACGAGACGGTGTTCTTGTGGCGCCTGGACCTCAATGACGCTGAGGTTTCTGACCTGCGCTACTCGCACTACCTGCGCGGCTACTTCGTCGGCGATCCTGCCAATGAGGGCTTCCCGGGAACCAGGACGCCCGAACCGATCGATGGCGGCGTGCGGCTGGCGCTCGGCTCGGCGCCCATGGCGCACGCCTACAGCGCGTATGGCATGGGGCAGCAGTACTGGGACTGCAACACCACGTTCGGCGACCCCGAGCCATGGAACGCCACCATGGAGGCTGCCATATACTTCACCAGGCCGGGAACGTACGAGGGAGAGCTGTACATCGTCGGACCGGACGGCGAGGATGCCAGCGAGCGGCTGCCGGTGAGGATCACGGTGACGGCCGGAACGACAGAGCAGGACGACGCCACGGATCGGAACGAGACCCCGGACAGGGCGCCAAATGAGACGCCCCCTGGTCCGACAGTACCGATGGCGCCGAACGAGACGCCTTCATCGCCCGAGATCCCGGAGCAGCCGCCAGGATCGCCAGAGACGCCCGCGCCGGAGGGTGACTCCGACGACGAGTCGCCCCCGCCCCCTCCACCAGATGGGGATAATGGCAATACGTCTTCAGCGGGCAATAATTCCGGCTAAGGTCCAGACCATATCAGGAGCGGTGACATACCGTTCAGCCGAGCCGGAAGGCTTCATCAAGAGCTCCCTAGGCTCACGGCTCAATAATGACTCGTGCTAGGCATATACTTCAGATAGACCACGTAGCCACCGTACTTGGGATTGTACTCCGCCGGCATGTCGGCCGGCCCGCCATACGGGGAAATGAGGCCGAGGCCCACCAATATGATGCGGTTGTCAAGACAGACCACGTTGCCTCGGTCATGCGGCCTTATAGTGAGCATTGATTGGTCGGCGCTCAAGTGGACGAAGTAGTTGCGATGGTGGAAGCCCTCGCTGTAAAGTTCGTCAGGGCCTACCCTCCTGATGCGAGGGTTGAACTCCATTGAGAACGGCGAAACGGGAACGTCCGAACGCTCAGGCTTTGGTGAGGTTGCTCGAAGGCTACCCTCTTTCAGCTCATACAGCTCCTTCTCTAGAGCGCTGACGACCATCTTGTGCCTGGCATTGATGGTCTCGATCTCCGCCTTAAGCTCATCCACCACCGCAAGCGCTTCGTCCTCGCGCTTCTTGGATTCGAGCAGACGGGCGTTGAGAGTTTCCTCGAGCTTCTTGCGGTACATCTCCTCGAACCGGGGCTCCAGGATGCTCTGGTTCTCCTTCCAGATATGGTCTGCGATTATGTCGACCTGGTCGGCCCGCAGGTCAAAGAAGAACTTGGCATCTATCTTGAGCACGCCGATCGCGAAGAAGGTGGTGCCTCGCTCCAGCAGTTCGCACACCCAGGTCTCTCCGGGATTGATGTGCATGCCGCCGTCCTTGTGCCTGAAGACCACGCCGCCACCGGGTAACCTAGCCATCACCTTGCCGCTCTCTTCAGAGGTGAAGAAGGTGAGTATCTGGACCTTCTTAAGGCGGTCCATGTCGCCGTCGGGGACGTCATACTCTTCCTGGAACTGCTTCTGTAACTCCAAGAAGTCGATCTTCTCACTCATCGTTCACACCTCCCAAACCGCAGCTCATCTGGAGCAGGGGCATTCTTTCCAGCTCGTGGAAGCGGTCGGCCGAGCGCTTGATCTCCTCGCCCACCGAATTGGCGAAGGCCGCCACCTCAACGCGCTTCCCGGAAGCCTGGACGTGCTGTATGGCCGGGATGAAATCACGGTCGCCGCTGATGAGGATCGCCACGTCGTAACTGTCGCGGAAAGCGTGGGACACTATCTCGCATGCCAGCGCCACATCGACCTCCTTCTGTTCGTGCCGATTCTCGTCGTACGCCTCTCTTGCTACGATCCGAAAGCCCATGTAGCGGAGCTTGTCGTGCAGCCTCCTGAAGCGGTCCTCCACTCCCAAAGGCCGGCGGGTGTCGAAGGCATACATGCCGACCAGCTGCCTCGTCCCGGCCAGCTGGGCGGCTAGGCTGTAGAAGTCTAGGTCGAGCCTCATGGTGCCGATGGCCTCGACGCTCCTCAGTATGTTCTGGAGGTCCATGAACAACATGACGCGATCGTTACTGTTCTCGGATAGAAGCGGCATATACTCCCCTCGCGGGATAGTTGAGTATAGATAGATAAAAGCTAGGCAATAATATTTTAAGCGATGTTTGGCAGCGGGCTATTATTCGACTTGGGCCGATGAGAACTTGTGCTCTTCGATGTTCCTGAGCTTGTTCACCACGAGCAACGTGCCAGTGTCGATGGCATGCCACTCCCCCCTCCCCAGGCGCTGCGATGAGATGATGACCGAGCGGCCGGGATACTTGTCCGTCTCCTTGCGAACGCGATAAAGGATGGAGTGTCGGTCCTCCCTGCATGATGATGAACGGTACGAGTAAACGGCCTGACCATCGCTCAGGATGAAGCTGAACTCCGAGGCCTCTGGGCTCTCGTTGATAGGCTTTACCGCCTCTCTGATGCCCCGGACGATGCCGCCCATCCGGTCGATGTTGTAGAGGATCCAATAGAACAGCTGCTCTGAGTCGGTCTGTCCCTGTATCCGGCCGCTGTACTCATTCGGCATGAGCTCTACGAGGTCCATACGCACCGAGCCGTCGTGCTCGAAGATGTACGTGCCGTAGGAGAACGGATGCGTGTTCTCCGGCGCGAGGGGAGTGCCGCCCGACGTGCGTATGTGCGCCATGACGATGTTGGAGTCGGCGCTCATGCACGTGGTCATGAAGCGGGGGTCGTCGAACGCCGCGGCCGGGGACTTCTCGACCTGCGGCCGGCCGTCGAAGAACCAGCCAAAGCCCCATCCGTCGGGGTGCTGCCTCGACAGCTCGCGGAACTGGCGCATAAGGTCTGGCAGCTCTGGCGAGCGAGATCGTTCCGCGACCAGGGCGAAGAGGCGGCACATGACGTCTGAATAGACAAGAAATGGTAGATAATCACGACCTCAGGGGCCTAATGGTCGTGCGCCTACTGCTTCTTGTTCACCAGCTGCTGCTGCGCCTTGCATGCGATGACGATGTCCCTCTGAAGCTCCTCCTCAGTGGGCATATTTCCCGCGGGGTAGAGCTTGTAGGCGATGTAGCCGTCGCGCACGTCCAGATCGTCCTGGTCATCGCTAGCTATGTCAGCATCGTCGTCCAGCCGGAAGCCATGATCCTTCATCCACGCGAGGTCCTTCCTGAACTGATCCTTGAACGGTTCGAACTTGCTCAGCCATTTCTCTCCGAACCGTTCCTTCCAGCCCTCGGTGTTCGGTAGGAGCACGAGAAGCACGCCGGACATGTCGGCCACGAAATGATAGTTGATGTTGATCAGGAAAGGGCCGCGGTCGGTCATGTACCTCGCCGGTCCCCCGAACGCTATCCACGGGACGGCAGGCCAAGGACCGGTCGTTCGAAGATTATCGACCCATACATCCATTCCCGGGAGGTTCTGGGTCAAAACGTCCCGGATACCGATGCACGCTCCCTTGAACGCGCTGATGACCATCCGGCCCTGCCGGCTGCATCTGGTGGTGTTCAGGTCCTTATAGTTCTCGAGGATGACTTCGAGACTATCACGGATGCTCGTATCTGGAATGGTCGCAATGTTCTCCAAGCAAACCCTCGGAGCCATTAATTGGTTGTTGAATTAAAATGGTTACTGGCGTTATCAAGAAAAAATTGAATGAAAGCAGTGAGTTATGTATTCCATTCATTATGACACTCCTCGCCTGTTGTGGCTATGTTAGATCTTGTGCACCGTGACGAACACCGAACAGGGTGAAGGAGCTACCATTAGCACGCCATTATCACAGAGGTAGGCATCACTATAATAATGATCACTTGATAGATATTATAATAGGCTCATTATTTATTTCTCATAGAGTAATTAATTGGTTTTGATGTTCCGATGATGACTTTTTGAGCGAGGAATTTTATCAAAGGTATCTCAGCCCTGACGATCTCTGTTGTTTCAGAAAATGGTATATGCCTACACCCATCTTCGTATTTTCCCTCAAACTTATCCGAAGAATGTACTAGCGCATTCCTGATTGCCTTAATTGTTCTAGCAACTCCATATGTTGCTTCATTTGGATTAGGGCTAACATTTACTTCCTCTCCGAATACTTCCCGTTTCTTGAAATAGTGTTTTGTTTTATGGAAATCTTCATATTCCTTAATAAATGAGACCAAATCATCCGCATCGACATATTCATTTAAGACGAGAGTGAGTTTCTCTAGTTCTTTTGTGACTCTCTTGTGAGTCAAGATATCTTTAACCAATATGTCCAAATTTTGATCGTCTGGTATGAACTTCGGATCCTTAATACGTTGAGATATTTGCTTGAATAGCTTCTGATTCGAGATAAGATCAAAATAATACTCCAAAACTTGATAGAATGCAAGGAATTGAAGAGTCGGATCGTTACTGCTCAATCCAAGCAAATAGTATTTGACAACATCTTGATTGAATGTAGCCTTTGGTAAATCAAAATTAGTTCCTTTTGCCACTTTATCGTATTTAAACATTGAAGCACTTTTCTGCCTCTCACCCCAGGGCGCAATAGTTGCTGGGGAGAGGGGGATGTCCTTCAGACACGATAGTTGAAAGAGTATATCACTCATGATCTGGTCGGATCTTCTTAATGCGTCCTCAACAGACGTCGCCCCAATATTGAAGACCTTGGCAGAATAGTACCCCTCATGCAATCTCCCAATTAAGTCGTCATAACTAACCAAACCTTGAGACATAATGAGTTTTCTCGCAATCCTACGACTAAAAAATTTTTGATAACTTTTATCGGAGATATAATAAAAATGAAAGGACTTAGATGGCCTCCCGATTTCCACATACGTATTTTCATCTTCTTCATCGCCAAAGATGAAGTTACTTCTCCTTGAGTTAAAATTCATAAATGAAAAAAATGGTCTTCTATCTATCCTCTCGAGTATATGCTCCCTATAGCTTGGACTGCATATGCTTGGTATAGTTTTTTTACTGAAAAATGTATTCTTGATTTTAGAAAATTCTGAATACTCTCTGAGATCATTAGAGGTTACGTAGAACGAAGTAGTGTCATTGACCTGAAAAAACATATTGTCTTGCTCTTCTTTATATAATTTGAACCCCATTTTTTGGAAGATATCTAGTAAGGACTCCTTCGCATCAAATGCATCCATTGTACACGCCCCGCGCCAATGAGTTGATAAGAACTATGTCATTATTAATAAATTTATAAGATACTATGGATTTTCCCTTCTTTTTTCTGAAGATTGGATTTAGCGGCATAGAAATACTGAATATATCCCCATATTTCTGTCCTTTTTTTTGATTAATATTGTATCAGTGTAGTATCACCTGACAATGGATATATAAACTAAAGCACATTTGTCTGGTATGCGTCTTGTAAAATGGTATCTTGACCATGGAATTCAAAGTCAGGATGCGTTTCAATATTTTATGAGCAATCTCCAGGGAACACTAAGAACGTGGGATTACTTTGTTGACTGGCAAAAAGTACGTACTAACCTAAACTCCGTCATAATTGAGCTGAATATGATTAATTCACTAATCGGCTCAAAGAATTTTGAGAGGGATTTCGTTGCCCTAGTGTTGAAATATCCAGAGATAAAAAAAGTTATTCCAATTCTTCTCGCAGTGAGAGATAAAAACATTACGGTTTTAGAGAACCTCGACAGAGGGTCATTTGTTCAGACCACATTTGATTTCAATTCCGCCGCAATCAATGAGTCGATAGCCCGTGACCTGCTTAACTTCATAGTTCAGTCAAAATTGTCTGAGCTCTTTACTGATGCAGGCGTAAAGAACTTTGTTGATTATGTTTTCGGAGTTGAAGTTGGTCTTGACTCCAATGGTCGAAAGAATAGGGGGGGTACACTGATGGAGAATGTAGTGGGGATTTTCATCTCAGGGGCAGCCGCAAGAAATCCTGCATTACAATACATTAAGTGTGCTAGTGCTTCGCATATTAAGGCTCGATTCGGAGTGAAGATCGTTGTTGATAAAAGCAATAGGATCTTCGACTATGCAGTTTTCAACAACAAGACAAGAAAATTATATCTAATAGAGACGAATTTTTATAATGGAGGAGGATCCAAATTAAAGTCAGTGTGCGGGGAGTTTAGATCCCTTAATTCTCAACTTAAAAAACAAAATATCGATTTTATATGGATAACTGATGGTGAAGGTTGGAAAACGACCGAGTATCCGCTAAGAGAAGCATATGATGAATTGGATTATGTCATCAATTTGAGAATGGTAGCTGATGGTCTACTAGATTCAATAGTGTCGGAAGGTCAATAGGATATCATAGGAAGATTGCAGGCTTTTTTCGTAGAGGCTCCTCGTATGATTACGTTGCATAACTGGTGATACCAATTAAATCTATTCTGGCATCCGTACCAGGGCTCGGCCCAAAAAGGATCAAGTCGTTAAAGGATAACGGCTTCAACACCATAGAAAAGATAAGGGCTGCAAGCTTCTACCAGATCTTGGATGTGCCGCTTCTCGGTTTTAAGTCTACATGGAATCTAAAGCAATACCTGGGTCAAAATATTGATTGCCAGAACATGCAAGAAGTTGTTGACAATGCGATGGACCACCCGCTAGAAGTTGAGAATAAACTCATAAAACCTTGGCAAGTCTACAAAGGTGGACGCATCAACCAGATCCAGCCCACAAATTTCACCCTGGAAGGCACTACAGTCTGGAGCTTTCCAGATCGAGGAAGCTGGGCAACACACACTCCTGAATACAGGGGGAACTGGTCCCCCAGAGTAGCCCGCAACATTATTCTTAGATATTCCAAGGAAGGTGACACGGTCCTCGATCCCATGGTGGGTGGAGGGACCACCCTAGTTGAGGCGATGCTGACAGGGCGTAATTCAATCGGGATCGATGTTAACGTGAATTCGGCAATGATAACGAAGAACCGGCTTGACTTCCCTGAAGATATCAGGAAAGAGCTGCCGAATGTGACGAGCAAGGTTTTTGTTGGTGATGTCAGGAATTTGGATCTGCTCGAGGATGAAAGTATTGATCTCATTGCGACCCATCCTCCGTATGCTAACATCATCAAGTATGGTAAGTCAGTAGAGGGCGATCTATCTGCGATACCTGATTACAACATCTTCGCCGAGGAGATGAAAAGGGCAGCGCAGGAGATGTATAGAGTGCTCAAGCCCGGTAAATATTGTGCCATCTTAATGGGCGATACTCATAACAAGAGTCACTACGTTCCAATGGCATTCAAGGTAATGATTAAGTTCCTTGAAGTTGGCTTTATCCTGAAAGAAGACATAATTAAACACGAATGGAACTGCTGGAGCGACTCCAAGTGGAAGAATAAGGTGAATGATCGCTTCCTATTAACGATGCATGAACATCTCTTCATCTTCAGGAAGCTTGCGAAAAATGAAAAGGTCTCAGACTTCAGGAACAGTTCGCTCAGTCTAATTCAAGCTGGGTCTGAATCGTGTTTGGTTTGAAGTTGGTTATCGCATACTCTAGAACGGGGCCTCTCCCATTCCCATTGCAGTTGATGAACCGGGATGCAGACACAGTGTTGAAAACTGTTCCATTAACGCCATCGAATAGATCCCTTACAAGATCGCTGTAAGAGTTGCTGTAAAGCACCATCACTCCTTTCTCAGTGAGTTTGGAGAAAACATCAACCAATTTCTCTTGATCTTTTAATGAGAAGCCGGTTCCGCTGTAGGTGGTGAAGTTTGAAGTCTGTGAGACCGGGATGTATGGAGGATCGAAGTAAACAAAATCACCTTCCTTTGCTTTATTGGCGCAATAAGTGAAGTCCTTCTGCGATACCGATGCGTTCCTGAGAGCTGCAGAAACCGCTCTGATATTTGCCTCATCCAGGATTCTTGGATTTTTATAATCTCCAAAGGGAACATTGAACTCACCCTTTGAATTTTCACGGTATAGTCCATTGAAGCAGGTTTTATTGAGATATATCATCAAAGCGGCCGTACGAGTCTTCTGCTTCACCGGCGCTGTTTGTTCTTTCTTGAAAGCATTGAACTCGTTGCGACATTCTTTGTAAAATTCTTGGGAATTTTTCCCCTCTAGGGTCTTGAGTTCTTCAATTAGTTGGTCTGGCCGAGTTTTTATTTCATTATATGTATTTACTAATTCTTTGTTGACATCGGTTAGGTAAGCTTTCGAACAGATAAGCCCTTTGTTGTATAGATAAAAAAGACGGCCCCTCCTCCCAGGAATGGTTCATAATAGTCGTTGAAGCTCTTTGGGATTAATCCCATCTTGCTGAATTCGAGTACTAGGGAACTCTTGCCTCCAGCCCATTTTAAGAAGGGTCTTGCTTTTCCTGCAGAAGGTGTGCGACTCTGGACCACGGTTTTTGACATGATCCGGTTAGATAAATAGTTGATAGGTGAGAGATAGAGATCTGAAATCCATCTCTAAGTCATTTTACTTTTGAAATTAGTCGGAGAGCAACAATAGAATGAAATCACAGCCAGGATTTTTACTAACATTTCACCTTGGCACATCCCCGATACACCTTCCTGCCATTATGGTGTCGTAAGAGCATAAGCCAGCACATCTTCATGACCTTGGCATGAATTTTTATTACACATGAATGATACAGTTTTTCGAAAATGGTGGGAAGATGAAAATACTAATCACGCTGCTCGGCCGATCGGTGTGGGGGCTCGTTAACTCATCATGGGCCTCCATGCGCAAGTACGGATTCATCCCTGACCGCGTGCATATCATCGACGCAGGCACCGACGGAGGCGATGCAGAAGAGGCATCGCGCCGCCTGCGAATTCTACTGCAGGGTTTCAACGTCGATGTCGATGTATCAATCGAGAGAGTGGAAGCAGGCAACATTGGCTCTGTGTCATCCACGATCAAACGGCTTATCAACAAGTATCGCGCCGACGGCCATCACATCGCGATTGACGTCACTTCGGGAACTAAGGACCTCGTTCTCGGATCGCTAATGAACGACCTCGCCGGAGTGGACCATATCTTCTATCTGCGCATCGACTCGCTGAGGAATGCCGACCGGCCATACATCCTGATACCAGTCGAAGGACAACACGTGATCGATGTGCTCGCCGAGGTCAGACCATGACTTCCGTGGTCGTTCCAAAGGATTTCCTGATGGCGGTCTTGAACGAGGCAAAATTGCATCGCCTACCATCGCTGACCGTTCGGTCGATCCTATTGGACCTCGATATTCTTACCATCGACCTTGTCAGGAATGAGATTCGTATTTTAGCGGGACAGAAGGAATTCCATGATGCCCTGGCACCCATCCGCTCGAAGGGGTCGTCCGAGGCGATCGACGACCTCCCGAGCTACGAGGATCTTCGCACGACGGCATGGAATACGATACAGCTCCCAGACAAGGTCATCCAACCAATATGTGACGAGATCAATGAGATGGCGAAGCAGAGGATGGATCCATACCGATATCCAATGCCAACGGCCTTGGCCATCGACACCAACATCGCCTATCATCGATTGCTCAGCAGGATGTTTCTTCGCAGCGACGTACTGGAGCAGATAGGGCTCCGTCCGAGAGACATACAGATCGTAATCTCCAACCTGGTGGAGGAGGAGATCTCCCGCTCCATTGCTCGCAAGTATTCTCGTAGCGATATTGCCGCACTGCAGCGCGCCATCAAGGATCAGGTGCTGGTTCGCGGCATGACCAACATCTGCTACAAGAAGGGGCGGAAGGCGCTCAACGCTCAAGCGGAGATCGACCTGCTCGGAAGAACCGCAAGCCTGTGGCGGGTGGGAGGAGGGAGAGCTCCCGATGACAAAGAAGGCATCGACAACGAGATCGTGCGTTCGTTGGCCGAACATTCCTCGGCACAACGGCTGAACATAATCTTCCTCACTGGAGATGACAAATGCCGCGCCCATGCCTTCTCGCATAAGCTGCCATCCATTCTGGTGGAGTTCCCCAAGGAGATACCTCAGGTCATGAACTTCGACCCCTGGCTACTAGTGGAGATGCTTCACGATCTGTCGATCACTTTCGTCGGCCTGCACCTGAAGGAGCTGGATGTCAAGATCATCGGAGACTGGTCTGGCAAGTCTGCAGAGGATTACCACGCTGAGAGGGTCAAGTTAATAATAAGCTCAGACTCGCCTATCGGGCTAGATCTGAATAGAGACTTATCGATCATCAGAGGACTAGATATTTCATCGACTCAAGAGTATTCGATATAGAAAATAATAGCCTGCTCAACCCACTGTTGAAACGCAAATGATGCGGCCGTATTCTAGAAAAGTTGGCCCATAATTAATGAACCTTGACTCATTCTCCCTGCTCGAGAGACATGGGCGCGGACGAACCGAAGTTCTTGGACAGTTACAAGGGCCGGATAATCAAGGCCATCGCCATCGATGGAGCTAGGACCTGGGGAGACTTACAAGAGCTGACCGGTTTCAACCCTAAGACGATCAATGGTGTCTTGAGCGAGTTGTTCAGCATCGATGCAATTTATAAGACAAGCAACGGAGAGTATAGAGTAGCGAAGGACCTTTATCTTGATTATAAGAACTATTTTGTCGACAACCGTAAGGGAGAGGGCGCTACAGTATTGAAAGTGAAGCAGGAGGACCAAAACAGCATCATTAGAGAGTTCCAAGGCTGGCTTGACCTTAAGAAAATAGCAATCACAGATAATCATGTGTTCTTAGAAGGCAGCCGGCTCAACGGCCTAACGAATCACTTGGTTGAGAATGTACGGGCTGAGCTTTTGATTGCTAATCCGTACATCGACAAAGCAGATATTCTCAATGATATGAAGGGGCTTGCCCAGAAAGGGATTAAGATCAAGATTTTAACTAGGCCTCCTGAAACCACGGACAAGGCAGAGCTTATCAATAATCTCCAGGCCTACGGGATCGAGGTATTCGCCAACAAGTCCGTCCATGCAAAGATCATGGTCTTTGACCGAGGTGTGGCCATAATATCTTCGATGAACCTCTATGCATTCTCAGTCGGAGGAGGGAGCTGGGAGGCAGGGATAGCGACATCTTCAGGGGATGTAGTGAGCGAGGTTTTAAACAGGCTTAGCGCGAAATTTGAGGAGAGGGAGACGAGCAAGTTCGGAAGCGGGGAAAGGACTGCTTGACCGTCGCTTAGGTCGTTGGACGAGCTTCCGAGCTGGATTGCTTGTTTAGGTCTGTCCGTTTCATGAGCCTGCTACCTTCGACTTGATAAATAGCTAGACCTTGGTTACTCATTGTGGCCTCGACCTCAGCAGCGCTCATGTTGAGTTCTTGTGAGGCCTCCCAAATGTCCACAAGTGCCGTTGGTACAGAGCCAGGGTCAAGAGCAGGGACCTGATAGACGAACCAACCACTATGGCGGGTGGTCAACATGTCTGTTTCATACGAGTATTGCGCAACAATCTTTTTCAAATGAGCGCGTTGAAAATATTCCATCTTAGCAGACGTGGCGTTCCTGTTCGCCCTATCTATCTTGCGTCTAGCGAACCAATTTTTTATTCTTCCAATGAAGTCGTTCGTTGGAACTAACTTCTTGACTAGCGCATCTCGCTCTTCAATCAACTGAATTAGTCGCCTAGAAGATTCATCCTCTGACCTATACATCTTCTCTTCGAATCTATCACGTATATCAGCTAGCGAGATATCGAGCGGTGGATGATTCTTTGGCCCTAAGATCGACTTGGCAACAGCATAGCTCGCTCTGAATCCTAGATTGTAGTCAACGGAGGGATAAGCGATGGACTGTTGATCCTTCTTTTGATTATTCAATGTGGCAATCCAAATGGTACTGTCTCGCCCTTGGACATCCGCCTCCAGTTGTTTGGCGAGATGCGAACATCGATGCTTCATTGTTCGGTCATTTATCTTTGTTTGAATCACATCTTCAATTTGAGATACATACTTGCAGTTATCGATCCATTCCTCCCATTCCTGATGCCTAGGTAAGAAGGACGGGTATGATGTATATGAGTCCTGGATATAATGTAGGACAATACCCAGGTCAAAATAGGCCCTCAGAAGATCGCCCTGAATATACTTAGCCCTTGCCGAATTAATGTATCTCGCAATCACCTCAGCTTTCCCATAATGATGTGGGTACTGATGAGGGGCGATCTCGTGCATTTTGTCTGGAGCTATTACCCCTTCCCTTAATGCATCACGCTCCCGCTTATTCAGGAGAATGTCTAATCGACCCATGACCTCATTGGAGATCCTGATATGAGTTGCCCATCTCATCTCCATATCCCCGAGATAACACAATATCACCTACATCATTCAAATAAAAATCGAATTATTCAAACGATTGCTAAGTAAAGACATTGGGTGAAGAGGTTTGCATAACGGGCTTATTGAAGCAGTAATAAGTCAGCTTTACCGGCTGACCGACTAGATCGCTAGACCCTCTCCTGGTCTTCCTCACTATCCTCGTTCAACAACGGCATCCCCCTGACCGTCTTGGCCACCGCCTCGGTGGTCTCAAGCCCCAGGAACTCCGCCTCCTTCCTCACCATTTCCACCGACTTCTGCAGCTCCCTGTCGGCGATGATCTTCGCTCTGCGTTCCTGGGGAGGGTTGAGCTTGGCCGAACGCTCGTACTCGAGCGTCTTCTCGGCTAGCTCATCGGGCAGGCAGCCGCACTCCTTAAGCGCCTTGAACGCCTCGTCGCAGAAGAACGAGTCCACTTGGATGCGCCTCTTGGTGAGATGACTTAACCGCCCGATGACGCGACAGATGTCCTCGCGTTCCTCGGGGCTCAGCTGCTCGGCGAACTCGTACTCCTCGATCCTCTTCAGGCTGAGCAGGATCGGCTCCAGCGAATCGACCGTGACGATGTACACGCGGTAGTCGCCGTGATTCACCACATATGATTCGAAGACGTGGACCGTGTTGTTCGGCACGACCAGATAGATGTCCTTCTTGACGTCCTTCTCCTTGACGTACTTCTTGACCTCCTCGGCCTGCTTGTTCACGTAGGCGGCGAAGTTGGACAGGTCCTCGCCCTGGGGGCTCTTGGCGTCGAAGATGACGTACTCGTCGCATATGCGCAGCGTGTTGTCCGGCTTGCCCCTGAACGGCACCTTCTCCTTGCCCAGGTACTCGATGGTGTGCTTGCTGCACAGCGCCCTCAGCGTCTCCTCGACCCTGATCTCATGGTTCAGCCAGGTCCGCTTCATCTCCTCCATGTGCGCTCTCAGCGCCTCTTCCTTCTCCCTCTCCAGGCGGACCTTGTCCTCCTTCAGGCCGTTCATGAAGGCGGTGACCTCGTTGACCTTGGCGGCGTGCTCCTCCTTCCTCGACGCCTCGGCACTCTCGAACTGTGTTATGAGCTTGTCCCTCTCCTTGATCGAGCGGTCGAGCTCTTCCAGCTTCCGGTTCGCATCGTTCAGTTCAGCAGTGAGCTGCCTGATCCGCTCGGCGTTGCCGTCCCTCGCCGTGGCAGCTTCGGCCAGCCGCCTCTCGAAGTCGGCGATCTCGGCGTTCCTCTCTTCGGCCTGGCGCTGCAGCCCGGAGACCTGCGCCCTGAGGTCGGCGATGAGCTGGGTGTTCGAGCCCGCGGACGTTTCCAGCTCCCTTATCCTGCTCTCGCGCTCCTTGATCTGATTCCTAACCTCGTCAAGCGACGTTTGCGCCTTTATCAGCTCGGCCGACAGCCTCTCTATCTCGCCGGCCTTGGTCTCGGCCTCCGACCTATGCGAAGCCAGCAGTCGATCCAGGTCCTGCCTCTGCTGCGACCAGCTGTCCCTCTGGCTGCGCAGCAGCGCCAGCTCGTTGCTAGCATCGTAGCTCAGCTTTCGTACCCGTCCCCACGAGAACAGTCGGCCAAAGAACCCAAGGTTCTTGACCTCCTCGAAAAAGGCGTCCAGCGCCGATCCGTTGTCAATGGCCATAGTAGATTCCCCACGATGGTATCGCGAACGGCACCTCGGTTCTTAATTCTTGCTTGAATTTTATATAAATAGAATCTCGCAGGTAGATCGTGGGCCACATCATGGCGCATGGTGGGTATGAACGAGGTATCAGACCAAGCGCTTTCGATGCGTGTTCTACCGGACGGTAGGAGCATGTGCGATGGACCGTGACGCTGCGTTCTTGTTAGAACACGAAGTACTCGCCGAGAGGGCATTCCGGCCGCCAAGTGTAAGAGCTAGCTGCTGCCAAGTACGACCGATACCTTGGACGATAGGGCCGCAGGAAATGAGATCGACATTCGCAGCCGGAAGTTCTACAAGCTGCTTCTTCTGTCGGGAGCCATGGGGGCGGCCGGCGCCCTGTTGACGCTGGCCTTCATCATCGTCCTTCGTTCCGGCATCCAGCTGATCTGGTACCTCGTACCGCGGCAGTTCGGGGTGCCCGATGGCACCGCCCTGCCTTTGTTCGTCATCGGCACCTGCGTCGCCGGGGGCGCGCTGGTGGGCCTCATCACCAGGTACAGCCGCGCCCGGCCCACCCTGCTGGCCGAGGAGCTGGGCGAGTTCGCCGA
>LJKK01000127.1 GCA_001421185.1 Methanomassiliicoccales archaeon RumEn M1
GTTCCCAGGGTGCCCCCGCCTGTCCACCCCGCACCGTCCGGACGCCGTACTTCGAGGCAAGCTCGGACAGCGCAGCGCGCAGGTCCACGTACTCGTCGCCGGCCACGATGACGTCGGCCCCGCTGCTGCGGACCAGCTCGAGATGCTCCTGCGGCGTCCTGGTGGTGGAGAGCGCCACCCCCCTGCTCCAGAACGGCGATGGCGCCACATTGCTCCAGCCTTTGAAGCGCCCCCGGCCGTCGACCACCGCTATGATGGGGTTGGACGGGTCGGAGGAGCCGTCATGCTCCCACTCGGCCAATCCGGCCTGCAGCATGGTCTCCGAGCCGCACAGGGTGCAGTCCTCCTTCCAGGTGGGGATGAGGGAATAGTATCGTTCCATATCGATGGTCAGCCGGTCCATCCGGCCGTCCACGCTGACCGCGCTGTGAATGACGACGTAGGGTAGCACGGTCGTTGGTAGGTAGGGAGGCAGCATAATGCTTTCGAAGCGCTCGCCGATCCGTTTCAAGGCCTCCCAGCCCGGGGCGGCTCAATCGTTGAAAAGCCGGTCCAGCATCCACTGGCCGTCGAACGGTATGATGTCCTCGTAGCCCTGTCCGGTGCTCACGAACGCTATGGGCTTGCCGATGGCGTGCGCGATCGACAGCGCCGCCCCGCCCTTGGCGTCGGCGTCGATCTTGGTGAGGATGATGGCGTCCACCCCGACGGCCTTGTCGAACGCCACGGCCTGTTCGACCGCATCGTTACCGGCCAGCGAATCGCCCACGAAGATGATGAGATGCGGCGACACCACGCGCTTGATCTTCTTCATCTCGTCCATCAGGTTGGTGTTGGTCTGCATCCGCCCGGCCGTGTCCACCAAGACCACGTCGCGGTGCTTGGCCTTGGCGTGCTCCACCGCGTCGTACGCCACCGCGGCCGGGTCGCCGCCCGACTGATGCTTGATGATCTTCGTTTCCAGCCGGTCGGCGTGCACCGACAGCTGCTCGATCGCCCCCGCCCGGAAGGTGTCCGAGGCCGACAGGACGGTGGTCATCCCGTTCTTCTGCAGCCGGTTGGCGATCTTGGCGATGGCCGTGGTCTTGCCCGTGCCGTTGATCCCCACGAACATGATGACCACTGGCTTGTCATGGTCGCGAACGAAGGCGTCGAAGTCGAACTCGCTCTTCTGCAGCACCCCGGCGATGGCGGCCCGGAGCGCCTGCTCGATGGCCTCCCCCAGGTCGTACCCCCTTCCGATGCGCCGGCCGACCAGCTCGTTCCGCACGCCGTCCTTGATCTCCTCGATGACCGGCAGGGCGACGTCCGCTTCCAGAAGGCCCATCTCCAGCTCCCACAGGAAGTCGTCGAGCTTCTCCTCGCTGATCTTCTTCCCGGTGTCGCCGATGGCGACGGCCGCCGCCTCGGGCTGAGCCTTCGGCTCCTTCCTGGCAAAAAATCTCCGCTTCTCCTTCTCCGCCGGCCCGGCCTCAGGCTCCGGTACCTTCGGAGGCTCGGGCGCCTTCCGCTCCTCGGGAACCTCGATCGGCACCTCGGCCGGCGCCTCGACGGGCTCCTCCGCTGGCTCGGCCACCTCGGCGCCCTTCCCCCGCAGGGAGGCAAGCTTCTTGCGGAGAGACTCGAACACGGAACCTCACTGTCCCTGCAGCGCCTGCATCTCCATCTGGACGGTACGGGAGAGCTGCTCGGCCTGAGCTTCCAGCATCTCGCGGCGCTCGTTGAGCTTCTGCATGCTCTCGGCGAGCTCCTTGGAGCGCTCCTCCATCGTACTGATGGCATCGTCCATGCTCTTCTCCATCGAGATGCCGGTGCCGATGCCCACTATGGCCTTGGAGTTGTCCGAGGCCTTGGCGAAGACGAACGAATTGCCGCCGATCGGCACCAGGATGTCGGAACCGACCTCGGCGTCCTTGTACTGGGAAAGGGTCTCGCGGGCCCTGGCCAGCTCTTCAAGTGAAATCTGGATGAGCTGCATGTTCTCCGCGATGCTCTGCAGCTGGACGCGGTAGACCTCCAGGGCGGACATCGCCTGGCGCAGCTCCTGCTCGTTCATTGATTTCCTCCGGCGATGTACCCCACGGCGGGGTTCTGGATCTCGTCGGCCTGGAGGGCCTTGAGCTCGTCGATCTTGATCTCGGTACGCTTCAGCTTGTGGCGGCTGCCCAGGTCGGACAGGACCTTCTCGGCGGCGCCCGCCTCGTCGATCGCGGCCACCTCGATGCTGTATTTCTGCCAGGTGAATTTGCCGGTCTTAAAGGAACCAGTTGCTCTAAAGGCCTTCATGTGGATAACCTGCCCCTCGAAGCTCATCGTATCATTAAATCTTTTGGTCCCCTTTGTCTTAACCCTTCCGATGTCCAAGACCTTCACCGTGTACCGCCCCGGGGCGGCCTTTCCGGCCGTCTCCGTCACCGGGGACCGATGCGCCCTCCAGTGCGAGCACTGCGGCGGGCGGTATCTTCGAGGCATGCTCCCGGCCGAAACGCCGGAACGGCTGCTCGTGCTCGGTCTCGAGCTTCTCGACCAGGGCGCCGCCGGCATGCTGGTGAGCGGGGGATGCGACGCGGGCGGCACGGTGCCCCTGGCGCCGTTCCTGGACGTCATCTCGCGGTTACGTTCCAGGGGGCTGCTGGTCAACGTCCACACCGGACTGCTGGACGATGACGGGGCGCGCGAGCTGGCGGCCACCGGCGCCGACGTCTTCTCGGTGGACCTCCTAGTGGACGGGCGGACCATGGCGGAACGTCTTCATCTGGACGCCGGTCCCGAGGACTACGAGAGGACGGTGCGCTCGCTGGCATCGTTCGGCGCGGAGGTCGTCCCCCACGTGTGCGTCGGGCTGCAGCCCATCGAAGCCGAGGACAGATGCCTGGAGCTGCTGGAGCGCCTGGACGTCGCCGGCGTGGTGGTACTGGCCCTGATGCCCACGCCCGGTAAGAGCCCGCTACCCGACCTCGACGACCGGCTGGTGCGCTTCGTCCAGCGCGCCTCCCGGTCGTCCGCCCCGGTGCTGGTGGGCTGCATGCGGCCCCGGGGCCGATGGGAGACCGAGGTGCGGTGCATCCTGGCCGGGGCGGCCGGCATGGCGTCCCCGTCCCCGAGGACCATGGACTGGTTGAGAGAGAACGGGTACGAGATCGTCGAGAGGAACGTCTGCTGCGCCCTTCACCGGAAGATGGCGCCGCGGATGTAGCGCTGCCTCAGCGGCGTGGTGTACACCAGCCAGGCCGCGTGGGCCCCGATGAACAGGGTGGCGAACATGGTGACGAAGCCCACGAAGAAGGGCGACAGGGTGCTGTGGATGCTGTACGTGACCTCGCCGTTGGTCACGATGTGATAGGTGTCGAACGGCATGGGGCTGAACTCCATGACGGCCCCCGACGATGCATCCGGGACGTAGGCCTCGGAGGTCTCCCGCATCCGCGTCCAGTCGCCGTTGTAGGCGAGGTAGTTCGCATCCGAGATGACGATGACCTCGGCCGGCAGCTCGCTGTCCACGGTGATGCGGTCCACGGTCGTCAGGCCGAACACGTCACGGCTGAAGAAGGTGGCCTCGTCGGAGGTGGCGCCGCCGTGCGAGGTGACCTCGGTCACCGAGTCCATGACGTAGGGCGTGACGACCAGCAGCAGGGCGATGGCCGACACCACCATCACGATGATGCTGTGGCGGGCGGTGGTCTTCAGCATGTAGTACTTGGCGCTGTCCGTCTTGGCGTACTTCACCTCCAGCAGGCGGAATATCAGCAGCTCGGCGGCGATGAGGAACACCATGATCAGGAGGAAGTACAGGAACACGCCCACGTCGAAGTAGAACGGCTTCAGCTGGAACTTGCCCCCCGCGACCACCAGGCCTATGACGACCAGCAGCGAGATGATGGTCTGGGCTACGATCAGGTACTTCTTGGTGGTCCGCACATGGGCCAGCCTGATGCCCCCTTCCAGCTCCTCCCCGTCGATGGCCATGGACGGCGAGGTTCATTCGTTACTGCGAATAAATAGGTTTGTTCGTCAGTAGCGCAGGATTATTCTGAAGGCAGCTCCAGGGTGGCCGCCCGGCGCGCCACGAGGAAGATGGCCAGGTACAGCGGAACCTCGCATACCCCTTCCAGATCGTACCGGCGCCCCTTGAGCGTCCCCTCCTGCCGGCCCTTGACGAAAACCTCCACCTCGTTCTCCGGGAACATGTCCGGAACGGCGTCACGCAACGGCTCGAAGGCGTCCAGCTCGTCGCGGCTCATGGGAACGACCCGCAGCCCGGTCTTGCCGTGGAGCGACTGCGGAAGGCGGATCAGCCGCTTGATGTCGCTGGTCACGGGCTCATCGATCTCCGACGTGAAGCGCGGGCGGACCTCGTCGTCCAGCAGGGAGAGGAAGAGGTCGAGGTGCCGCCGGTCGGAGAAGTAGCCCAGAACGTTGTTGTCCAGCGTCAGCCGCGAGCCCTCGGTCCCGTGGCTGCGGTCGTAGAGGTCGCGCAGCATGCCCTCGATGACGGCATCCGGCACGCCGGCCAGCGTAGGGAACCTCGCCTTGAGGTCCGGCACCTCGCGGGCGCGCATGTCCTCCACCAGCCACTCGATGCCGGTGCGCATCCTCTTCCTCCAGCCGCCGGCCGAGGGCGGGGGGATCGAGCGCACCCGGCTCTCCTGCGTCCTTCCCTGGAAGGTCTTGGACGCCGACACCCGCTCCGGGAACACCCAGTCCATGTTGAGGTCCGTTCCCGACACGTAGTCGACGATCTCCCTCCGCTCATGGCTCTTCAGCTGGGCGATGCGCGCGTCCGACACGTGGATGTGGTAGCCCCGACCGCCCGAGAACACGATCTTCAGGTTGGAGGCGTCCAGCCCCAGGTCGCCCAGCAGGAAGTCGTCGATCAGCCGCAGCAGCTCCACCTTGATGCGGGCCAGCATGTCCTCGTACGACAGGCCCTCGGCGCCCTTCACGTGGTCGGCGTCCAGGTCGAAGATGAGGTCTGCGCCCTCCCACTTCTTCTCGTCCATGGTGGACGCGTTGGGAAAGCGGTAATAGGCCGTGGAATGGTAGGCGTGCGACGGCACCTGCGAGATGAGGAACGATTGCAGCTCGCCCGGAGAGGCGAACCCGATGTGCCTCTGCACGAAGCTGCGGTCGAAGAACATGAAGCCGAACTCCCGGCGCTCCAACCGGGTGGGCGGGCGTGGAGGCTGGACCTTGTAGAAGCGGTGGAACCACGTCATCAACAGCTCCTGGTCCGGGCCCATGTCCAAAGCATCGGACTGCCTCTATATCCAATTAACGCCCCCGGAATGTTATTAAGGACGGCGATGGAATCGAACACTGGCATGCGCGCCTACGTCCAGATGGAGTATACGGCCGACGGCCTCTCGCCGGCCGAGGTCGAACGGTTCGTCACCAGGGCCGGCTTCCGCCGCGAGGGTATCTATTATGTCGTGGAAGGAGACATGGTGGAGCGGCTGAGCGAGCTGCACGACGCGCTCCGCGGCACCGGGGTCAGCTACATCCTCGTTCCCAGCCCTTCGCCCACCGAGCGATGGAGCGGCACCATCCGGGACGTGGCCCAGCATTGGCGCGAGGACGGCCTGATCGACGACGAGGCCCTGGACCTCCTGGAAAGAGATCCGCAGGCGTTCAGGGAGGCCGCCTATCGCACGGCCGGAGCGGCCATCGAGCGGCTGGCGGCCATGAGGGAGCGGGAGCTGGCCGAGAGGCGGGAAACCATCGCGCGCAACGGCAAGAGGGACGACGTCATCGTCATGCTGCGCTCCACCGGCGGCATGACCGCCGACCAGGTGGGCGAGGCCCTGGACGCCCCGGAGCAGGAGGTGTTCGACGTCCTGGCGAGCATGGTGCAGGACGGCTCGGTGCTCGCCGAGCAGGTTGGTCATACCATAGTATATCGGTTGGCGGAAAAGGTGATCCGGCGGCGATGACGACCAGGACAGTCAGGGCCGCTTTGTGGACAGTTAGGACAGCCACCAGGTTTCTTGGACAAACCTTAAAAGCGTCGAGGGCGTGAGATGCTCAAGGTGAAAAGATGGGAGCAGTCGACGCCAATGCGCGCGTTCTTTTGATTTTCGCGGCCCTCACCGGTCTCTTCGTGGCGATCGGGTGGGCGGTCGGCTCCGTGTTCCTGGGCGACTGGGTCACGGGAGCGGTATTCTTCCTGCTGATAGCGGGGCTCATGAACTTCATCTCATACTTCTTCTCGTCCAAGATCGTCCTGATGTCCTACCGGGCCAAGCCGGTGACCGAGGCCGAAGCGCCGAGGCTGTACAAGATCGTCCGGCAGGTCTCGCAGACCGCCGGCATGCCGATGCCCCAGGTGGCCATCGTCCCCTCGCAGACGCCCAACGCCTTCGCCACCGGGAGGAACCCCAAAAACGCCACCGTGGCCGCCACCGAGGGGCTTCTGAGGCTTTTGACCGATGATGAGCTGACCGGCGTGATAGCGCACGAGATGGCCCACGTCAAGGACCGCGATATCCTGGTGATGAGCGTGGCCGCCACGCTGGCCGGCGCCATATCGTTCGCCGCCCGCTCCTTCTTCTGGGGGAGCATGTTCGGCGGGGGCGGCAACCGCGACAACGGCACGGTCATCATCGCCATCGTGGCCGCCATCACGGCGCCCATCGCCGCCCTGCTGCTGCAGATGGCGGTGTCCCGCTCCCGCGAGTACCTGGCGGACCAGGAGGGGGCGGAGATGATCGGGAGGCCCATGGCGCTGGCCAACGCACTGAGGAAGCTGGACGGCTACAACAAGCAAATGCCCATGAGAATGGGCAACCCAACCTCCTCGTCGCTGTGGATCGTCAATCCGTTCCGGGGCGGCGGCCTGGTGACGCTGTTCTCCACCCACCCCCCGATGGAGGAGAGGCTGCGCCGCCTGGAGGAGATGGCCGGCCGCGGCCGGTTCTAAACCCCCTTCTTTCTCTTTACTTAGGCTAAAAGCGCGGCTTCTGTGATATTTCCATGCTCGCTCTTAATAGCTTGCGCTAGCAAGCTCGTTCGTGAGCGCGTCGCCGATCACTCGGAGCAACCTAATTTACTTAGGCGGCAGCGTCCGCAGAATGACATTCCAGGCATGGACGGTCGGACATCTCCGTGATTTTAGCAGGCGGCAAGATCCGCAAAAAGAACGACGGCATCGTCCTCGGTCCTCGTCCTCATGTCGGCCCGCTCTCATCGAACGCGCAGAGCTGTCGGAGACAGCTCAGGCGGTGAACGGCGTTCCCCGCTTGAGGACCGCGTGGATCACGGCCAGCATCTTCCTGGCGGCCGACATGAGAGCCTTCTTAGTGCCCATCTCCTTCGACTTGCGTCGGAAATAGGCGGTGATGGTCGAATCGCAGTGTCGAACGTGCGAGAGCGTCACGCGCTCCATGATGGAGCGCATCATGGGATCGCCGCTCTTCGTCATTCGGCCGTGGTTCTCCTTGCCTCCCGAATCGCGAACGCGAGGCGCCATGCCGAAGTACGCGCACAGCTTCTCGGGATCTACGAAGCGTGAGATGTCGACTATCATCGACATCAGCTGGACGGCCGTCTGCCGTCCGATGCCCGGTATCGACTCGAGCAGCTCGACGTTCCTGTCGTTTGTTCCTCGTCTCTCGATCTCCTTGGCCACCTGCTCAGACTCCTTGAGCAGAGCGGCGTAGCCGCTCACTCTCTGGAGCAGAGTGTAATCGTTCGAGTACGCCGTCGATATGAACTCCCTCGACTTCCGAGTCGTCAGGTTCTGGAACTGCGACGGCAGTTCCTGGCAGTTCCGGTGCATGTGCGAACGAATGCGCCGCACCTCGTCGCCCAGCTTGTTCGACAATTCTTCCTTGTAGCGGCACAGGTCCTTGAGCTCCGCCTCGACGTCGGTCGGGATGTACGACATTGACAGCTCGATCTCGCCGTTCTTCCACAGTCGAAGACAGCGGCCGATCCATTCCGCGTCGGTGCGATCGGTCTTCTTGTCCGAATCGGTTATCATCTTGAGACTGCGCGCGTGAACGACATGGGCTTCGACGCCCAATCGTTCGAAGAATCGGTACGCGGCGTACGAGTACGTGCTCGATTCCATCATGACCGCGTACTCGGCGCCGTTCATCCGCGCGTGTATCTCGCTCAGTCCAGCGTCGTTCGTTCGCACCTCGGCGCTCATCACGGCCTTGCCGCCTGCGCTGACGGCGCAGGCCACGGTGTTGGCTTTATGTACGTCCAGACCTATGTATTTCATGCGGCATTCGCTCCTTTTGTGTTGTTACTCTAGGTAACGAATGCCGCGCTTTTAGCCCGATGGTCATTTTACTCACGAGCAAAGAGCAGGTCGTTCATCAGGTCGATGCTCTGCGCGAAGCGGTGCGGGCGCTCGAGATGGACGACGGCCTCGAGCGAATGGTGCGCGTCCGCGCCGATGGACACGCCAACGCGTCCGCGGAACGCCTCGTAGTACTTGGACGCCAGCTCGTAGAACGGCACGCCGTGGCGGCGGTACGGCAACGCGTTGTTCATCTCGACGAACATGCCGAAGTCGCGGAACCTCGACGCCACCTCGTCGGGGTCCTGGCCGAAGTAGATGCGCTCGATGTCCATGTGGGCCAGGCCGCGCCGCGGGCGCAGCTGCGACAGGAGCGGCTCCAGCGACTCGAGCGTCGAGCCATCATCGTCGACGTACTCGAACAGCACGATGTCCAGGCGGTTGAGCTGGTCGATCGGCAGCCGCTCGAGGTCGCACCGTGACCGGTCGGTGTCGATCTCCACTCCGGCCAGGACGTGCACGCCGGGATGCCGCCGCGCCGCCTCGCGTATCTCACCGAGGTACCGGTCGAACTGCGCCGACAGCAGGCTGTGCACCTTGGCGGTCTCGAAGTGATCGGTGATGGCCACGTGCGTCACGCCGCCGCTCTCGGCCGCCGCGACCACCTGCTCGATGGTGAAGTCGCCGTCCGAGTAGGTGGTGTGGTTGTGCAGGTTGATCAATGGACCTGCTCCCACTTCTCCAGCTCCTGCACCATGGACAGCGTTCCCCCGCGCTTGATCTCCTCGCGTATGCGCTCCTCCCGCTCGGCAACGTCCACCGCGCGGTTGGCGATCTCCACCGCCCTTTCCTGTGGAACGACCACCACCCCCGAGTCGTCGCCGATGATCCAGTCCCCGGTGCGCACCGGCTGCTGGCCGCAGATGATCTCGTGCCCGTAGCCGCCGTAGCCCTTGGGCTCGCCGGCGTTGGGGGCGATGTGGCGCGAGAAGGCCGGGAACTCCATGGCGTAGATGCCGTCCAGGTCGCGGACGGCGCCGTCGATGACCACGCCCACCACTCCCTTGGACCGGCAGCTCCAGGCCGCCAGCTCGCCGAACACCGCGATGTCGCTGCCGCCCGCGTCCACCACCAGGACGTCGCCTGGAGAGGCATGGTCGATGGCCTCCACCGGCTTGCACCAGTCCCCCTTGGCCGTTTGCACGGTGAAGGCGCGTCCGACCATCTTCGTTCCTGGCATGATGCGAGGAACGATGCCCTTCATCACGCCGAACTTGTGCATGGCGTCGGCGATGTTGCATGTGGATGTCTTGGAGAACGCCTCGAACAGCTCGTCGGCGCCGAACTTCCTCGACGCGGCGGCCGAGATGGCCTTATGCTGCTCCATCGAGCTCTTGAGCCGGGCGGCGGCCGCCCTGACGTCCTTGTTCTTGATGATGCTGCCCCCGGCGATGATGACCGACGCGCCGGCGTCCAGCAGCCCTGGCGCTGTCTCGGACGTGATGCCGCCCGCCACCGCGATGGGTATCGACACGGCCGAGGCGATCCTCCTCAGCGTCTCGATCGGAGAGCCCTCGGCGCGCATCTGCTCGTCGATGCCCACGTGCAGGCACACGTACGAGGCGCCCAGCTCCTCGGCCTTCTGGGCCCTGGCGGCCTTGTCCGGGACGCCGATCAGGTCGACCATGATCCTCGCGCCGTACTGGCGGGCCGTGAGCACCGCCTCCGATATGGTCCCGTCGTCCGCCAGGCCCAGGACGGAGACGACGTCGGCGCCGGCCTTGGCGGCGATCTCGACCTCGAAGCCGCCCACGTCCATGGTCTTCATGTCGGCCACCAGCACGCGGTCCGGGAAGGTTCTCTTAAGCGTACGCAGCGCCTCCGCGCCCTCCGACTTCAGCAGCGGGGTGCCGGCCTCGATCCAATCGGCGCCGCCCTCCACCGCCTCGGCGGCGATCTCCACGGCGCGCTTGAGATGCATTAGGTCCAGGGCGACCTGGAGGACTGGTCTCATGACGTGCCTGACCGCCTCGGCCGTAGTTATGCTTTTCTCGACACCATTCATAAGTTCTATAGGCAAGCACGGTGTTCAGAGGGTCGATGGCAGGCGACCAGGGACGAGGAAGATGCGCTACCGGCATCGAGGGGCTGGACCCCATACTGGGAGGAGGCTTCCCCAGGGGGAACATGGTCCTGGTGACTGGGGTCCCGGGCGTCGGCAAGACGTCGCTGTCGCTGGAGTTCGCCATCCGCGGCGCGGCCGCCGGGGACAGGACGCTGTACATCACGACGATCGAGCGTCCGGAGAAGCTGCTGGCCTCCGTTCCCGACTTTGAGTTCTTCCGCAGCGAGCTGATCGACGACGGCCTGCTGCGATTCATCGAGGTGCCCGAGCTGTTGGAGCTGGACACGCTGTTCGGCCGTCCGGAGTCGAGGGAGGACGTCCTCCGGTTCAGCGAGGGGCTGTCGAAGTACATCGACGAGAACGGCATCAGCCGCCTGGTGATCGATTCCTACTCGGCCATGTTCCACGCCCTCGACGACCGCGGGGTGTCCAGGGACCTGCTGCTGATGCTATCGGAGATGATGTACCGCAAGGGATGCACCGCCGTGCTGGTCGCTGACGTCGAGCCGTCGGCGACGCCCGATCTCGCGGTCACCGCAACGATGGAGAGCATCATCGCCGACGGCGTCATCGTGCTCGGCAATCATCAGCGGCGTTCGGACCTGTTGCGCACGCTGCAGGTGCTCAAGATGAAGGGCACGTCGCATTCGCGTTCGAAGTACGTCATCGACCTGACGTCATGCGGCATCCTCATCACTCCGCTTTTGAGAGGTGGCGCCTGATGGCCGACGTCGCCGTTGAGGTCGGAAGGAGGCTCGATGAGGTCGGCCCGTCCGTGGCCACGGTGATGCAGTTCCCGATATCGCAGTACTTTGAGGTGCTGCGTGGCCTGGTCGATTTCACCAAGAACAGGGGCCTGGGCATGGTGTACATCACCGCCTCCGTGCCGGCCGGGACGATGCTATCGACGTTCGAGGCGCTGGACGTCGATACGGCCAACATCTCGTTCGTGGACAGCATCTCGCAGATGATGATGAGTGATCGGGACGAGAGCGGCAAGGTGATCTACGTCGAAAGTCCAACCGTTCTGGAGAACATAATCCTCAAGGTCGCGTACCTAATGCGCCGCGCCGGGGACAAGAAACAGCTCGTCCTGGTCGACTCGATCAACTCGCTGTCGCTTCACAACGACGCCAAGATGCTGTCCGAGTTCCTGCACGTGCTGATCAGCTCGCTGAGTTCCAAGGACGCGTACCCGGTGATGCTTGCGACGAAGGAATCGATGCGGCCGGAGATTGCCGAGATGCTCGCACTGGTGTGCGACCAGGTGGTCGAACTGAGCGGTCTAGAGTGAGCACGGGAAAGGCATTATTATCGACCGTCCCTCATGTTCTGCCAGTGAAATATTCAGATGCATATGTTTATTTAATCCACACGTTGATTCCCCTCCTCGGTGGGGTTCCCCCATCGAGAATGAGAGGACTTAACATGAAGCTAATGAGGAAGAACTGGAAGGACCGCAAGGGCGTGTCGCCGGTCATCGCCACCATTCTGATGGTAGCGATCACCGTCGTGCTCGCGGCGGTATTGTACGTGATGGTCATGGGCTTCGGAGGCGATTCGGACGCCACTCCGAAAGTTGCGCTGTCTAAGGTTGATAATGGAGACGGTACATACACAATCTCCGTCGTATCCGTTTCTGGTGGGAATATTAAGTTCGGTGAGGTAAAGGCAGTCGTCTCTCCGAGTGATGTCGCAAAATCTGATGGTCTTAAGCAGGCGGGGGCGGACTCAGATGCAAACGATGACAAGGTATTGTCGGCCGGAGACTATGTTGTACTTACAGCATTAAAAGATGGGAAAGTAACGCTTACTCTCCAAGATACAGAATCTGGAGATGGGCTGGGCTCCATCACCCTTGATGTGAAGAAGGTCGAGACCTAACCGGTGGCCAATCGCATAAGTGGCCGCTAATCAAACTACTCAGATACTCAAGAGAGAGCCTGAGGTACCAAACATTTTCCTCATTTTATTCTTATTTGGCCCAAAACACACAGTTTTCAACCCATAGGTAGACTTCAATAAATGAACTGTTTATCTAGTTTTTAGTGACAATATCTAACGAGGAACGCCAAGCGATATTCAGTTACCTCCGAAACAATCCTCTCAGTACCATTGAGTTAGAGGCAGCTCTAAGGAGTAATGGTATCAAATGTCCTGATAGTCTAGCACGGACTCTAAACATATTGCGCCGAAAAGGAGATGTCAGAGGAGGAATCTCACAAGATAAGGGCGCCTGGGTGTGGTGGGTAGAGGAATAAACAATTCTATTTTCAGCTCCATATCTCTGTTCATGCGAACGTTGCGCTCGGGCGGGCGGGAGAGGCATCACCTCCTGCACGTTCCGACAGACATCAGTGCCCGACCCAATCTCGTCATCGCCCTACACGCGCTGGGCTCCAACCCCCGCCTCATGGAGGCCATGACTTCATTGTCGTCAAGGGCGGACGAGTGCGACTTCATCGTCTCCTATCCTGAAGGCATCCGCTCGGCCGTCAGCGGCGTGACGTCGTGGAACGCCCGCTTCTGCTGCCGAGACGCCCAGGCGGAGGGAGTGGATGACGTTCTCTTCATCTCGGACCTCATTGACGCGCTCAGGGACGAGCACGACATCGGACGAGTCCTGATCACCGGCTTCTCCAATGGCGGCATGCTCGCCCACGTCGCCGGCATCGAACTCTCGGACAAGATCGATATGATCGCTCCAGTGGCCGCGACCGTTGGAAGGGAGATTCTCGAACTCGTTCCAAAGCGGCCGATGGATACACTCATCATCCACGGGCAGGACGACCGCCTCGTGCCGTACGCCTCAAGGGGCGACGACCGATTCCTTCCGGCCATGGAGGCGGAGAGCTACTGGGCCCGAGTGAACGGTTGTTCTGCTGTCGAGGAAGAGAGCACATCGGATGCCATCGTCCGTCGTTACGGCGGAGGCTCGTGTCGCGTCACTTCTGTAGTGGTCAAGAACGCCGGTCACGTGTGGCCCGGCGGCCGCACCCGCATGGGCGGGGAGCACGACCCCAAGACGGTCGACGCCACGTCGCTGATCCTCGACCACTTCTTCTCGAACGACTAGATCACTCCGAATCGAAGTCCTCGCGCATCCTGGGTTGCGGCCTCGGCGCCTTCTCGCTGCGAGGCATTGGCGGATAGTATGCGATCACCAGCGTGTTCGACACGGTATCGGACCATCTCTTCCTCGGATCGCCCTCGGTGGCCAGGCCGACGGCGACGTCGAACGGTAGGAAGATGAACCAGAACAACTTCGGGATCGATCTTATGAATGTCTGCCTGTACGAGCGTCTGCCCTGTCGGGACACCACCTTCTGGTGCACCAATGCCTTACCAAGCGTTCGACCGGACCGCCCCTCGCAGATGGCGGCGTACAGGAACCACACCAGACCGGCGCCGAGGCCGGCGACGATGATCTTGCTCGGCACGTCGACATACATCAGGACGATCCAGATCGGTGTGAATATGATCGTGATATCGATAAAGCCGGCGGCGAACCGCCTCAGCCAGTGATTTCGGAGCGCCGCGCTGCTCTCCAGCAAGTCGAATCCAGTGTACATCCCTATCCCGGCATGGAATCGGCTATTGTCGCAATAATACTTTGGTCGCGATTATTTTGCTCGCCGTCCGAACACACAAGCTCGTGCGCAGCAGATAATGGAAAAAGCCAGATCTCCTTCAGCTCGCCCATCATTCATCAGAGTTCAGTTCTAAAGGTTTCATCATCAAGAGATCTGTGAGGCGGACAGGAGAGGGAATGAAGATAAACGTTGCGACAGCATAGGACTCATATCGTGAGCCGAGAGCTCGCGGAGCAGGTGACCACATGGCAAGGCAGGATATCGATGCTCCCGGACCGAAGAAGCGCGTTCTTTTCATATGCACTCACAACGCTGCACGCTCGCAGATGGCCGAAGCGCTGTTGAAGAACAAGTACGGCAGCCGCTACGAGGTCGGCAGCGCCGGATCGCGGCCGGGAAAGCTTGATCCTCTGGCTGTCAAGGTCCTGCAGGAGATCGGCATCGACATCTCTCAGAACAAGCCGAAGAGCGTGGACGACTTCGTCCGCCCCGGCACGGAGTACGATTACGTCGTCACCGTGTGCGACGCGGCCGCCCAGGAATGTCCTTTCCTGCCGGCGGTGCATCAGGTGCACAAGCCGTTCAACGACCCTTCGCGGTTCTACGGCACCGAGGAAGAACAGTTGAACAACATGCGCTCGCTGCGCGACCAGATCTCCGACTGGATCGACGACTTCTTCCGCTGATCACAGCGATAGGAAGAGCCAGTACACCAGGCAGTTCAGGACTGTCAGCGGCACGCCTACTCGGGCGAACTCCATGAACGTTATGGTCTCGCCCTCCCGCTCGGCGTTCTGCACGATGATGATGTTGCTGGCCGCGCCCAGCAGCAGCAAATTCCCGGCGATGGTGCTGCCGGCCGCCAGGGCGATCATCTCGGCCGTTCCGGCACCGGTGTCCTGCAGCAGCGGGATGTACAGGGCGGCGAACGGCACGTTCGATATGAACTGACTGAGAACGACGCTGACGAGCAGGATCATCGGCACCGATGTCAGGCCGTCAACGCCGCCCAGCACGCTCTGGAAGAAGCCCGACGCCCACACCGCGGCCATGAGCACGAACATGGATGCGAAGAACACGAGCGTTGACCAATCGACCTTGCGCACCATCTCGACGCGTCTCGATGAAAGAAGCACGATGGGCGCCGCCCCGGCCAGGGCGATCAGCGTGAGGGGCATGTTCACATCGGGCCGCACGGCGGTCAGGACGACCTTGGCGGCAATCATGATGGCGATGATGGCGAACGAGATGACGCATAGTCTCGCCAGTCTCGGATCGACCACTCTCTCGTCGTGCATATGAACTGGTTTATCGACGAACTCTTCGCGAAAGAACACTCTCAGCACGACGAACGTGAGCAGCAGATTGATGACGGTCGGGACGAACAACGACGACAGGAACGATGCGAACGGAGCGGGAACGTCGCCGTCGATGGCGATCAGCAGGTTCTGAGGATTGCCGATGGGGCTCATGGCGCTGCCAATGGTCACGGAGAAAGCGAGCGCCAGCAGGAGCATCTTGGGCGACACGTTCAGCGTGCGAGCGTAGTGCAGCACCAGCGGCGTGCCGATGATGGCGATGGTATCGTTCATCAGCACGGCCGACAACAGGCCGAACGAGAACAAGAGCAACAGCACCAGTCGATCGACGCTTACTGCCCGGCGGAACAATCGATGCGCCGCGTGGTACAGGAGGCCGGACTCCTTCATCGTGACACCCACGATGAACATGCCCAGCAGGAACAGCATGACGTCGATGTCGATAGACAGCAGCGCGTCCCGCGGGGCTATCTGTCCGGTCACGAGGACGGCGATAGCGCCGCCCAGCATTATCTGCCAGATCTGGAGACGGAACCGGCCCACCTGCCGGACGGCGATCAGAACAAAGACCGCGGCCAGCACGAGCACTGACACTCCGATCTCCATGAGCGGGGGCACGCCGCACCGACTAATAAACTCGGCGGAGCAAACATATATTCACAAGGTGGCCGTAGAGGTCAGAGCCATGTCGGTGCGACTCTACATCTACGACGAGAAGCAGTGCGACCCCAAGAAATGCACCGGCCGCAAGCTCGTCCGCTTCAACCAGGCCCAGGAGATTTCCTCCTTGCAGCGCATACCTCACGGGGCAGTCGTTCTCACTCCGTGGGCCGAGAAGGCCGTGTCCCGTGAAGACTCGAAGCGCGCCGCCGCCCGGGGCATCGTGGCGCTAGACCTCTCGTGGAGGAACATCGACACCGTCCCGCGAAGGATGAAGGGCGTGGCCGAACGCTCGCTGCCGTTCCTTGTGGCCGCCAACCCGGTCAACTGGGGCCGGCCTTGTAAGCTGACATGCGCTGAAGCGCTCGCGTCCGCGTTGTACATCATGGGTTTCAAGGAGCAGGCGCGTGAGACCATGTCCAAGTTCGCCTGGGGAGAGGAGCTCTTCCGCGTGAACAGGGAGCCTCTTGAACTCTACTCCGGCGTGGAGACGAGCGCCGAGGTGGTGGCGATACAGTCCGATTACCTCGTTGACGAACCTAAAGAGGATGCGGAAGAGGGACCTCAGGAAGTGGCAAAAGAATGCCGTTAGGCCGCTCGAGGTCCAAGGGGCGCTTTACCATGCCCGATGCGATGCTATCGCCCAGTCTCAAAATCGCCCCTTAAAATTAAACTCCTTTTTCTACGGTTTACGAAATCGTTCCGCATATGCCAGTCTAGCTTGTAGCTTCCCTAGCTACATATTTTCTCGCGAGATCGAAACTATCCACCATGATAATGGTAGCTTCCTCGTCACCGTAGCCCCACATTCTTTAATTGAGGTGCGTGATACTTTTCTTACGTCCGTAAGGTCATCATAATCTCTGGACCAAAGGCCAGGTGAGGCCAGCGGACCAACGTCGAGGAGAGGATGATTATCGTGCGGGATGTTAACAGCACAACCCTCAAAAGCATCGACATGATGGGTCAGCCTCCGCGCGACCACAGGTACGGGCGGCAGGTGAGGAAGTGCCGGTAGACGATATTCAGGAGGACACCGTTGTCAACGAGGCCCCCGAGCGGGGCAGGAACGAGCACCGTGGAGTGGACATTAGCATGGTGTCCCGGTGGGAGGCGTTCTTCCAGGGCACCGAGTACATGCAAAGGATACGCGAGGTCTCCGACCTGTATCCCGAGGTCAGGAGCATCAATGTGGTTTATGCGGACCTCGATCACTTCGACGCCGACCTGGCCGTCTACCTTCTGGAGCATCCCGACCTGGCGCTCCTGGCCGGCAAGCAGGCCATGCGGAACCTCATGCACGCCGAGATGCGCCAGGCCGACATCAACCTCCGCATCATATCGCTGCCCCGCGACTCCAAGGTGGAGATCAGGCAGCTGCGGGCCAAGCACGTGGGCAAGCTGGTCTGCGTTGAAGGCCTGGCCAGGAAGGCGACCGAGGTCCGGCCCAAGATCACCGATGCCCTGTTCCAGTGCCTGCGCTGCGGGCAGGTCATCAAGGAGGTGCAGGAGGGCCTGTTCTTCAAGGAGCCGATGGAGTGCTACAAGGAGCAGGACGGCTGCGGACGCACGCCCGGAACGACCAAGTTCAAGCTGCTGACCGAGGAGTCGCGCTTCGTCGACACGCAGAAGATCGAGGTGCAGGAGAGCCCCGAGGGGCTGAGGGGCGGGGCGCAGCCCGAGCGTCTCACCGGCTACCTTGAGGACGACATCGCCGGCATGGTCTCCCCGGGCGACCGGGTCGTGCTGAACGGCATCCTGCGCTCGGTGCAGAAGGGCCAGCCGAACAAGTCCACCCTGTTCGACATCAGCCTGGACGTCATCTCGGCGGAGTTCCAGCAGCACGAGTACGAGGAGATCAACATCACCGAGGAGGACGAGGAGAAGATCAGGGAGATCGCCTCCTCGCCCGACCTGTTCGACAAGATCATCGCCTCGATATCGCCCACCATCTACGGCTACAACACCGAGAAGGAGTCGCTGGCGCTGCAGCTGTTCAGCGGCGTCCCCAAGGTGCTGGACGACGGCACCCGCATCAGGGGCGACATCCACATCCTGCTGGTCGGCGATCCGGGAGTGGCCAAGTGCGTCACGTCGGACTCGATGGTCACGCTCTCCGACGGCTCGCTCAGGAGGATCGGCGACATCGTGGAGGACGGCCTCGCCGCCGGGTCGGAAGAGATCGATGACGGCCTCACGGCCGAGATCGACCTGAAGGTGATGACCTTCTCGGCCCGCGGCCGCATCGAGGAGGGCCGCGCCGTGCGGGTGTGGAAGCGCACCGCGCCCGAGAAGATGATACGCCTCCGCACGGCCGAGGGCAGAACGCTGACCATGACGCCCACCCATCCCCTCTTCGCGCCATGGGCCAACCGCATCATGGCTCGCGAGGCTCGCAGCCTCAAGCCGGGCATGTCCATCGTGGTGCACGCCGACGCCGGCGACGACCCCTACGGATGGAACAAGCTGGGCTTCGCGTACGACATCATCGAATCGATCGAGGAGATCGCGCCGGAGGAGGAGTGGGTGTATGACCTGGAGGTCGAAGACAGCCACAACTACGTCGCCAACGGGATCCTGTCGCACAACAGCCAGATGCTGCGGTACATGAGCCGACTGGCCCCCAGGGGCATCTACGCCTCGGGCAAGTCGTCCTCGGCGGCCGGCCTGTGCGTCTCGCCCGACTCGCTGATAGTCGTCAATGGAGAGGAGACGAGGATCGGCGAGTTCGTCGAGCGGCACATGTCGTCTCCACAGGAAGTGGAGCCCTCCCAATGGATGGAAAAGCTCGAAGGCCAGTACGATGTCGCGACAATGTCGGACATGTGCCAGACGCTCCGCCGGGCCACGGCCATATGGCGTATCAAGACCCCTTCATTTCTTGTGGAACTCGTGGAAACCTCGGGAAAGCGTCTGACCCTGACTCCAGAGACCAAGGTGTGGTGCAGGCCAGATGCCTCCACGGAGGGGTGGTCCAAGGCGTCGGACGTCCGCGAAGGCCAGTCCATTCTCGTTTCCGATGGGGCCGGAGGCTTCCGATGGAGCCAGGTGTCGTCCAAGCGCGCTCTGGAAAAGGACCTTCCGCCCTTCGTGTACGACCTCACGGTCGACGGCTCCCATTCCTTCGTGGCCAACGGCTTCGTGGTTCACAACACCGCTGCGGCGGTCAAGGACGACTTCGGCGAGGGCCGATGGACGCTGGAGGCCGGCGCCCTGGTCCTGGCCGACAAGGGGCAGGCGTGCATCGAGGAGAACCAGCCCGTGGTCACGACCCGCGGACTGGTTCCGATCAAGGACGTCCGGGTGGGCGACACCGTCCTGAACTACTCGGACGGCCCGAGCTACGGACGCGTGAGAAGGGTCATTCGGAAGGGCGAGAGGAGGACCATACGGCTCCGCCTGTACTCTGGCGAGATCATCGAGTGCACGCCCGACCACCGCATACTGACGAGCGCGGGATGGACGGAGGCCGGTCAGCTGACGAGGCAGGACCTGGTACGGATACCGGCCGACTACTCGACGCCCAAGCTCATGGACCGGGAGCGCTTCGAGAAGGGCTTCCTCCACGGCTTCGCCCTGTGCGACCTGCATCATGACGGATCATCGCCCAAGAACGCCCTGGGCCTCTCTTCGGGGCCGAGGAACGACCGCGCCGCCCACATCGCCGGCCTGTTGGAGAGGCACTACGGCGTCGACGTGGGCGGAACGCAGCGCCTGGAGGTCGCCCAGACCGTTGGTGGGCAGGCGGTCTGCTTCGACCCTTGCGTGTCGCATCAGTTCTCTTCGCGCGACCTCAAGGAAGAGGTCCAGGCCCTGTTCCACCAGGACCAGGTCCCGCTGGACGACGTGGACTACTGCATAGGCTTCCTGGCCGGGGTCGTCAGCACCGATCGCTGCGTCGTCCACGAGCAGGGAAGGCATGGCATCAAGAATGTCGTCGACATAGGCGTGGGAAGCGAGAAGCATGGTCCCGAGTGGACGGAGCGCAAGCAGAGGCTACTGCTCGCCCTGTTCCACCGCTTCGGCATCATGGCCGTCAGGCGCGGACGGAAGGTCCAGATAACCTCGCTGGACAGCTACAACCGCCTGGTCGATCTGGTCGGCCCGCACGTGGTCGGTGAGAACAGAAGCAAGCTGTACCCCGTGGTGGCGACGAAGCACATGGGCGCTTGCGACACCCTGCTGGACGATGACTATGCGGACTGGTTCAGCTCGATCAAGTTCAACGCCTCCCGCACCGTGGAGCTCGGGCTGCGCTCCCGGATATATCGTGCGGTGAAGAAGCGTAAGGTGACCACCGCCCTGATGGAGACGCTCAGGCCGCACTGGTCGAGCATCACCGACGAGCCGTTCCGGGAGCCGGCCAAGAACTACCTGCTCAATCCGGTGGTGGACATCGAGGAGGGCGGCCTCAGACAGGTGTACGACCTCACCATCGAGGGGGAGCCGAACTTCCTGGTGTCCGGCGGGATCGTGCACAACTGCGTGGACGAGATGGACAAGATGACCGACCAGGACCGGTCGAGCATGCACGAGGCCATGGAATCGCAGTGCTACGACGACCAGACCGAGGTCCTCACTGACCATGGGTGGAAGTTCTTCAAGGATGTCGACGAAGAGGACCTGATTGCATCCTTATCCAAGAATGGCGAACTAAAATTCGTCAAGCCTACTCAGTATGTAGAGGCCGATTATAGCGGCGATTTTTACTATATTACAGGAAGGCAGGTCAATCTGGCAGTCTCGCCCAACCATAACATGTACGTATCCGTTCACAAAAGGGCCGACCAATGGGGGCCCTTCAAGCTCCAACGCATGGATGAATTGCCTGAGGGAAAGAAGCTGAAATTTAAGAGAAACGCTCTTTGGAAAGGAAAGGACGTCGAGTCTTTCCATCTCCCCGCTGTCCTCAAGTTCGGCAACCAGGTACGCGTAGGTCGCTTAACAAAAAAGAGTTCAAAATGGATGATTGGCTGGAGTTCCTTGGATATTATCTGTCCGAAGGAAGTGTTCAGCGTAAAAACGGAGTTCCATACCGTGTTCACATAACTCAAACAAAGAGTCAGGAAAATATTGAGAAAATTGGGGCATGTATTGCTCGTTTGGGTTACGAGGTAAGATACGATGGACATAGCTATGCCATTAGTGATAAGCAGCTTGCTGCATATCTTGCGCCCCTAGGGAAATGTTATGAAAAACACATTCCTCGCGAGTTTCTTGAACTGTCGTCAAGACAGCTCCTAATCCTATTCGACGCCCTTATGCTGGGTGACGGCCACATAAGGGAGAGGACAGGACATCGCAGTTATGGGACCTCGTCACGGAAGCTTGCCGATGACATGCAGGAACTGGCATTGAAGATTGGAATCTCAGCCAATGTTACTGTGACGTTGCCGGGAGGACATCAGGGTACAATCCGTGAACGACCAGTCATCAGAAAGATGCCGTACTATACCGTTTCCTTCATCGACGGTTTCAGACGAAACATGAACGAGCCCATGATAAACTGCGGGCAGCGTAGAAACATCACAAAGGCTCCCTACTCTGGCAAAATCTACTGCGTGGAGGTGCCCGACCACGTCATATACGTTCGACGCAACGGCAAGCCGGTATGGTGTGGCAACACCATCTCGGTGGCGAAGGCCGGCATCACCGCCACGCTGCAGTGCCGGTGCTCGCTGCTGGGCGCGGCCAACCCCAAGTACGGCCGGTTCGAGCAGAACCAGTACATCGCCGACCAGATCAACATGCCCCCCGCGCTGCTGTCCAGGTTCGACCTGATCTTCGCCCTTACTGACAAGCCGTCGGCCGAGCGGGACGCCAACATTACGGCCCACATCCTCAAGACCCACCGCCGCGGGCAGATCAAGAAGTACGAGGACCCGGGGGTGCTGGAGGGAGTGGACGTGGAGGGCATCATGAGCGACACCAAGACGGTGGAGCCGGCCCTGGACCGCGAGTTCTTCCGCAAGTACGTGGCCTACGCCAAGAGGATCAACCCGGTCCTCAGCGACGACGCCATGAAGCTCATCTCCGACTTCTATCTCAAGATCAGGAAGCAGGGCGAGGGCGAGGGCGCCTCCGTCCCCATCACCGCCAGGCAGCTGGAGGCGTTCGTCCGGCTGTCGGAAGCGAGCGCCCGCGCCCGCCTGTCCAGGATCGCCACGGTGGAGGACGCCCAGAGGGCGATCCGCATCGTGGAGTACTATCTGCGCAAGATCGCCGGCGAGGGCGACCGCCTCGACTTCGACATCATAGCCACGGGCACGTCGCACTCCCAGAGGGAGCAGATCACCATCCTCAAGGACCTGATCGGCTCCCTGCTGCGCAGCGGCGACGGCGTCGACCCGCGCCGCGGGGTCAGCGGCGACATGCTGTTCAAGGCGGCCGCCGACCGCGGGATAACCGAGGATAGAGCGAAGACCCTGCTCCGCAGGCTCAGTCAGAACGGGGAGATTTATTCGCCATCCAGCGGCTTCTACAAACTGACCTCAGAGGGATGAACATGTTCACCGTGAAGATGCACCGAAGCGGCGGGGACCTCCTCCTGGCCGCTGCCGACAAGGAGCTGCTGGGAAGAAAGCTAAAGGAAGGCCCCTTCCGCCTGGAGGTGCTGCCCTCGTTCTACCAGGGCGAGGACGCCGACGAGGAGATGCTGCTGAACCGCCTCTCGATGTGCACCATCGCCAACCTGGTGGGCGAGAACGTCGTCAACGTCGCCATCCGCGCGGGGTACATCGAGAGCGGCTGCACCCTCACCATCGAGGGCGTCCCGCACGCCCAGCTGGCCAAGATGTGAGGCAGTGCATTCGAATAAATAGCGGCACCACTTATGCGTCCTTCGGTCCCATGTTCTGCGTGAAGTGCGGCAAGGAGGAACGAACGTACGACAGCCTGTGCGCGGCCTGCTATCTGCAGAGCAATCGCTTCACCCAGCTGCCGGACCACCTGGACCTGCAGCAGTGCGCACACTGCGACGAGTACCTCATGGACAAGAAATGGGTCCACTACGAGGACGAGATGGACGCCGTGTACGATCACGTGGCGGCCCACCTCATGGTGAGGAAGGACGCCATGGTGCGCGACCTCGACATCGAGGCGCGGGAGATCGACCGCAAGTCCTACCGCGTTCACGCCGTGGCCACCGTCGCGCACGAGGACCTCGAGGTTGCCGAGGAGACGGAGACGATCGTCCGCATCAAGAGGAACGCCTGCCCCAAGTGCAACAAGATCCAGGGGAACTACTACGAGAGCATCGTGCAGGTGCGGCCGACCGGCAAGCGCTTCTCCGACGAGGAGCGGGAAGAGATACTCCGGCGGGCCAAGGCGCACATCGACAACGCTTCCAAGGACAGCAGGGACGCCTTCATGGCCAAGGCCATGCAGGCCCACGGCGGTTACGATCTCTATATCAGCACCATCGGTCTGGGCAAGACGCTCGCCCGGGAACTGGTCTCGATCTACGGCGCCGAGTACAAGGAGTCCGCCTCCTTGCAGGGACGGAAGGACGGCGTCGACATCTACCGCGTCACCTACCTTGTCCGGCTGCCGCCGTACCGGGTGAGGGACATCGTGGAGATCGACGGCAAGCTGTACCTGGTGCAATCGACCGGTCCGCAGACGGCCAAGCTCCGCCAGCTGAAGCACGGCGACAATCACACGGTCGGGATCGAGCACCTTCGCGACGTCAAGGTGGTCGGCACCAAGAACGATGTCGTGGAAGCGGTCGTCCTGGGCGAGGGCCATAGGGAGTTGCAGCTCATGCATCCCGTATCGTTCGCCACCATCGAGGTCCGCAAGCCGCAGGGCTTCGTGAGGACCGGGGACACCGTCAAGGTGTTCCTCCACGAGGGAGAGGTCTACATCATCGGCAACTGACGTCTGGGCCGAGCTTCCTTACCTCGCTCTCGAAGAACGCCATCGCCTTGCTCGCCTCCTCCCTCGTCCCCTTTATCACGACGCCGTTCCCGCGCTCTCGCCAGTTGGAGGATGGCAGCGAGGCCACGCGCACGTCGAAGCGCGCCGCCACCTCCCGGAAGATGGGCTCCAGGGTGCCCTCGCCCTTTCTCACCCTCACCTCCAGCTCCACCATCCCGTCGCTCTCGACCAGCGGGACGACGTACGATTCGAACATGGGCATCGACTCGTCCGGAAATCCCGGCAGCAGGAAGACGGTCGCGCCGTCGATGTCGGCGCGCACGCCGCACGCCGCTCCCGTGATGTTCCGCAGCGCCTGGGCGCCGCGAGGGACCCGGGCCATGCGCAGCCGTATCTCGTTGCGCTCCGCCCGACCGTGCATCCTGACCAGCGCCTCGTCCAGCCAGGCGGCCGCCTCCTCGCTGACCGTCAGCTCGACCCCCATGAGCTTGGCCAGCGCCTCCCTCGTCACGTCGTCCAGCGTCGGCCCCAGGCCGCCGGTGACCACGACGATGCTCGGGCCGAGGGAGAGCGCGAAGCGTAACGCCGAGACGATCTCGTCGATATCGTCCCGGACGACCGCCACGCAGGCGATGTCGCATCCGTGGCGGCGCATCCGCTCGATCATCCCTCGCGGATAGGGGTCGATGCGGCCGCTCAGCAGCTCATCGCCCACGTGGACGAAGGCCGCGGTCACGCCGACATCTCTCTCCGCCGGAACAGGAGGTACGCCAGCGCCATGGTCGCCACGGCCCACGCGATCATCACCACCACGGCCGTCACGACGGGCGGCGTGTGGATGTAGGTGACGAAATCGCCCAGGCCCTCCAGGGGAATGACCATCATGCTGGTCTCCGGCGGATAGGGCACGCTAAGCACCGCCGCGATGGCCCCCGAGGCGAACGTCAGCGAGGGCGTGGGCGGGTAATCGACCAGGGAGAAGATGCTGTCGACCGACGGCAGGATGAGGAGCAGCAGGAAGAACGTCAGGATGAGCGAGCCGGTGCTGCCCTTCATGAACGAGCTGACCAGCATGCCCACTCCGACGGCCGCGATGGAGTATAGCAGCGCCAGCCCGAGGGAGGCGAACGCCAGCTCCAGATGCTCCAGGTCGCTGGACACCGCGGCGCTGATGGCGATGGCCACGATGTAGTAGATGGCCATCACCAGCGCCATGGCCAGCACGGCCGACAGGAACTTCCCTATGAAGATCGATGAGCGCTTCACGGGGTTGGGGAACAGCAGGTAGCCGGTACGGCCCTGGAACTCCGACACGATGGCGTCGCCGGCGAACAGTGTGGCCGCCACGATGACCAGCGTCGACGCCAGCGATGCGTACCCGCCCATGGTGTCGGTGAACGGCTGCGCCACCTCCCCGATCACCAGGGCGGAGATGAGCATGAGCAGCACCGCCTCGATGGCCAGCATGCCGAGGAGGCGCTTGCTGCGGAGATGCTTCAGCAGATCGTACTTCATCACGGTCATCGCCTGCCTCATGTCGGTGGGGACCGCGTTAACTTGTGCAACGTCGCTCATTCGCTCACCTCGACTCCTTGATCATCGATAGGTACAGATTCTCCAGCGCCACGCCCGACTCCTTGAACGACACCACGTCCAGGCCGATGCCCTGCAGCGAGCGCAGCATCCTGGCCTGTTCCTGCTCCCCGCCAGCGAGGGTGAAGGTGAACCCCGCCCGTCCGGAGGCGCGCAGCTCCGTCACGCCCTCCAGCTGCGAGATCTTGTTCAGCCAGGCGCCGTCGATGGGCTGCAGCGAGCGCACCTCCATGCGGTGCACGTTCACCGAGCCGAGCAGGTCGCTCACGGGGCCGGACCGCAGCAGCTTGCCGCGGTCGATGAGGGCGACCTCGTCGCACACCTCCTGCACCTCGTTAAGCAGGTGGGAGGACATGAAGACGGTGTACCTCTCCTTCTTGAGCTCGTTCAGGATCTCGCGGACCTCCGCCATGCCCCTGGGGTCCAGTCCGGAGGTCGGTTCGTCGAGTATGATCACCGATGGCCGGTGCAAAATGGCCTGGGCGATGGCGACCCGCTGCTTCATCCCCTTGGAGAACTTGCCGATGCGCTGGTCCGCCCACTCGGACATCTTGACCGTCTCCAGCACCTCGGCGGAGCGGGAGCGGACCTCCTCGGAGGGCATGCCCCTCAGCTCCCCCAGGTAGGCGAGCGTCTCGTTGGGCGTCAGGTATGGATAGAACTCGGGCGTCTCGACGACGGCTCCCAGGCTGGCCATGGCGGCCTTGGGGTCCTTGACGACGTCCACGCCGTTGAGGTAGGCCGAGCCGCTGGTGGCCCGGAGCATGTTGGTCAGGATCTTGATGGTGGTGGTCTTCCCGGCGCCGTTGGGCCCCAGGAAGCCCAGGAAGGTGCCGCTTCGGACCGTGAGGCTGAGGCCGTCCACTGCCTTGAACCCCCCGAAGTCCTTGACGAGGTCTGTGATGACTATGGGCTCCACTTGAATCCTCCTGATTGGTGTAAGAATTAAGGGGATTAAATAGTGCTAGCCCGGCAGATTATTCTAACGCGAGCGCGTTCGCCTCGCCATGGTGGCAGATCTGATCGAGGAGGCGGTGGTCCAGCTGCTGCGGGACGCGGTGACCACGCTGCCGCCC
>LJKK01000061.1 GCA_001421185.1 Methanomassiliicoccales archaeon RumEn M1
CTCCCGCAGCTCGGGCGGCATGGGCTGGAGGCCCAGCCGCCGGTAGATGTCCTCCTCCGGGCGGCCGGCGACCAGGTTGGCGCCCGCGGCGTCGAACAGGCCGTACTCGTTGAGCCGGAGCCCTTTCCGGATGGCGATCCGGCGCAGCTTGACGTTATGCTCCTTCGAGCCGGTGAAGTACTGCAGGGCGGCGCCATAGCTGGCCTCCGGGACGGCCCGCATGTCGGCCTGGATCCCGTCGGCCAGTCTCACACTCGTCTTGCGGTCCCCTCGAACGATGGTGCCCACCACCTCGGGGAAGGACGCGAACGCCTCCATGGCCTCACGGGGCCGGTCGGTCCCGACCAGTATGTCCACGTCCCCCACCGTCTCCTTCATCCGGCGCATGGAGCCGGCCACCGAGGCCAGGGGGAAGCCGGAGGAGCGGATGTGCTCGACCAGCGCCTCTCCCTTGAGGAGGGCGACGGACAGCAGCATGCGGCTCCCCTGCTTCTCCACCAGGTCGATCCCCCGCAGGATGTTCATCTCCGACCGCTCCCCGAAGCCGGGCAACTGCCGTATGCGATGCTCCGTGGCCGCCTCCTTCAGCCCTGCCAGGTCCGACACGCCAAGCTCGCGGTATAGCCGAGCGGCGGTGCGAGGCCCCACCTCCGGCACCCGCATCACCTCGGCCAGGCCGGGCGGGAAGGAGCCTCTCAGCCTCTCCAGCTCCTTGGAGGTGCCGGTCTCCATCATCTCCATGATCTTCACGGCGATGCCCTTCCCCACCCCGGGGACCTTGTCCAGCGAACCCTCCTCGATCACCTGCTGGATGTCCTGCTCCAGCGACTCCACGCTGCGGGCGGCCCGTCGGTAGGCGTTGCGCTTGAACACGTCCCCCTGCAGGTCCATGAGGTCCGCGAACTCATGGAGCATCTGAGCGATCTCGGCGTTGTTCACAATGCCTAATAATCAACGACGCTCTCCTATAAATTTGATGAAAGCATCTTGAGGTTCGCGTCGGTCGATGGCGCCAAGAGGGTGAGGCGGTGAGCGATCAGAAGGGTCCGTATCAGGTGGCGGTCGGCCAGGTGCAGCGGGTGGGGGAGATGCTGGGCCTAGACCAGGGCATGATCGACCTCATGAGCCGACCCAAGCGGGAGCTCACGGTGAACTTCCCGGTCACCATGGACGACGGAACCATCAAGGTCTTCACCGGCTTCCGCGTCCAGCACAACTTCGCCCGGGGGCCCTGCAAGGGCGGGATACGCTATCATCCGGAGGTCACCCTGGACGAGGTCCGCGCCCTGGCCATGTGGATGACCTGGAAGTGCGCCACCGTCGGGCTGCCGTACGGGGGCGCCAAGGGCGGCGTGATATGCGATCCCAAGAGGATGAGCGCGGGGGAGCTGGAGAGGATGACGCGCCGGTACGCGGCGGAGATCATGCCCATCATAGGCCCCCACATCGACATTCCGGCGCCGGACCTGTACACCAACGCCCAGGTCATGGCTTGGATCATGGACACCTACTCCATGAACGTCGGCTATTCGGTACCGGGCATCGTCACTGGCAAGCCCATCCCGCTGGGGGGTTCCAAGGGCCGGGAGGAGGCCACCTCCCGAGGCTGATGTACTGCGTCAGGGAGGCCATGGCCGTGGAGGGCATCAAACGCTCCGAGGCCACCGCCGCGGTGCAGGGCTTTGGCAACGTGGGGTGGAACGCCGCCCGGCTGCTGAAGGACGAGCTCGGACTGACCATAACGGCCCTATCGGACTCCTCGGGGGCGATAGCCAACGAGGAGGGGCTGGACCCCGTGAGCGTGTACGAGCACAAGCAACGCACGGGCTCCGTCATCGGGTACCCGGGGGCGAGGGAGATGACGAACGAGGAGCTCCTGGAGATGGAATGCACGGTGCTGGTGCCCGCCGCCCTGGAGAACGCCATCACGTCGGCCAACGCCGACCGCGTCAGGGCCCGCATCGTGGCCGAGGGGGCCAATGGACCGACCACGCCCGAGGCCGACACCATCCTGGACGAGAAGGGCGTCATGGTGATTCCCGACGTCCTGTGCAACGCCGGGGGCGTGACCGTCTCATACTTCGAATGGGTCCAGGACCTGCAGTTCCATTTCTGGTCCAACGCCCAGATAAGGGACCGGCTGAACGAGATCATGACCTATGCCTTCGCCCGGGTGTACGCCACCGCGGGTGCGAAGGAGGTGGACATGAGGACCGCGGCATACTTGCTGGCGGTGGGCGAGGTGGTCCAGGCCACCAAGCTTAGAGGGATCTATCCCTGAGGGTGCATTAGATGATGGAAGGGATCATAACACTGGCTCTGCCAGACAACTGGATCACCGAAGTGGTGAAGCAATATCCGTCAGTGGTGAAGCTGATAGACTCGAAGGCGTTCGACACCGAGGTTCGCGACCTGGTGCAGATCGAGGTCGAGAACACCGAGGACCTTCCAAAGGTCATCGAATCGGTGCGCAACAACCCCAACATATTCAACGTGGACATAAGCGCCATCGACAAGGGCAAGGCGCTGGCGGCGTTCTCCACCAACCAGTGCATGGTATGCCGCGTACTGGCCGGCACCGAGTGCTTCCTGACGCGGTCGACCACCACCCCCGACGGGCGGATGCAGTGGACCATGCTGGTCACCCGGAACTCGGCCTTCAAGGAGCTGATCGACGCCCTGAAGAACCTGAACGCCGATCCCAAGCTGGTCAAGCTCACCGAGATCACCGACACCGATGAGCTGACCATGAGGCAGGAGCAGATCACCCGCATGGCCTTCGAGCGGGGCTACTTCGACTTCCCGAGGCGCATTGGCCTGAAGGAGCTGGCCAAGATCTTCGGCATATCGACGTCGACGCTGTCGGAGATCCTGCGCAAGGGGCAGCGCCGCATCATGCAGCGGTACTTCCAGGAGCACCGGCAGTATTGAGCAGCGGAGGATGGACGTGAGCGATGAAAACATCGTGTTCGTGGGAACAAAACCAGCCTCCAGCTACGTCCTGGCCGTGACCTCGCAGTTCGAGGAGGGGTCGTCCATGGTGGTCATCAAGGCCCGCGGGAAAGCCATCAGCAAGGCGGTGGACGTGGCGGAGATCGTGCGCCGGCGGTACGTGAAGGACGCTGAGGTGGCCGATATTACGATAGGGACCGAGGAGGTCACCTCCGAGGACGGACGCACGCTTCGGGTGTCGTCCATGTCCATCGTTCTCGCCCGTCAGGACGATAGGACGTAGGCGGCGTTCTCCAGCCTGCGCAGGTCCATCTCCTCGAAGGCAGCAGTGTTGATCGGGATGAGCAGTATGCTCCTGGTGGAGATCGTGTGGTCGATAAGGCCGTGAAGGAACTTGGCCACGTTCTGGAAGTCGCTGCCCTGGAGCAGCATGTAGTCGACCCCCTCGAACATCACCACCCGGCGCTCGCCCTCCCTCATGAACTTGATGACCGTGCTGCTGATGGTCCCCTGGTCGGACGGCGACAGGCACTGGTAGTCGATCCCCCTCCCCTTCTCCTGCCGGGTCAGCCACATCATCTGGGGCTCGCCCGATATGTATCTCTGGATGTCGCCCGGGTACTTCCTTGAGATGACGAGGCCCTCGTAGCCGCTCTCCAGGAGATCGTTCAGCACCTTCAGCGCCACGGTCATCCCCGACTCCACGAGGAACGCCCGGCCGGGGAGGACCTCCGAGGTCATGGCGGTGGACGCCTGCCCGAACAGGTCCACTCCCGCCTCCTCGCGCACCCTGACCTTGCGCTCCCGGATGAACTGGCTGATGGACTGCCGTTTGCTCCTGGCCATGACCTGTATCTCGCGGGGGGAGTAGCCTCTGGTCGTCAGTCCGATCAGCTCGTCCCAGGCGCGGTTCAGGCCTTCTTCGTAGCCTTTTATCAGGCCTCGATAGAAATCCCGTCCCTCTGTCAATGCATCCCGGCGCTGGAATGGAATGCGTTCATAAAAATGCTTCTGAACTGGGGCCCGCAAGGTCGTCCGACGAAGGAGCTTGTCGATGGGTCGGAGCGTCCCTGGCTCCTGAAACCTCTCCCCGGGCCGTCCATATAATCTTCTGGGACCGGGCGCTTGGCGGGAATAGCCTCGGTCCAGATATGACGCTCTCGACGCCCCGTCCCCTGGCGCCTGGGGATAAGGTCGAAGCAAGGTTCTTAGAGGGGTCGCCCCCACATCGTTCTCGTGGAGAGGAACATTGCGGTCCTGAGGTGGGAGCCTGCGACGTGGTCGGCCCCTGGGCCATCGACCGACGGGGTCTGGAGGAAGGATGGTCCCGAGCTGCCTGTGGAGTACACCTTGACGCCCAACATCACGCGGAGGGGTCGGAACAGCGCACTGTCCCTGACCCTCCAGCGGGGATGGAAGCGCAACCCGGTGCTGTGGTCGATGTTGGCAACGGGTGACGTGAACGAGGCGGTAGCAGTGCTGGCCGTTTCGAAGGGTAACGGAACGGAACGGATAGGCCTCATCGACCTCCAGGGAGACGAGCGCTGAGGGGCCGATGCCGAGGTCCTGGAAGAGGTGGAGCGGTGGGCCGAGGAGCAGTCGTGGCAGGGCAACAGCATCGACACCATCGTTTGGACGGCGGCGCCCGCAGAGGAGATGACCTCGCGTGAGCTGGTCGGCATGCTGCGCTCCTTGGAAGGCCGGGAGAGGCTCGATACCGAGACCTACGTTCGAAGCACCCCGTCACAGTTGAGGACGCCGTTCCGAGAGGTGATGGAGCGAGAGCTGGGATGGACCCCGTTCACCATGGTGGAACGTCTGACCCCCGTACAGGTCAGGCCCCCGGGGACCTCGATGAAGCTCCAGGAGCGAACGTTTTAATCGCTCGGTCCCCTAGGGGAGGCCATGCGAAGGAGGGCCCGGTTCAGGGGTGTGAAGAAGACCCCTAAGACGCTGGAGAAGGATATCCTGGACAGATCTCGCCGTCTGGCCGAGGACCCCCGACTGCTCATGCCGGAATGTGCCCGAAACTGCCGCCGATGTTCGATCCGTTCCTCGGTGGAGAAGATGCACAAGGTGGCGTCCAAAAGGACGACCCCAAGAAGCTGGACTTCGCCATGAACTGGGGGGACCAGCTGGTGCGCGCCTATGCGGCCACGATCTCGCTCGCGGAAGCGGGAAAGGTGCCGTATCTGGCGGCCGGAAGGACCCCCATGGGCGATGTCAGCTACGCGGTCCGCGGCAAGGTGGAGAAGGACAAGCTCATCGGGGTGCAGAACTTCGACCATCCCGAACTGAGGCTGATGGCGTTCTGGAAGATCGCTGAGCGCGAGAACCTGCACATGTACTCCATGGAGGACCATGTGTTCTGCTCCCCCGACGGCCCCAGCCCCCCCGGCGCAGTACGTGGAGGAGGCGATATCCCTGCTCCCGTACGACCTGGATGACGATGGCCGCTGCCCCCATCCCGACGCGGTGGAGCGCCTGAGGGTGCGGTGGAAGAGCGCCGGCATAGCTCTGGAGGTCTGCCCCGACTGCGCCGGGGACGTCAACACGATACATGTGCTGGCCAGCCGCATCGCGGCCGCCGATCCCACCGACGATTTCGAGCTCGAGGTGCCTTTCGAGCTGCGAGGGGAAGGCTGCGACCTCGCCCAGGAGTCGAAGGTGAGCGCCGACCTGGTCGCCCGGTACCGGAGGGGGGAGATGACCGACGCCGACCTCCTGAAGGAGCATGCCGCCGAGCGCCTCAAGAGGATCCGCGCCTCCGGCAAGGAGGTCTACATCATCGGGGAGACGTGCCTGGGCAGCGACCGCTCGGCCTTCCTGGCCCGACTACGGGGCGGCGAGGCGGAGATCGAGGCGGTGTCGGGTTTCCTGGCCAAGCATCCCATGGCGGTGGTGACCCGTTCGGACCAGGCCGCCAATCTGCTGGCCGACCTGTGGTCCGAGCATAGCGACGAATTGCTGGCCCAGGTGGCCTCCCCGGAGACCCTGGAGAGGCTGGCCAAGGAGGGGCGTCAGCTGAGCCCCGCCCAGGCGGTGGCGGAGGCCAAGAGGGCCGAGACGTCGAAGGGCATCACGGCCCAGCTTCCCGCCTATGGCAAGCTGGGCCCGGTGGCGGCCCACGCCGACCGGCTGGCCAGGGTGCAGCTCACCGAAGGAAGGGCAGCGGTGGCGCGCCAGGTCGAAAGGTCCAGGGGCGGCAGCCATGTGCTCCGCTCGATCTCCTACGCGTTCCTGGTGGCCGCCGGCGAGGCCTCATCGATGTCGTGGCAGTTCTCCCGCGAGGAGATGGACTTCGGCAGCTACCTCGCTCCGTTCGTGCAGAAGCTGATCTCGTCCACCGGGGACGACTACCATGAGGCGCTGCTCCTGCTGATGGAGGCATCGGGCAGTGGCGAGAGGCCGTCGCGGGCCTAGTCCATCACGCGCACGTCGAGCACCATGTGCGACACGCCCGGCGAGTAGGACTTCACCTCTCGGGAGTAGAGGACCTCGATGCGCCGCCCCCCCGGAGGCCCTTTCGAGGTGCTCCAGGGCCTGCTCCGGGTACACCGCCAAGGGAAACGTGTCCTGGTAGTGGATGACGCCTCCCGGCCTGACCAGGGAGAACGCCTTCTCCAGGAACCGGTGCGTGGTGCGGACGTATCCCATCATGACCCGGTCGGCGATGCCCTCGCCGGGAAGGTCGCGGTTGTCCCCCAGCACTGGCTGCACGATGTGCTCCACGCCGTTCAACGCCACGTTCTGCCGCAGGTACTCGAACGCCACCGGGTTGATCTCGCACGCGATGACCTTCCGGGCCCGCGCGTGCACGGCGAACGGCAAGGTCCAGTAGCCGATGCCGGCGAACATGTCCACCACCGTCTCGCCCCGGCAGTCCAGGGAGGCCATGCGCAGCTTCTCGTCGATGTTGCCCGACGAGAACATGAGCCGCGCGGTGTCCAGCTTGTAGTACAGTCCGTTCTCGAAGTGCACCGTCTCGGTGCCCTGGCCGTACAGCACCTCCATCACCGGCGATCGGTGGACGCCATTGATGCGCCCCGACTCCCGCAGAACGACCCGGGAGCCCATGGCCTGCGCGTAGGCGGACGCGATCTCCTCGCCGAGCGGCAGCAGCTCCTCCGGGAGCCTCAGGATGAGCACGTCGCCGACCTTTTCGTACTTCCTAGGTAGCCGGTCGACGACCTCTGGACGGGAGAGCAGCTCGCAGGCCACCTCGAAGGGCGAGCGGTAGCAATCCCTCTCCTGGGCGTCGCCCTCCTCGATGCCGCCTCCCAGCGAGGCTATGTAATCGACATCGGCCTCGTCCCTCAGGGGGATGAGCACCATGCCGTCGCGCTCGAATATCCGCCGGTCCTTACGCACCATGCCCCTGCGGGCCAGCTTCTTGCGGAACGCCTCCGCTTCACCGCGAGGTATCTTGGCTAGGAGCACGCCACGCCCACCGCCGCCGACGGTTATATCCTTTGCTAACGTCGCAGCAGCCGTCCGATGGCGGTGGGAGAGAACTTGACCAGCGAGGGCACCCTCCTCAGCAGCGGCCTGGCCAGCTTGGACGGGTAGTCGATGTCCCCAGTGGCCAGTACCTCCTTGACGTCGTCCCGGTCCAGCATCCGGCCCACCTCGTCCAACTTCCTATCGTTCATCCCGGTGAACACCTTGCGGATCAGCATGCCCCGGTCGATCTCCTTCCCGATGTCCTCTCTCCAGGCATCCTCGTACGATGACAGGGAGCGCTCCGACAGGTCCCCGGAGGCGATGGCGCCCATCGCCGTCTGGGCGGCGCTGCGGGCCGAACGCATGCCCAGCAGCAGACCCCCGCCCGAGAGCGGCTTGACATGGGCGGCCGCATCGCCCACCAGGACGATGTTGTCCGCCACGGTCCTTCGGGGCGGGCCGATCGGGATGATCCCGGCGTTCAGGGCGGTCCTTCTCGCGCCGTCCAGTCCGCGCCGCTTGATCAGGGCGGCCAGGTATACGTTGGGGGCGCCGTGTTCGGCCGAGACGCCCAGGCCCACCCTGGTCCGCTCACCGCAGGGGAGCACCCAGGCGAAGAAGCCCGGAGCGACCTTGCTCCCCAGGTACACCTCGACCTTCTCCTGGTCCTCCAGCCGAACGTCCAGCTCTGCCTGTATGCCGCGGACGGTCTCCCGGCACGGACCCAGGCCGGCGCACCGGCCCACGCTGGACTTGTAGCCATCGGCGCCCACCAGCAGCGGAGTCTCGATGTGCTTCGGTCCCTCGGGACCGGCCAGACGGACCCTGAGGGCGCCTTCGATACGCTCGAATCCCTCGAACCTATGGCCCGTCAGCAGCTTGGCGCCGCCATCGACGGCCCGCGCCGACAGTATCTCGTCGAACCGCCGCCGGTCGATGACGAAGGCCTTGGGCTCGTTCGAACCAACATCGAGCATCCGCCCGCCTGGAAAGAACAGCTTGAGGCCTGTGATGGTGTTGAGCACCGTCTCGGAGGCGGACGCCAGTTCCACCACCCGGGGGTGCACGAGACCGGTGCACTGGACCGGCGTGCCGACCGACGCATGCTCCTCCACTACGATCGTGTCGAGCCCCGACGCGTGAGCGGCCACGGTGGAGCCGGTCGGTCCGCCCCCGATGACCACCAGCTGCGGGTGCATGGACGATGGGATTCCAGCATCCATATATAATCCTTCCAGGGGCCAGTCACCTGTTCAGCCGTTCCCTCACCGACGGGAACTGATCGAGGTCGGTGTGCGGAAGGAACAGCGCCGAGGAGTACTGGTCGAAGAACTGGGACGAGGACGACAGGTCCAGATAGGTCATGGATTCGAAGATCGAGCGCGCCGCGGCGCGGGCGTTCGAGGACAGCAAGCACATCCTGGCCCCTCCCAGCGAGCCGTTCCCGATGAACTCGAAGCGCTCCTTCGGAACGTCGGGCAGCAGGCCGATGAGCTGGGCGTTGGCCACATCGATGTGGCTTCCGAACCCGCCGGCGATGTACACCCTGTCCACGTCGTCGAACGTCAGATCGACGCTGTTCAGCAGGACCGAGCAGCCCGCGTAGATGGCCGCCTTGGTGCGGAGGATGTTCGCGATATCGTTCTCATTGATCTGGATGTCCGTCTCTCCTGAATGAATGACCGCCGACACCACGCCCTCGTCGCTCCGGAACCTTTCCGAGCCGTCGTGCACGATGTTCCCCTTGCGATCGATCCAACCGCCCTGGAACATCTGGGCGACCAGGTCGATGAGGCCGGAGCCGCAGATGCCTATGGGCTCCCCTGACCCGATGGTGCCGAACCTCAGCTCCCCGTTCGATATGGTCACCGAATCGATGGCCCCGCTCATGGCCCTCATGCCGCACGACACCTCGCCGCCCTCGAAGGCCGGGCCGGCGGAGGTCGAGCACGTCACCATCCATTCGCGGCCGCCCAGCACGACCTCGCCGTTGGTCCCGACGTCGATCAGCAGCGACAGCTCGTCCTTGAGGTGCATGCCCGACAGCAGGACATCGGCCGTGACGTCGCCGCCCACATACGCGGCCCGGCCGGGGATGCAGTACACCGGGGCGCGGGGATGCGCCCTCAGCCCGAGCTCGGCGCTCTCACCACGGGGGGCTCATGGACCGCTGGTATGTAGGGCTCGTAGCGGATGTGACGCGGATCGAGGCCGAGCAGCAGGAGCACCATGGCCGGGTTGGCCCCTATGGACAGCGCCTTGACGTCATCGACCTGGAAGCGGCCGTCATCGCACGCTCGGTCGAGCAGCCTGTTGACGGTCCCGGCAATGAGCTCCTGAAGGCGCTCCGGGCCCTTCTCCTCGGCATAGGCGATGCGGGCCAGGACGTCCTCTCCGGCCACCATCTGGCGGTTGTAGTCCGATGCCTGGGCCAGCACCTGCCCGGTGCGCAGGTCGACCAGCTCCAATGCCACAGTGGTCGTGCCGATGTCGACCGCCGCCCCGATGGCGCCCGCACCGTCGCCGGGGCGGACCTCCATTATCTCTTCGGTCCCTCCCGCGCGCGCTATGGTGGCGAAGGCCCGCCATCCCGAGGAGCGGAGCACGGAGGGCAGCGAGCGAAGCGCTGGAAGTGATATCCCGACGTTCGTTCGGCCAAGGGCGCACTTCAGCCTCTCCAGGTCGGCAAGGTTGTCGTCCAGCGACGGCGCCTCCATGATGACGTGGGCGATCTCGGCCAGCGGCTCCTTCACTTCCAGAGGGATATTGGAGTAGGAACCGTGTATCTGTCCCGCCCGGGCCTCGTTCCCCGCGGGCACGAAGACGCTGAGCTCGCCTTCCGGAAACGTCTGGCATGCCAGGACGTGACCGTCCCCGGCGTCCGGGGCGCGGTGCGGGCCTTCGACGAGCACGCGGCACCTTCCGCAGGTGCTCGCTCCCCCGCACGAGGCATCGATGCGCACCCCAGCGGCCACCGCGGCGTCGAGGACCGTCTCGCCCTCATCCACATCCACCGGGACGTTGCCGGGGAAGAAGGTCACCCTGTGCTTCATGCGGCGAACAATGACCAGCCCGTTATTTAACGCTCATGGATGTGGGCTCAGTGCCAGTCGTCATCGTCGTCGGTACCGCCATAGTCCTCTTCCAGATACTCCCAATCAGCCCGTCGCCGCAGATATATCGTGTGCCTGGGACCGTCCTCCGATCCTTTCGAACTCCCATCCATTGCTTGATAATTGTCGGACCGGATGATAAAGCCTGGGCTAAGAACCTCAGGATTGGAATTATTGACCCATCATCGGAATCTCCCTCAGCCCAGGAAGCCTCTAAGGTTGGCTGCCCGCAGGACCATTTCCTCCATTCCCTTGCCCCCGGTGCGAAGCTGTCGCACGATCTCGGAGGTGAGCGCCCGGTGCTCCTCGTCGCAATCGACGTCCAGGTCCAGGTCCTTCACGGCCCTCATCACGCCAGGGGGAAGGAGATTCATGGACTCGGGGTTCATGAACTTCAGCGCGTCCCGCATATTGTCGTCGAAATGGGGCGAGACGTCCCTTACGAAGTCCATGTCCCTGTCCGTCAGACCGTCGAGGCCCAGGACCTCGGGGGGAATCCCCAGCGAGTAGAAGGAGCAGCAGAAACCGATGGCCCGGGGCAACTTGATGCCCTCCAGGCTGCGGGAGTAGCCGAACAGGCCGATGTGCAGCTTCCTCTTGCGACGGCGAGGAACGAACTCCGAGACCTCGTTGACGAGCGGGGCGATCTTGATGAGCGACTCCCTATAGGCGTTGGAGCAGCGATCGATGATCTGCTGGCCCCTGGCCTCGTCGACCTCCTTGGCCTTGCTTCGCGAACCCTCGTTGATGGCGGCAATGCCCCTCATCACGCGATCGTGGGGGTTGTCGAACTTGAACGCTGATTGCACGGTGAACGTCTGCACCGAGGGGTACTCGCTCATGATGTGCTCGACGTTGTCCGGCTTCAGATTCCCCCGGAAGGGTGCCGAGCCCACCCCAATGATCGGATAGATCGGGATGGACAGCTCCTCCTCGAGCAGCTGGAGGCGATGCAGTGCCATCTTGTTCATGAGGATGGCGGACACCTGTCCATAGTTCATGGCGGGGTCCGACCTTGCCAGGAACACCCTCTGGTACTCCACCTCCTTGTCCTTGAGGTACTCCCGGGTGATGGCGTCGGCCTGCAGCATGTTCTTGAGGTCCTCGAACAACGGGATGACATTGATGCTGGCCGGTTCGAACGTCCCGATCCACTCGGCCAGGGAGACGTCCCCCTTGCGGAAGGAGATGTTCTGCTTCCCCACCACGAAGTCGCGGTAGTAACGGTAGATGCGGTCCAGGGAGATGGCCGATGAGGTCATGGGCAGGATGACCTCGAAGATGGGCGGAATATCGTCCTGGTAGAACAGCCTGGCGGTGTCGAAGGACCGAGGGATCGACTCCAGCGTCTCCAGCAATATCTTGGCCTCGTCCTTCTCGATGGTGGGGTTGGGCACCCTGAGGGTGAGGAAGACATCCTTCCCGAGGTGATTCCTGCGGAAGTACCACTCGTACTTGGAGAGAAGCTTCTTCACCACGAAGTTGTCCACTTCCTTGCCCTCGCAGTCCCACATCTGCTCGTCGCATCCTAGATGGGAGAATGCGTAGTACGCTTCCTGTATCTCGTCCTCCCCACCCAGGTCGGCTGATTCCGCGAAGAAGGGGAGATGCACGTTGTCAGGATGCTGGGTGCTCATGCACCGGGGTATCTTGCGTTCCACAATATCACCTATGTTGGATCATTATGACGACCAGTTCATGCGATCAGCTCACTGGCCTTGAGGTCATCGAGGACGGTCCTGCCCCGGGGGGTCAGGAGATAACGCTTCCAGGAAGGCTTGTCGGGAGTGAGGCACTCGATGAGGCCCTGCTCCTCCAGCTCATGCAGGGCCCGACTGATGTTCTGCACCGATCGGCCTGAGCGGGAGGCGATATCCGACGCGCTGAACGCACTGTTGGTCTCCAGCGCTCTCATGACCAATACCCTCCGGTCCACGCTAAGGACCCATCTGGTGAGCTCGTCCATTCTCGTCCCCACATTTATTGTTCTTATTGTTATAATGCTTCCTGCCCCTGAGAGCCGGCCTCGATCGGTCCTCCCCTATTGCCGTACATGCGCACCCGCCTCCGATTGGCCTGGCGGACCGATTCCACGAACCGGCAGAGATGCTCCGGGACCTCGGGAAGGTCCGCACTGTTCAGGCCCCCTTCTACGACCGCTCCGGTGTCCACCATCCGGGAGGTGGGCACGAGGGCCTGAGAGACCAGGGCGCGAGGGAGCACCACCGCTCCGTCCATGAGGGTGCAGCGGGACACCACCGAGCCGGACCCGATGAAGCAGCCCTCGCCGATGGCGCAGGGCCCATGGACGATGGCCCCTTGGGCGAGCGTGGTCCCGGGGCCGATCCTCACCTTTGAGCCGCGGAGGGCGTGGATGGCCACATCGTCCTGGACAATGCACTGCGGGCCGATCGCGATCTGGGAGCAAGGTTCGTCGGCGCGGATGGAGGCGTTCGGGCCCACGTACACATCGTCGCCGATGATCATGTCCCCCAGGACGGTGGCGGATGGGTCGACGAAGGCACGGGGGCTTATCCGGGGCGATGTAGGTGTGGTCACTTCCTTTACCGGCCGGGTGATTGACCGTTCATGATATTAAAACATATTTGAGATTATGAAGAATTATTAGTCGTTCGGCCTTGCTGCTACCCTCAATGCATTGAACGGTCCCCAGGACCTCGGTCCCTTGGGGGACGTCATCGACATGGTCCCTCGAGCGCCTGTGGCGAGGCCGAGGCGCCCTTGGACACCGGGCGCCTCTCACCGACCGGACGCGGGTCCGATCAGTGGCGGAAGACCCTCGAGCCGGTGAACACCATGGCCATCCCATGCTCGTTGGCCGCCTGGATGACCTCGGCGTCGCGGATGGAGCCACCCGGCTGTATGATGGCGGTGGCCCCGGCCTTGGCCGCCTCATCCACGCCGTCGCGGAAGGGGAAGAAGGCGTCCGAGGCGATGATCGATCCCTTGGCCTTGTCGCCGGCCTTGTGGGCCGCGATGAACGACGAGTCGACCCGGGACATCTGCCCGGCGCCGATGCCCACCACCTGCTCGCCCTTGGCCAGGATGACGGTGTTCGACCACACGTGCTTGACGACCTTCCATGCGAACAGCATGGAGCGGACCTCCTCCTCGGTGGGGGCACGCTCGGTCGCCACCTTGAGGGTGGAGGGGTCGAGGACGCTGTTGTCGACCGTCTGGACGAGAAGACCTCCCTTCACGAACTTGTACTTGAACTTCGGGACGTCATCGTGCACGATCGGCCCGTTGGTCAGCATCAGCCTGATGTTCTTCTTCCGGCCGAGGATCTCCAGCGCCTCAGGCTCGAACTCCGGGGCGAAGACGATCTCCACGAAATGCTTGCTGATCTCCTCCGCGGTGCGCACGTCGCACTTGCGGTTGAGACCGATCACGCAGCCGTACGCGGCCAGCGAGTCGACGTTGTAGGCGACCATGAACGCATCGTAAATGTCGTCGGCCGAGGCGATGCCGCAGGGGTTGGTGTGCTTGATGACCACGGCGGTGGGGCGGTCCTCGAACTCCCGCAGGAGGTTAAGGGCCGACTCCATGTCCAGGATGTTGTTGTACGACAGCTCCTTGCCGTGGAGCTGGGTCATGCTGCCGGGGTTCACCCCGAGGGCGAAGGGGTCGGCGTAGAATGCCGCCGCCTGGGAGGGGTTCTCGCCGTAGCGGAGGTCCTGCACCTTCTCGAACCCCAGGGTGAGGCGGTCCGGGAACTGCGGGCCATCGAACACTCCGCCCAGATGCTGAGCGATGAGGGCGTCGTACTGCGCGGTGTGCTGGAACGCCTCCAGCATGAGGGAGCCCAGCGTGGGCTCGGAGATCCCGCCGGTGCTGTTCATCTCGTCCAGCACCGAGGCGTACCTGCCGGGATTGGTGACGACGGCCACCGAGCGGTAGTTCTTGGCGGCCGCCCGGATCATGGAGGGCCCGCCGATGTCGATGTTCTCGATGACCTCATCCAGCGATACGCCCGGCTTGAGAACGGTCTCCTTGAACGGATAGAGGTTCACCACCACCATGTCGATCGGGCGGATCTTCATCTCGGCCAGCTTGGACATGTGCTCCGGCAGGTCCCTGCGGGCCAGCAGGCCGGCGTGGATGTTGGGATGAAGGGTCTTCACACGTCCGTCCAGCATCTCCGGGAATCCGGTGATCTCGGATATGCCGATCGTCTTAAGCCCGTTCTTCTCTAAAAGGGAGGCGGTGCCCCCTGTTGATATGATCTCCACGCCATTGGCGCTGAGCCCGCGGGCGAAGTCCACGATTCCGTCCTTGTTCGAGACACTGATGAGAGCACGTTCGATCTTGACCAAATGAATGCCTCCAAATCGGATGGGGAAACAATCTCAGAAGGATTGCCATCGCTATAATGCGGAGCTGGATAAAAACGTTCTTGGAAGGGGGGCCGGCCGACGCTCAGTCCTCCTTCTCGAAGAGGCCTCCCCTTTCCAGCAGCTGGAGGACATCGAACAGAGGGATGGTGATGCTCATCTTGTCCAACATCACATAGATCTCCCCCTCCGACAGGAAGAGGTCGGCGACGTGCTTCTGATATTCCCCCGGAGGGAAGCTGGCCACCCAGTTGAGGACCCTCTGCGTTTCCCCATCCTCGTCATCGGGATCGCCGAAGCTGACGTCGACGATCACGTCCTCGGTGTTGGGGACCTCGATGCCCCCCATCGCCAGGCGATCCAGCTCCTCGTCCATCTCCTCTTCGATCTCCTTCTCTGAAACATAGCGCTCGTCGTCCATGCCGTCACCGACACACCATCGCAGTGATAGGATATCGTACTTCCCCCGGCGGTTCGAGGAAAGATGCCGCCGAAACGCGAAAAAAACTTTTAACCGCCTCCCCGCTCTGCTCGTTGAGACCATGCTCATAATCAGCGAAAGGATCAACGGCCTGTTCACCTCGGTGGGCAAGGCCATCGATGCCCGCGACTCGAAGTTCATACAGGACCTGGCAGTGCGGCAGGTAGAGCATGGAGCTCAGGTACTGGACGTGAACGTCGCCCGGGCCGGGACGACGCCCCGGAGGCCATGGACTGGCTCGTACGCACCGTCCAGGATGCGGTATCGGAGCCGCTCTGCATCGACACGTCCGGGCCAAAGACGATGGAGGCGGGGCTGAAGGCCGCCCGTGACAAGGTGATCATGAACTCCACCACCGCCGAGGAGAAGAAGATGGAACGCTTCTTCTCGCTGTGCCGTGAGTACGATGCGGAGATCATCTGCTTGTGCATGGACGAGAAGGGCGTTCCCAACTCCGCCGATGCCCGGGCGGAGATGGCCATGCTGATGATGACCCGGGCCATGGAGTTCGACATCATGCCCGAACGGCTGTTGCTGGACCCCCTGGTGCTACCGGTAGGGGCGGCCCAGGACCAGGGGCGAAAGGTCGTTCAGGCGGTGCAGGCGTTCCAACTGCTCAACGAGCCAGCCCCCCGCACGGTGGTCGGTCTGAGCAACGTCTCCAATGGCACCAAGCAGCGCAGCCTGCTCAACAGGACGTTCCTGGCCATGCTCATGGGGGCCGGCCTCTCGGCGGCCATCATGGACCCCGAGGACGAGGAGCTGATGAAGGTGCTGAAGGCGGGGCAGGTGCTGCTGAACGAGCAGCTGTACTGCGACGATTTCCTGAGGGCCTAGCCAATCTCTGGCCCCTCCAAGCTCGACTGTCCTCGGCGTTCAGGACGTCGAGTATAACCTCTACCAGGCGGAGCGTCTGCCTGGCCCACGCCCGCCCACCCGACCGAACCTTCTGTCGGGGCGGGGATGTCGAGGGATATCCTTAAGAACCCTCTGGACGTGGCGAGGGCCACGGAACCCTACTCCCATTCCCGTCTGAGCGTTTTCGAGCAGTGCCCCCGCCGTTATAAGCTACGCTATATCGACAAGGTCGAGGTGGAGGAGTCGGTGGGCATCGAGGCCTTCACCGGTTCATTGGTCCACGAGTCGCTGGAGCATCTCTACGCTATGGCGAGGGAGGGCCAGGTGGTGGAATGGGATGAGCTTGCCTCGCACCTGCGGAACCGTTGGGACGAGCTGTACGACAGCTCGGTTTTCATCGCGCGGAAGGATACCTCGCCGCATGAACATCTGCTAAGGGCGCAGAACATGCTGATGGCCTACTACCGCGCCCATCGGCCCTTTCAAGAAGGGGAGATAGTAGGGCTGGAGCATGAGCTCAGGTTCTGCATCTCGGGAAAGAGGGAGCATGAGATGATCGGATACATGGACCGCCTCACCCGCCTGGACGAAGGCGTCTACGAGATCCATGACTACAAGACGGGCAAGAGGATGCCATCGCCGGCCGCCGTCGGAAAGGACCGACAGCTCGCACTGTACGAGATTGGCGTTCGGCGCTCGTTCCCCGATGTCAGAGAGGTGCGCCTGATATGGCACTATCTTGCCCATGACAAGCATATCCGCAGCCGTCGATCGGCGGAGCAGCTGGCGAGGCTCGAGGCGGAAACCTCCGCCCTTATAGAAACGATAGAGGAATGCGACCGCTTCCCTCGACGGGAGACCCCGCTGTGCCGATGGTGCGAGTACTGCGGCATGTGCGAACCGCTCGATAATGATCAGTAACGGCAGCGCACCGTCCTGCCAATCTTGGACTGGTAGTCGCTCAATGGTCATTTCCGAGCATTATCATTTGTGATATTATCTGTCCATTTCCATAGAAACCTTTTTTAGTTAATTGCTCCCAACAAACTCCCCGCAAACACTTTCAAGGGGGGGTTTGAATGAAGAAAACAAGCAAGATAGCTGCCCTAGCGGTAGCTCTGGTGATCGTAATGGCCGCCTTCGTGGTGGCCTTGGATCAGGGCCCGCTCTCCACCGGGAGCGCGGACACGGGAGACAAGGACAAGCTTCCTGACGGGAACGGTCCCCAAACGGGGGACAATGACACCACAGGAGATGGACCCGGGGACCCTGCGCCATCAGTGACCACGATATCGGCCACCAAGACCGCCACTGGATTCTGGGAGAAGAGGACCGTTTACAGCTGGGAGCTCGAGAAGTGCCTCGAGGACGATGTCTGCGAGATGCAGATTGAGCCTGGTGAGAGCGTCATACTGTCCTACAACATCTATGTTGACCGCTCCGTATGCATCGAAGAGGTGTTCGGCGTTCGCGGCACCATCACCGTGACCAACACCGGCGACGTCCCCACCGATGGCCTGGCCATCACCGACATCGTTCAGGTGTGGAACGGATGCGAGTTCGTTGATGCCGTCACCGTCAGCGTGGACGTCAGCGCCAAGCCCGTACTGGAGGCCGGCGAGTGCTACACCTACAGCTACGAGGTTCTGATCGACGCCGAGCTGATCGACTGCGAGCTCCGCAACGTCGCCGACGTCACCATCTGCAACTTCGATGGCCATGAGGCTCCGCCTTCGGCGTCCAGGCGTGCGCCGAGTTCGACCTGCCGTGCGAGAAGGAATGCATCGTGATCGATGAGGTCGCTACCCTCACCGACTACTTCAGCATTCCCGCCGGGTTCGCCGCCATACCCATGACCAGCGTTGGCCCGTGGGTTCTGGGAGGCGACGACTGCGACGAGTGGGACATCTGCGTCGAGTTCGTTCTGGAGAACCGCGAGGCTCCCAGGTACGGGACCTACTGCATCGCCAACCAGGCCACCCTGGTGACCTGCGACACCGAGCAGTCCCTGACCGCCGAGGCCCCGCTGACCGTCACTACCGGTGAGGACGAGACCACCCTGTGCGTCGAGAAGACCGCCGCTGTGATCGGCTGGACCGAATACATCCGCTACGAGCTGAACCCGGAATCCTTCATCTACATCGGCGCTGACGAGATAGATGAGGGGGTCCTCGGGCCCCAGATCGTGGAGGCCGAGTGCACCAACAACACGCACACCCTGACCGTGGCCGGAGCGATCAAGGTCACCAACCTTGGCTGCTACCCCACCGATGGACTGAGGATCGTCGACACCATCCAGATGCTCCGCATCACCCCTGAGGCGCCCATGGCCGCCTTCGACGGGGACTGCTGGGTCGACATCGCCTGCGTCGAGGTCGATACCTCCTGCAAGCCCATGCTCTTCCCTGGTGAATGGTACTACTACCCGTACGAGGTGACCTTCACCGTCGACGACCTTGAGCTCGCTGGTCTGGCCTCCTTCCAGTTCCGCAACCAGGCATATGTCGAGATCTGCAACTACGATGACGACGCGGAGGTCGACGGCGTCTACGCCTACGCCCCCCTTTGCCTGCCTCTCTACCCTGACATGATCACGGTGGAGACGGTCGCGGAGATGGAGAGCTGCGACGTGATCCCGTTCGGTGAGTGCGCGTCCCTCAACGTCGAGGCTGCGTTCTCCTACCGCCAGCTGCTCGTGGTGACCAACGACGATGAGAAGAGCACCATCGACGTGTGCACCGATATCGCCTTCAGCGGAAGGATCTGGGCCAACGACTGCGTCTGCGAGGCCGAGTACTTCGACCTGGCCATCCACGTCGACAGCTTCAAGTGCGCTGCCGGCGAGGTCAGGGAGATCAATCTCTCCTCCGAGGACTATGTCAGCGACTGCGACACCCTGTACCTCTGCTTTGGCTGCGAGGAGGTAGAGGTGTACATCAGCGCCTTCCTCTCCTACATGGAGGGCCAGGAGCTGTACCTCGATGACAGCAACTTCGTCTTCGGCGAGGGAAAGCTGGCCGTCGGTGCCCTGCTGATCGAGTTCGAGGCGTACTGATCGGAACACGGCGCGGAAGCGACACAAACCCTTTCCCCTTCTTTTTGCTCCACCTTGCCCTGGCAGACACATATCGCCATTTTTCGAGCGCGCGGCATTCGATTTAGGGCGACTGATTAATCAGGCATATCATAAAAGATAATAATAAATAGTCGACGTTCCAACGAAATAGCGTCCCCAACGGGGATAAGGAAAGGAGGTGAAATGGAATGTTCAGCTTTACCTACCTGAAGTTCTTCGCGGTCGTGGCATTTACCTACATCGCGGTAAACTGGGGCTTCTTTAACGGGGCCTGAGCCGTGACCTGCATCCAAACCCCTTCTCGATTTTCTCCACACCTGACATGGCCAGTTGATGTTATTGACAGTATATCGGTTTGAGATAGACCAGAGGAATATATCGACAATATCTAATTAGATAACCATAAATACTATTATCTCCCAAGATAGAAACATCCCCGGTGGGGAAAAACGGAAAGGAGGTGAAAAAGCATGTTCAGCTTTACCTATCTGAAGGCGTTCGCTGTGATAGCGTTCACGTACATCTCGATCAACTGGGGCTTCGGACCTTTCTGAAGTATGAACAGTTGATGAGATGACCAATCCCTTGGGCCTTCGGGCCCCCACCCTTTTCTTTCTTGTCCCTGACGGCGTCATCATGATGGACGCGGCGACAGGCCTGCCCTCTCCACGATCTCCGGGACGATATCCTCCCACCCTATGGCCATGATGTGGACCCCGTGTACGCCTCTGATCGAACGCAACCGCTCGATCGTCTCCAGACAGATCCTCACGCCCTCCTTCCTCGGTTCCGGGGCGCCCTTCATGCGCTCCACCACCTCGTCGGGGACGGACATGCCGGAGACCTTGTCCCTCATATATCTGGCAGCGCCGGCCGAGCGTAGGGGAACGACCCCGGCCAGGATGTGCGCCCTCTCGTCCAGCCGGCGTTCGCGGACCTGCTCCATGAACCTCTCGAAGCGGTCCAGATCGAACACTGCCTGGGTCTGTATGAACTCGGCGCCGGCGTCGACCTTCTTGGCCAGACGGGCGACCCTGAGCTCGAAGGGATCGGCGAACGGGTTGGCCACCGCACCCAGGTAGACGTTGGGCGCCTGCTCGAGGGCGTCCCCTCCCCATACCTTGCCCTCGTCCCTCATCTTGCGGAACATCATCAGCTCCTGCACCGGGTCGATGTCGTATACGCTCTTGGCCTCCCTCTGGTTGCCGAACCGGGGATGGTCCCCCGATAGGCACAGGACGTTACGGACACCCAGCGCTGCCGCTCCCAGCAGGTCTGACTGCAGTCCGATGCGGTTGCGGTCACGGCAGGTCATCTGCACCACCGGCTCCACTCCCTCTTGTATGCAGAGGGCGGCCGAGGCCACGCTGCTCAGCCGGACGATGGCCGTCTGATTGTCGGTGAGATTGAAAGCATCGGCATGCCCCCTCAGCAGGCGGGCGCGCTCCCTCACGGCCTCGCCGCTGGCCGACTTGGGAGGTCCGATCTCGGCGGTGACCGCGAACTCGCTGGAATCCAGCACCCTCTGCAGATGGCTGCGATGCTGCGTCATTCCTCGCCCTCCAGCTTGGCCCTCTTCCTCACGATGCGTCGCGGACCGCCGTGCCAGGCCGAGGTCCAGTCCTTGGGCGGAATGCTCACTTCCAGCAGCTCGGGGCGCCCCAGGCGGAGCACCGAGCGGTATATCAGGTCCCAGGCGCACGGCGTATCGGGATCGACCTCGCACCTCCCGTCCTGGGAGCCTCCGCACGGACCGTTCAGGAGCGATTTGGAGCAGCGGGCCACCGGACATATCCCGCCCGTCAGGTGGAGGGTGCAGTCGCCGCAGCCGCCGCACCTTTCCTCGTACACGCCTTGCTCGACGGGAGCGCCCATGTTGCTGGTGTTCAGGCCGGGCAGCACCTGGACGTCCGGGAACGCCTCCTGCAGCACCTGGACGCCCACCCCGCAGGCCAGGGACAGGATCGCGTCCCTCCCTTCCACCATGGGTGCGATCTCCCGTACCCACTCCTTCTCGCACTGCCTCTCCACGGTCACGGTCCCGACGCTCCGTTCCGTTCTGCCCGCGGCAGCGTGCAGCCGAAGCGCCTCGGCCAGAGCGG
>LJKK01000116.1 GCA_001421185.1 Methanomassiliicoccales archaeon RumEn M1
CTTCCCAAAACCTCTTTCCTCTTTTCCATTTTTGTCGTCCGAGCTTGATGCCAGGGGCGCACACCCTTAATTAAGGATGAACGGCATTTCGCGCTTGGTCTGTTCATGAGCTATTCACCCAGTCTTCTATCCTTGCTGCAAAGCATAGGGGCCGCCGAGGGCGATCGCCTCGTCGTCTCCAGCGACGGCCGCGAGCTGTCAGGGATCCTGATCCCTCATAACGAGTTCAGCGACCCCGACGTTCTGGTCCTCAAGATGAAGAGCGGATACAACGTCGGTGTCATGATCACTCCATCGACGAAGGTCACCGTCGCCGTCAAGGGCGAGGTCCGCGAGAGAACGCCTCGGCCGCTCAACAATGGCAAAGGGCTTCCGCCGGTGGCCGTGCTGGGCACCGGGGGCACCATCGCATCGTACGTCGATTACCGCACCGGAGCGGTGCATCCGGCCCTATCGGCCGGTGATCTGCTGGCCACCGTGCCGGAGATTGCCGACATATGTGACGTGCATGCCGAGGCGGTGTTCTCGATCTTCTCGGAGAACATGACGGTGGAGAACTGGCAAGAGCTGGCCGGGGTGGCCGCCGATCGCCTGAACTCCGGGGTGGAGGGGATAATCGTCCCGCACGGCACCGACACCATGGGCTACACCGCCGCCGCGCTGTCATTCATGCTAGGCGACATCCCCAGGCCGGTGGTATTGGTCGGGGCCCAGCGGTCATCCGATAGGCCGTCGTCGGACGCCTACTCCAACCTGCTGAGCGCCGCGCGGTTCATCACCACCTCCGACGCCGCCGAGGTGCTGGTCCTGATGCACGAGACCTCGTCGGACATCTCGGCGGCCGTCCATCGCGCCACCAAGGTCCGCAAGATGCATACCTCCCGCCGGGACTCGTTCCAGAGCATCAACTCCCCGCCGGTGGCCAGGATGGACTTCGGAGGGGACATCGAGTACCTGGCGCCGCACCGAAAAAAGTCGGACGTCAAGGTCGTCCCACGGCTGGAGATGGAGAAGGACGTGGCGCTGATACAGTTCTACCCGGGAATGAGCCCCTCGGTGTTTGAGGGCATTTTGGAGAAGAGCAGGGGGGCGGTCATCGCCGGCTCCGGTCTTGGCCACGTGTCATCGGAGCTCATCGGACCGATCCGCCGCGCCGTGGCCGACGGAACGGTGGTGGTCATGACCTCCCAATGCCTCCACGGCAGCGTGAACCTCAACGTCTACGCCACCGGCAGGGACCTGCTGTCCGCCGGCGTCGTCCCGGGAGGGGACATGCTGCCCGAGACGGCCCATGTCAAGCTCATGTGGGTGCTAGGTCATACGAACGACGCGGAAGAGGCCGGCAGGATGATGGCCGCCGACCTCAGGGGCGAGCTCTCAGACAGGAGGATGATGCTATGAGCCATGAGGTCACGGTAGGCCTGGAGATCCACCAGCAGCTGGACACCAGGAAGCTGTTCTGCAACTGCCCCTCCTGCCTGGTCGAGGAGGAGGGCGCATCGTTCCAGCGACGCCTTCGACCGACGCAGTCGGAGATGGGCGAGATAGACCGCGCCGCCCTGGCGCAGGCCGAGAGGAAGATGCGGTTCCGGTATCAGGCCCCGCCTTCGGCCAGTTGCCTGGTGGAGGCCGACGAGGAGCCTCCTCACGATGCCAGTCCGGAGGCGGTGGACGTCGTGCTGACGGTCGCCGCCCTCATGGGGGCGAGGCCGGTGGACGAGATCCACTTCATGCGCAAGCTGGTCATCGACGGCTCCAACACCTCCGGCTTCCAGCGCACGGCCATGGTGGCCATGGGCGGCTTCCTGGAGGTGAACGGACGTCGGATCGGGGTCGACACCTTCTGCCTGGAGGAGGACGCCGCGCGCAAGGTGGAGACCAGCGGCTCCGAGATCACGTACCGCCTGGACCGCCTGGGCATCCCGCTCATCGAGATCGCCACGGCCCCGGACATGCACTCGCCCGAAGAGGTGAAGGAGGTCGCCCAGCGCATCGGCTCCATCATGCGCGCCACCCGAAAGGTCAAGAGGGGCATCGGGACCATACGGGAGGATATCAACATCTCCATCCCGGGAGGCGCCCGCGTCGAGATCAAGGGGGTGCAGGAGCTCCGCATGCTGCCCGTGTACGTGGAGAAGGAGATGGAGAGGCAGCGGTCGCTCCTGGCCATACGCGACCTTCTTCAGGGAAGGGACGTCACGCCGGCGGCCATGGAGGCGGTCGACCTCACCTCGACCTTCGACGGCTGCACCTCCAAGGTCATCACCGGGGCCCTGAAGAGCGGCGGCAAGGTGCTGGCCGCGAGGCTCCCGGGCTTCGCCGGTGTGCTCCGCTCGGAGGACGGCAAGCTGCGCCTGGGAGCGGAGATGGCCCAGCGCGCCCGGACCAGGGGCGTGAAGGGGATCTTCCACTCGGACGAGCTGCCGGCCTACGGCATCGAACCTCAGTACGTGGAAGCCGTCCGCGGCGCCCTCCAGCTGGGCCCGCAGGACGCGTTCGTGCTGTGCGCTGCCCCCGAGACAAGGGCACGGGACGCCCTCAAGGCCGCCATCGCCAGAGCGAACGAGGCGCTGGCCGGCGTCCCCGAGGAGACGAGGGACCCCCAGCCCGACGGCTCCTCGACCTACTCTCGCCCGCTGCCGGGCGCCGCCCGGATGTACCCGGAGACGGACGTTCCGCCCATCCCCGTGCCGGCGGAGCGCATGGAAAGGATCCTGGCCAACCTGCCGGAGCTTCCTGAGGTGCGCATAGGACGGATCGCCGCCGAATACGGCATCCATGAGCAGCAGGCGAGGCAGCTCGTCCGGGAGGGATGGGACGACGTGTTCGAGGATATCGCCGCCGACCGCGATCTGGCGGCCCTGGCGGCAAGGACGCTCACGTCCACCCTGGCCGAGCTGGAGCGGGACGTGGACATCGCCCGTCTGGACGAGGCCGCGCTCAAGTCGGCCTTCGCCGGCGTGTCCGCCGGCACGTTCGCCAAGGAGGCGGTGCCCGACGTTCTGAGGAAGATGGCCGAGGGGATGTCCGTCGACGAGGCGGTGAAGGCGCTGGGCCTCTCGGCCATGAGCGTCGATGAGGCCAGGGAGATCGTCGCCCGCGTGGTGCGCGAGCGCGAGGCGTTCGTGCGGGAGAAGGGCAAGGCGGCCGTGGGGCCGCTCATGGGTCCGGTCATGGCCGAGCTGCGCGGCCGCGTGGACGGTAAGACCGCCAGCGAACTGCTCAAGGAGGAGCTGCAGAAGCTACTGTCGTGAGGCAACCTTCTTGACCGGCGCGCTCCCATGGCATGAGCATGCCCGAGGGAGCGGCCGGCGAGACCTCCACGTACGCGGCATCATCGCGTCTGGCCAGCATGCCCTTCTGGCTCTCGATGGCCGGGGCCCTGCTGGTGCTGATCGAGGGCGCGGTGATCTTCCTGGCGGGGCCGATCGTGGCCAGCAGCACCCTGGGGCTGGGAACGCTGGTGTTCGGCATGATGGTGTCGATCATCGGCGCGGTGATGCTGTGGGCCGCCTACAGCATCCGCGGCGTTCCGTCGAGGAGGGTGACGTACGGCGCCATCGTGGTCATGTCCTCGGTGGTGGCCCTCGTCCTGGCATCCGGGGGCTTCGTCATCGGCTCCATCCTCGGCATCATCGGCGGATCATGGGCCATCATGTCCCGCTGATGGACGAAGCTCCTCCACCCACAGCTCCTCGAAGAACAGCCGCCGACGCTTCAGCTCGACGCGGCGGAAGGGCGAGAGGGACGTTCGGAGAGCGCTCGCCTCCATCTCGGTGGACAGCAGGAGGACGACCCTTCCCCCGGGATCGAGATGCCGGGGCGCCTCGGCCAGGAAGCGGGCGGTCACTTCGACGCCGTCCGGCCCCCCGGCCCAGGCCAGGGCCAGCCGGTCGTCGTCCGTCCCGGGGCAGTAGGGAGGGTTGAAGACGATGACATCGAACCGCTCCGGCACGTTGCTGAACAGGTCGCTCTCCCTGACCTCTCCGGGCAGCCCGTTCCGTCTGAGGTTCGCCTCGGTGCATCTCACCGCCAGCGGATTGAGGTCGGCCGCGATGACCGACGACGCGCAGGCGGCCAGATGGCACGTTATCAGGCCGGTGCCGGGCCCCATCTCCAGGACGGTCTCGCCCTCGCCGACCTCCAGGGCATCCAGCAGGAGGAACGTGTCCTCCGACGGGGGGTACACCTCCTGGCATTCGACGATGTCGAGCTCCCGGCGATAGCGCATGCTCCCGCACATGACGTATGCGCCTCTTAAGCTCAGGGGTGCGAGCGGGACCAAATCAGCTTTAAGCGCGGTGGCGCATGCACGGCCATGGAGCTCGCCTCCTACGCGGTCATTATCATCATCGCTGGCACGCTGGTCTTCGGCACCAGGAAGCGCGCCGACCTCACGCCGGTGCTTCTCCTGGGCAACCTGCTGATCTTCTTCGTGGAGATCCTCAGCGCGCCCTTCTCCTATTATCCGGTATCGTCGCCGGCGGTGCAGGAGCTGGCCTTCCGGCCCGAGGACCTGGCCGAAGGCCGCTTCTACACCCTTTTCACCTCGATGTTCCTGCACGCCGACTTCGTGGCCCACCTGCTGGGGAACATGCTCTTCCTGTTCCTGCTGGGCACGCCGCTGGAGCAGCGCATCGGCAAGGCCCGCTTCGCCGCGGTGTACTTCGTCGCCGGCGTGGTCGGCACGCTGTTCATGGGCCTGGTGCTGGCCGACCAGCCTCGCACGCTGGTGCTGGGCGCCTCGGGGGCGATCTCGGGCCTCATGGGAGCCCTCCTGCTCCTGTATCCCCGGGACCAGATACCGATGATCCTGGGATTCCTGTTCCTGCCCCGGGTGCCGGTGTGGCTGGCCGGCGTCAGCTGGCTCATCCTGTCGGTGGTGCAGTACGCCGGGCTGTCCAACAGCGGGGTGGCGTGGGAGGCCCACCTGGTCGGGTTCATCGCCGGCGCCTGGTGGCCGGCACCATCGCCCGGAAGGAGGCGGCCCGCCGCGCGGCCGCCTTCAGGCCTACCGACATCACCGTGCTGGAGCCGCTGGCAACCACGCCTGCCCTCAAGAACGCCCTGGATTCCATACGCGCGGAGGAGCATCCCGACGTGAGGAAGGCCTGGCTGGAGTACTTCGCCGAGCACGCCCAATGCCCGCAGTGCGCCGGCAGGATGAAGTACGTCGACGGAAGGATGATATGCCCATGCGGGCACGAGATGGTGGTGCGATGAACCGCGTCGTCCCGGTGGTGTCCGGACTGATCGTCAGGGACGGGAAGCGCATCCTGGAGGCCCACTCGTCGGCCACGCTCATCCTGTCAGAGAGGACAATCCTGGTGGACACCTCCAGCAGGGACCGGCGCTCGATGCTGGAGGACGGCCTGGCGCGGGCCGGCGTGCGGCCATCGCAGGTGGACGTGGTCGTGCTCACCCACCTTCACCACGACCACATGGGCAACCTGGACCTGTTCCCCGGGGCGAGGAAGCTGGCCCGGGTCGAGGAGAGCCCCGGCAAGGGCATCGAGCCGGTGGCCGGGGAGGTGGAGCTGTCGACCGGCGTCTCGCTCATGCACACGCCTGGCCACACCGAGGGGAGCATGAGCGTGGTGGCCCGCGCCGCCGACGCGACCTACGTTATGGCAGGTGACGCCGTGCCGACCAGGGACAACCACGAACGGTGGCTGCCCCCGGGCATCAACATCGATCCCCAGCTAGCGCTGTCCAGCATGGAGCGCATATGCCGCGCCGGGGACGTGATCGTCCCGGGCCACGGACCGCCGTTCCCGTCCCGCCGCGAGCGATAGTTTTTATTTAAGGACAGGTGCATGGTTAGCCGGATGCAAATGTCGGTGCCAAACGCGATTTACCTGGATTGTCCCAACTGCGACGAGCATGCGGTGCACGAGGTTCTGAAGGGCAAGCTGGGAAAGAAGCAAGAGGTCATGGAGGCCACCGTGAAGTGCCAGGAATGTGGGCACGTCTACGTCACGGTGGTCCGGGAGCCGGAGCACATCAAGGTGCCCATCATCGTCTCGGAGATGAGGGACTCGAAGAAGGAGCACATCGAACTGGTCGCCGGCGACATGGTCTCCGTCAACGACGAGGTGTATCTGGGGGACAGCCATCTCCTGATCACGGCCATCGAATGCGATGGCCGGAGGGTGGAGCATTGCGCGGTCGAGGAGGTCGACACGCTGTGGGCCAAGAAGTTCGACAAGGTGATCGTGAAGATCTCGGTGAACAAGCACAGCCGCACCCTGGCCGCCCAGGTCGAGGCCCTCCCGGAGGAGGAGTTCTTCGTGGGGGACCTCATGACGGTGGGCCGCGACAACGTGGTGATCCACAACATCCGCTCCAAGGAAGGGACCGTCCGCCGGGGCGGGGTGCCGGCCAGGGACATCGTGCGGATCTACACCAAGGCGGTCCGCACCACCAACTCGTGAGCCATGTACGAAGCGGAGAGGAGCAGGATGGTCAAGGGGCTGAGGGACCATGGCCTCGTGACCGACCAGAGGGTGCTGGAGGCCATGGAGAGGGTTCCCAGGCACGAGTTCCTGCCCCCCGAGCTGAAGGAACAGGCGTACATGGACTCGCCCCTGCCGATAGGCATGGGGCAGACGATATCGGCGCCCCACATGGTGGGGATCATGCTGGAGGCGCTCGAGCTGCGCCTCGGCCACCGCGTCCTGGAGATCGGGGCCGGTTCCGGCTACCACCCGCGCTGATGGGCGAGATGGTCCGCCCCGGCGGCAGGGTGTACACGGTGGAGCGCCTGGAGGCGCTCGGCTCGAAGGCCAAGGAGACGATCGAGCGGCTGGGATACGATGACGTGGTGGAGGTGGTGGTAGCAGACGGCTCCCTCGGCCTTCCGGAGCACGCGCCCTACGATCGCATAACCGTGGCGGCGGCCGCCCCCGGGGTGCCCAAACCGCTCGAGGAGCAGCTGGCCGACGGCGGCCGGATGCTCGTCCCGGTGGGAGGGCAGGGGTACCAGGACCTGACGCTGGTGACCCGCCGGGGCGACAAGCTGGAGCGCACCGGCCTGGGCGGCGTGGTGTTCGTGCCACTCATCGGCCAGCACGGTTACCGGGGCTGACCGAGGATGTGCGGCAGCACGTCCCGAAGGTCCCGGGCGTTCACGACCACGTCGGCGTTCTTCTTGACGTGATCGTCGATGGGGTTGAACGCTATGGACAGCCCGGACAGGGCGAACATGGACACGTCCACGAAACTGTTGCCGATGGAGACGGTCCTCGTCTCGTCCACGCCGTAACGCTCCTGGAACTGGCGCAGCGCCGCGCCCTTGTTGGTGAGGTCGACCCTGAGGACGCCCTCCCCGGTGAGGATGCCGTCGAGATCGCACTCCACGCTGTTGGCCAGGTAGTCGTCGAAGCCGTGCTCGCGGGCGATGCGTCCGGCGGTCATGTCCAGGCCGCCGCTGACGATGACCACCTTGGCCCCCGCGGTGCGCAGGGCGGCGACCGTCTGCGAGATGCCGTCGATGATGGGGACCGGGTCCAGGATGGTCTCCAGGTCGCGGCGGCAGATGTCGGCCTTCACGTCCATCCATCGCCTGATGTCCTGGCGCATGAACTCCCGGTCGTCTATGCGGCCCTGGATGTACGCCAGCAGCGTCTCCTCGTTGTCGATCTTGAAATGGTCGTGCACCCATGTCCAGGAGGAGGTGTAGTCCACCAGCACCCCGTCCATGTCGAAGGCGACCAGGCCCCACCGCGGTTGCATGGCCATGGATGAAAACCTTCTTGTTTATGTTTTGTCATGGAACGGGCGTGATAGTGATCGTGGGGGTCGGCCATGTGTTCGACATCTCCGCTCAGGTGCGCGGCCTCATCGAGGCGGAGCGGCCCGACGTGGTATGCGTCGAGCTGGACCCTCCGCGCTACCGCGCGCTCGTCAATCCTCCCAAGGAGCGCACCGACGTCCCGCTCCCGTACCGCCTGCTGTCGGTGTTCCAGAAGCGCCTGGCGAGGAGCTACGGAGGCGAGGCGGGAGCCGAGATGCTGGCCGCCGTGGACGCCGCCCGGGGCATCGGCGCCGAGGTGCAGATGATCGATGCCGACGCCACCCAGCTGTTCGGCCGTCTGTGGAAGGAGATGCCGCCCTCCGAGAAGGTCCGCCTGATGCTGTCCGCGTTCACTTCGCTGTTCCTCAGCCGCCGCACGGTGGAGAGGGAGCTGGACAACTTCCAGGAGAACGAGGACCGCTACCTGGGGGGAGATGGCCAGGCAGTTCCCCACCATGAAGCGCGTGCTCATCGACGAGCGCAACGTGATCATGGCCCGGCGCATCGACGCTGCCGCCTCCAGGGTGCCGTCGCTGGTGGCGGTGGTGGGCGACGGCCACGTGGAAGGTATCGTCCGCCTGCTGGGAAGGGACGATATGCGCGTCGTCCGTCTAAAGGAGCTCATGGGGCGGCCGGCCGAGCGGGAGGGGCGGGTCGAGGGCAACGCCCAGGCGACGTTCCACTTCGAGCATCCGGGCCGCTGATGCGTGGTGTTTTAATTCCGCTCGCGCATGGGGTGGCGTGCGCGTCACCCTCCTCTCGTACACTCAGAACGCGGAGCGCCTGTGCGCCGCGGCCGCTCACTCGTGCTATTCCGAGCGGGGAGCCTCCGAGCTCATGGAGGAGACGGACCAGAGGAGGATCGAGAGGCGTCTGATGGCCCCCCTGGGCTCGGGGCATCATTCGGTCATCGAGCACGCCTCCTACACCTTCTCCATCGAAGGGGTGAGCCGATCGCTCACTCATCAGCTCGTCCGTCACCGTCTAGCCAGCTACTCCCAGCAGAGCCAGCGGTACGTGGGCATGGAGAGGGCCGACTACGTCATGCCGGACAGCATCGCGCAGGACGAGGAAGCGGCCGAGCGATATCGCCGCCTGATGGACATCATCTGGGAGGAGTACGGTCGCCTTGCCGCCCGGTTTCCCGCCGAGGACGCCCGGTACGTGCTGCCCAACGCCTGCACCACCAACATCACCGTCACCATGAACGCGCGGGAGCTGTGGCACTTCTTCGAGCTCAGGTGCTGCAACCGGGCGCAGTGGGAGCTACGCGCGGTGGCCGATGAGATGCTCCGCCTGGCCAGGGACGCGTCGCCCTTGATCTTCTCACAGGCGGGACCCCCATGCGTCTCGAGGGGGCGGTGCCCGGAGGGCAAGATGACCTGCGGACGGCCGCGCTCGGAGCTGCGGTCGCCCGACTGGACCCCCTCGAGCGCGCGAGCGTCGGGCCCAGAAAAGGATTAAATAGGCTATCTCCTTAACCAATCCCCTAGCCCAGGTGAACTCATGGGAAACATCCGCTCCACTTACATCAAGAGGATCGCTCTCGAGCTCGTTCAGAAGTATCCCTCGGTCTTCAACGACGACTTTGAGAACAACAAGATGCTGGTATCCAAGCTGACCAATGTAGAGTCGACCACCATGCGCAACCGCGTTGCCGGGTACGTCACCACCTACTGGCAGAACATGGAACACTAAGCGATCGTTTTATTGAAACAATCACTACCTGCCAGGGTGGCACCGGCCATCGAAGTTCGCTCCCTGAGCAGGTCGTTCTCCGGACGCGGGGAAACGTTGGCCCTCGACAATGTCGATCTGACCGTGGAAGAGGGCGAGCTCTTCGGCCTCCTCGGTCCCAACGGGGCCGGGAAGACCACGCTGATCAAGATCCTGTCCACCCTTCTCCTTCCATCCTCCGGCACCGCCCGCGTCCTCGGCCACGACGTGGACGCCGATGCCAAGCTGATCCGGAAGCGCATCAACATGGTCTCGGGCGGGGAGATATCCGGGTACGGGCTCCTGACCATCCGGGAGAACCTGTGGATGTTCACCCAGTTCTATGGCGTCCCTGGGAAGGTGGCCAACGAGCGGATCGATTCGCTGCTGGAGACGTTCGGCCTGCAGGACAAGGCGGACGCCAAGCTCCGCACCGTGTCCACCGGGCAGCGGCAGAAGATGAACATCATACGGGGGTTCGCCACCGACCCCGAGCTGATCTTCCTGGACGAGCCGACGCTGGGCCTGGACGTCACGACCAGCATCGCCATTCGGAACTACCTTCGCAGATGGGTACGCGAGCGGGAGGGCCGGACCATGATGCTCACCACCCATTACATGCTCGAGGCCGACGAGCTGTGCGACCGGGTGGCCATCATCGACCGGGGGAGGATCGTGGCAGTCGACACGCCGGCCGGGCTGAAGCGCAGGGCGGGCAGCGGATCGTCGTTCCTCATCGAGACCACTCCCTTTGACCCGGAGCCCATCCGCTCCCTGCCTGGCGTCAGGGGCCTGACGGCCCGGCCGGCGGAGGGCCACATGAGCGTCCGCCTGGCGCTCGACGACGAATCGGTCATCGCCGACGTCATCTCGTCGATCGTCTCGTCGGGAGCGAAGGTCATAGGCCTCAGCAAGAACGAGCCCACGCTGGAGGATGCCTTCATGCACCTGGTGGGGAGAGGGCTGGAATGAGCGATCTTATGCTCGACCTGCGGGCGGGCCTGGCGCGCGCGTACGCCCGAACGGTCGGCGCCACCAGGGAGCCGTCGTGGGTGGTGTTCGACGTCCTGCTGCCGCTGCTGGGCGTCGCGGCCTACATCTACTACTATCGCGCCCTGGGGGCCGACCCCGCCTTCGAGGGCTTCGTGGTGCTGGGAGGCGCCATGACCGCGTTCTGGCTGAACGTGCTGTGGGGCATGGCGGCCCAGCTGTACTGGGAGCGGGAGGTGGGGAACCTGCAGCTGTTCATGGTGGCCCCCATGTCCCGCATGGCCCTGCTGGCCGGCATGGCCCTGGGCGGGCTGTTCACCTCGGCCGTCAGGGCGCTGAGCACGCTGGTGCTGGGGATGCTGATCTTCCAGGTGCACATGTCGGTGGCCGACCCGCTGGCCCTGGCATCCGTCTTCGCCCTGACCATGCTGGCCGTCTACGGCATGGGGATGATGCTGTCCTCCCTCTTCCTGATGTACGGCCGGGACGCCTGGAACATCTCCAACCTGCTGCAGGAGCCGGTCTACCTGGCCTCGGGCTTCTACTTCCCGGTACGGGAGCTCGGGCTGGGGGGTGGCGGCGCTATCGTCGCTCATACCCGTGACGCTGGGCCTGGACGCCATGCGGCAGCTGCTGTTCGGCGCCGCCGCCCAGGGCCTTCTCCCCGTCTGGACGGAGGCCGCCATACTGGCGGTGCAGGCCGCGGCGTTCTTCGCGCTGGCCAGGCTCTCGCTCGACCGCATGGAGCAGCGCGGCCGCCGGGAGGGGAGGCTGACCCTGAGATGGCAGTGATGGACCACCTGCGGACGCTGCGGCTGGCGGCCTGGCTGGGGTGGCAGATCGAGTCCAACTGGGCCCGTCCGCTCCTGTTCCTCACCTACTCGTTCGTCCGCCCCATCGCGGCCACGCTCATCCTGGTGATAATGTACCTCATCATCAAGCAGGACGTGGCGTCCGAGCCCGCGCTGTTCTCCTATGTCTATCTGGGAGCGACCTTCTACATGTTCGTGTCCAGCGTGGTGTTCGGGATAACGTACGTCATCCACGCCGACCGGGAGCACTACCAGACGCTGCGCAACATCTACATCTCGCCCATCTCGCTGTACGTGTACCTGATCGGCCGGGCCACCGGAAAGGTGCTGCTGGCGGCCCTGGCGGTCATCATATCGCTCACCTTCGGCGTCCTGGTGCTGGGGCTGCCGCTCGACCTGCTGCTGGTCGACTGGCCCCTGTTCGTGCCCACCATGGTCCTGGGGCTTGCGTGCCTGGTCGCCCTGGGCCTGGCCCTGGCCGGCATCTCGCTGCTGACGGCAAAGCATTCCACCTCGATCAACGAGGGCGTGGGCGGCCTCGTCTACCTGCTGTGCGGGGCCGTCTTTCCAATCACCGTGCTGCCGGCATGGGGGCAGGCCATCGGCCTCACCATCCCGGTGACGTACTGGCTTGAGCTGGTGAGGCGCTCGCTGTACCCGGGAGAGGGCATCGAGGTCCTGGGAGGGCTTCAGGGGTTCACCGACGGCACCATCATGCTCTTCCTACTGGTCTCCACCCTGGCCTTCACCGCGCTGTCGCTGGCCATGTTCCGCCAGGCCGACCGCGTGGCCCGCCGGAAGGGGAAGCTGGACATGATCACGACGTACTAGCGGTACGCCTCATGCCCGCACCGGCACCTTTCGGGCTCCAGCCCGCAGGCGAAGCAGCGGGGTCCGACCAACGCCGGCTGGGCGAGCTGCGTCGAGGGCCTCAGGTTCTCAAAATCGTGCGACAGGCCGTCCATGACCTCCTCGAAGCAGGTCGCACATATGGAGCGGGCGCGACGGGGCGAATCATGGTTGCCAGAGCGGACGAACATCACGCCCTTGCAGATGTCCCCGTTGCAGCGGTGGCACTTCCTCTTCCTCTCCGCGACCTCCACCCACATGCGATAGTCTTTCATGGCGTTTCATGGCAGGCAGACGGTTGAGGGGATAAGCCCCTTTTCCTGTCGTTATGCGCATTGATAATATGGTCCGAGGGAGCGCAAGGCGAAAGGTATTAAAGGGTGACATGAATCAGGAATGAGGCCCGCGTGGGGTAGCTTGGATATCCTAAAAGATTGCGGATCTTTGGACTTGGGTTCGAATCCCAGCGCGGGCGCCATCTCTTCTCATTCCATTCCTACTCGTTCCACGACCTCCACGTCCCCTGGTGGGAGGATGCGTGATATCTCCTCCTCTGGCACCTCGAAGGCCCGGGCCAGTTGTGCCGAGACCTTGCCCTTCTGCTTGGTGGGCCGGATGATCACGTACTTGGACGAGCGGTTCCGGATGGCGGACGGGGGAGCGCACATGATCTTCCTGGCGCCCTGATACTCGATCTCCCCGATGGCTAGCTCCAGACGCAGGTGTAGATGTAGTTCCTCCTGCCCCGGATGATGAACGCCCCCCGGGGGACGAACTCTCCCGCCTGGGCCATCTTGCTCACCTGGTCCGGCAGGACCCAGTATGCCGTTCCCTCGCTGGCCCCGGCCGTCCAGGCCTTTGAGTGCGCCAGTGCGAAGGCGCAGGCCTCCTCCAGCTCCTGCTCGGTGGCGCTCTCCCCTTCCTTGATGACCACGCTGGGCGCGCCATGGATGTCGGCGTGGGCGTATCGATCGGCCGGCTTGAGATGCTTCTTTACCAGCTGGTCGTTGGAGCGGGCGTCACGGCCCGACATCACCAGCCGGTCGCCGGAGGTGATGAACCACTTGTACCGCTCGAACCAGAACTCCTTGGTCTTGCGGACCACGTGCTTCTCGGCCATCCGCTGCTTCTCGCCCTCCTTGACCCGCTTGGCCAGGCGCGCCTCGGTGTCCTTGAGGGCGTTCCTGGCGCCCTCCATCTTGTCCCTGAACTCCTTCGACCTCTTGTACAGCCGATCGGCGTTGCCGTCGACGCCCAGGGAGTAGTCCAGCTCGACCTCCCGCCCCGATATGGTCGCCCTGAGGGTATGGTCCTCCGGGTCCACGGACAGCACGCCGGGGATCTTGCTCCCCTCCGTCCTGGCGGCGTCCCAGCCCATGCCCTTCAGCCTCGACGCCGCCTTGAGCAGCGCCTCGGTGCCGAGATAATCGGAGTAGATGGCCTCGGCCATCTCCACGAAGGTCCGGGCCTCGGCCTCCTGGACCTCGATGGCCCTTCGCTGCTGCTCCAGCTGCCTCTGCAGCCTGGCCAGCTCGGCGTCCTCCTTCTCCGGGGGTTCGATGGACGAGATGTAGGCGTGGATGGCATCGGAGAAGGTCTCGTGCTCCCGCACCTCCTCGGCGGCGTACAGCAGCAGCGGTATCGGCGTGACGTCGACCGGCTTACCGTCCTTCAGCACCACCCGGGGGCGGCGCGAGGCGACGGCCTCCTTGAGCATGAGGGTCAAGGCATCGTAGAGCTTGGCCACGTCGTCGTCGGACAGCTCCTTGGCCTTGGTGCTCTTCTCCACCCCGGCCCTCCGGCAGGCCTCCTCGGCGGTCTGTCCGCCCACGTTGATGGCGGTGGCCAGGGTGCGCACCGCATCGGACGTGGAGCCCAGCACGGCCTTCCGGAAGGAGTCGGCGTCCATGGCGGTGGGGTCGAACCTCGAGGGCGGGAACACGTATTCCACCCCAGGCCTTATCTCGCGGTGGCGCCACTTCCGCGACACCACGGAGCCGACGATCTTGCCCTCCGAGGTGACGATCAGGTTTCCCCCGCCGAACAGCTCGATGATGATCTGGAAGGACGCCGGTCCCTTCTCGAGCTCCATCACCACCACCCGGTCGAACTCCCTCTGGCGGACCGACGATATGCGGCCGTTGGTCAGGAGCTTTCGCAGGTGCACCGCGAACTGGGAGGGGATGTCGGGCATCTCCGGCCGCTCCGGCGAGATGTACAGCCAGCGTAGGTCCTGAAGGACGAGCTCCTTCCGCCCGGCGGTCGGCGTGTTGATGCGCAGCATCACGTTCCTGCCGTCCCAGTGGAAGATCTTGTCGAGGTAGCCCCCCACCAGCATCTGCATCTCCGATGTCATGGCGAGGATGTCGAACGCGCTCATCTCGTCCTTCATGTGCTTCCCTTACCGATGGAGCGCTCATAAGCCTTGCTGAGCCCGGCGCATCATTTCGACTCCATACGCGCTCGGATGAGCATGTTAATTAACGTGGAAGGACAACTGTGGGGAACGTTGATCGACATAGAGGACGTCATCCTGCAGCGCATCGAACAGATAGAGGAGGACGACCCCGAACTTGAAGTGGCGTACGAGCTCATAGGGGAGGAGAACCGAGGGGTGATCATCACCGCCCTGGCGGACATCCTCATCAGCGTGGAGTTCGTGGAGTCGGACCTCAGCTGGCGCCGGGAGCTGGCCGAGGAGGAGTACATCGACGCCAAGGACGAGGACATCCTGGTGGCGGTCATCGTGCCGACCGAGGCCTATCTCGAGGTGTACGGCCGCCTCAGGAGGCATGCCAACAAGGGCCTGATGGTGCTCTCGTACGAATCGCTGGGCATACTGTCGACGCCCATGGCCGGCTGACCCCGCCCTATCGCATCGGACGCTACGGCGTTCAGCACACGCTCCCAGACGACGCCACGTCCGCGTGGGGGCGGTCACTGGTGACGAAATCTATATAACTGTCAAGCGGGTTCGTGGTCTCCACCGCCACTGTGGCTTAGAGGTATAGCGACGCCTTGGTAAGGCGTAGGTCGAGGGTTCAATTCCCTCCAGTGGCTCCATTTCTTATCCACTTCCGCGATGTTGTACTCTCACGAGCATGTGGAAGCGACCACGGTCGGCCTCATCATCCGCATGTTCGCTGGCCGCGATATCGTTCGATCCATTGCCCACGTCCACGCCTTAGTTGGCCTGACGGTTCTCAGGTGACATTTTTTATAAACGGGCAGTCCGATTCCGCCCCGGATGGGATGGGATGCGAACTAACGTCATAGCAGCAGTGCTGGTCATCTGCCTTCTGGCCTCCACCTTCATGATGCCTCCGGCAGCGGCCGAGGAAGCGCTGGTGACGATCACTTCTCCCGCCGCCAACGAGATCACCGGCAGCAACGTCACGGTGAGATGGGACAGCCATGAGAGCGTGGAGAGGTTCAGCATCAAGGTCGATGGCGGAGAGATCTTCGACGTCGGGAAAAAGGGGAGCATCGAGCTACCGAACCTGGCCGACGGCCCCCATCTCGTGACGGTGTGGGCGCACAACAGCACCCGCTCGGACATGGACATGGTGGCCTTCCTGGTCGATACGTCCGACCCGGAGCTGACGATCCTAGGGCCCTCGAACGGCGACCACCTGAACACCTCCGACGTGACGGTCCGGTGGCGTGCGTCCGATGCCTCGTCGATCGCCCGGTACGAGGTCGAGGTGCTGATGAACGGGGCGTTCCACCGGACCATCCTTCTGAACCATACGGCATCGGAGGTCGTGCTGGACCACCTCGAGGACGCCGATTATAGGGTCAATGTCGTGGCGTTCGACGGTACGGGTAAAAGTACGCAGCGGTCCGTGGCGTTCACGGTCGACACCACCGTCCCGACGCTGGACATACTCTTCCCCATGGATGGAAAGGGCGTCTTCGATGACAACGTCACGGTGACCTGGTCGGCCCATGACGCGGGCAACAATCTCGTGGGATTCGAGGTATTTCTCAACGGCGCGCATCATGCCACCGTCTCGCCCTCGGCCAACTCGGTGAAGTTCACCAACCTCAGGGACGGCGGGTACACCGTGGAGGTGGCGGCGGTCGATTCGGCCAATAATACCGCAAGGGGCAGCGTGTCGTTCGCCATCGACACCGTGCCGCTGGATGTGGTAAGCACCTTCCCCGGCGACGGGGCCGTGCTGGCCACCGACATCCGGGCACAGTTCTCCAAGCCGGTCGACCGCGAGGTCAGCAACATCACCGTCTCCGGGGTCGAGGGAACGGTGCGGTGGGAAGGGAACACCATCATCTTCGTTCCCGCCTCCCCTCTGAAGCTTGGAACGGTATACGACGTCGACTACGTTGCCATGGACCACAGCGGCCGATGGCTGAACGGCACCTGGTCGTTCAACACGACCTCCATGGCGTACGTGAGCGGCGTCGTCCAGGATGCCGACGGGGCCCCGCTGGCCAACGCCCGCGTCTACATCCCGGGCGGCCCCAGCACGGTCACCGGCGAGGACGGCTCCTTCCGCCTGCAGGTGCCCCCGGGGAACCAGACCCTGACCGTCTCTCTGGGGGGACACGTCACGAGGACCATGCCCATCAACGTGTCGCCTGGCACCGAGAGGTCGGTGGGAGCGATACAGCTGGCGTCGACCGAGCTGATCGTCCTGGTGGGATGGGCGGTCGCCATCCTGGCCATCGTCCTGGTGCTCGTCATCTACTACTTCAGGAAGGCCGACAGGGGGCGGCGTGGCCGAAGGCCCCGGCAGCCTACCAGAGGGCGCGGCAAGGAGGCATCCCGGTCATGGAAGGGTCTGGAAGAGCTTCAGAAGCGCTCCCGCCGGAACCGATACGCCGACGACGACATCGACCCGGACGAACGTCTGTGAGAGGTACAGAAAAAGATGGCGGACTAGGAGGAAGTAAGCGTCAAACCGTCCCAGGGACCGCTATCAAAGTGATTAACAGGAGCAGGATGAAGGCAAGGAGGTAGATCGACCTGCGTCTCTGATGCGCCGTGACCATCCTGCTCCCGTACGTGTTTTCCCCCCCAGATTCAGTGCGAGCCCCGTGGACCTCGCGATATGTTCTTGGGAGCATCCGCTACAAAAAGGTATTCATCGAGATGAATAATATCAATTAAGATAATTAGCCTTCACTTCATTTGGTACAGAACGAACCCCGACCAGATCTTGGGCCAGAAGTAGGTGGTCTTCTTGGGCATCTTTCGCCCCTTCTCGGCCACCTCCCACACTTGCTCCAGGGACGGAGCGCGAACGATCACCGCCAGGTCGAGGTCCCCGTTGGCCATGCGCCTGGCGGCCGAGGAGGCCTCGTGATCGTACTCGATGCGCATATCGCCCCCGCCCGGCATGGAGCGGAGGACGTCGTTGAACATGACCTCCTGGAAGACGTAGGCGTCGACCGACCATAGGATGTCGTCCTGCGACGAGGTGTGCTCGGCCAGGTGCATGCTGCCGTCCTTCAGCATCAGTCCGAAGGTGGGCGCGGAGGCCGCTCCGAGCGCCTCCTCCATCGCCTCCATGCTCTTCACCTCGCGCACCGTGAAGCGCTCCCTCATCCTCCCCATCAGCTCCTCCGGCCGGTAGTCCAGGCCCTTTATCAGGCGGTGGGTGGGGAGGACGAACATGCCGCTGTCGTCCGACGAGACCATGGTGCACAGCACGTACGCCTTCCTCTCGTCCCCCTCGTTCTCCAGCGAGTAGCGGTAGGCCGTCTCGTAGCGGTGATGGCCATCGGCGATGAGCATCCTCTTCGAGGAGAACATGTCCCTAAGCGCCGCCACGTCGGCCGTCTGGTGGACGCGGAACAGCTGATGGACCGTTCCCAGGGCATCGGTGGTCTCGAACAGTCGTTCGGCCCGCCCGGACAGCTCTCCCAGGTCGACGTCGGACCGATCGTACAGGCCGAAGATCGACTCGCAATGGGTCGCGGTCGCCCTCAGCAGATTGAGGCGGTCCTCCTTGACCTTCGAGAAGGTCTCCTCGTGCGGGATGATGTTGCCCTGCTCGTACCCCTCCGTCCTCAGCACGCCGATGATGCCGTCCCTCGACAGCCAGCCGTCCGGGCCCTGGAAGCTCTGGCGGTACAGGTAGTAGCATTCCCGGTCGTCCTGCACCAATGCGCCGGACGAGATCCAGCCGTCCAGCTCCTCGGCTGCCTCCTCATACCTCCCGTCCAGTCCGCCGAGGGTGATGCGGGTGATATTGTACCTCTTCTCCTGCAGCCGGGACTGCTCCTCGGCGGAGATGATGTCGTACGGGGGTGAAATGCGCTCGGCGATGCTCTCATCGCTGCCCAGACGGGGCAGGATGCCGCGGAAGGGACGGAAGTCTACCATGGGAACCTATCTTGAAAGGCTAGCGCGTTGAATAGACTTCCGGCGGTGGTGTAGGGTTATTTTATAAGGTGGTGCCCTTTGGGAAGTTCAACGACCGAGGACGCCCCATGAGCTTACTGGTGACGATTAACGATTTTGTTATTGGGCTGATCGATCAGGCCGGATACCTGGGGATCTACCTGGCTATGTTCATCGAGGGCGTGTTCACGCCCATCCCCAGCGAGATCATCGTCCCCCTGGCCGGCTACCTTGCTTCCACGGGGCGGTTCGACATCGTGCTGGTGATACTGGTCAGCTCGCTGGGGGCGGTGAGCGGTTCGACGGTGGCGTATCTCATAGGGTATCGTCTGGGGCGGCCGTTCGTCGACCGCTATGGCAAGTACTTCGGCTTCGGGCACGACAGCCTGTGCCGCGCCGACGCTTGGTTCGAGAGGTGGGGCAGCTTCGGCATCCTGATCGGCCACTCGCTGCCGGGCGTGCGCTCGGTGATCTCCTTCCCGGCCGGCATAGCCAAGATGGACATCAAGCGCTTCATCATCTTCACGTTCAGCGGAGCGCTGATATGGAACACCGTGCTGACCGTCGCGGGATACCTTCTGGGAGCGAGCTACATATGCATCTCGGAGACCCTCAGCGAATGGAAGGTGGACTGGATCCTCCTGGCCGCGCTGGGCATAATCTTCCTGTCGTGGGTAGCGTACGGGCGGTGGAAGAAGATAAAGTGCCAGGTCAAGGCCGACGAGCAGTGACCGGACCTCGTCCTCCGTCCGTGACGGCCTTGTGTTCCAGGGCGCCTACCGTTCCACGAGCCTCCACACCTTGCCGGAGGTCCCGGACGGGCCGGCCGAGCCGGAGCCGAGCACCAGGACCTCCCCGTCCTGGTCCAGGGCCACGGCCAGCAGGTAGCCGGGTACCAGGCCCGATGGGCCGTCCACCGGGACCGATCGGCGGGTCCAGTTGCCGCCGTCGGGAAACAGCACGAACAGCGGACTGCCCCCACCGCTGAACGCCCCGAAGACGTACCCTCCGTTCAGGGCCTCGATGCTGCCCCGGTACGGCGCGCCGCCGATGACCGTGGCGCCCTCCCCGCCCGGCAGGGCGGAGTTGGTGAGCTCGCCTATGGGGTCGATGAGCTCCTCGCCCCTCGCTCCCCGATCCGGACAGTCGGTGGGATTTCCCCTAGGGTTGTCGGGGTCGAAGCAATGGGCGCCCTCCCTGATCCTCCAGCCGTAGTTGCCGCCTCGCACCACCAGGTTCACCTCCTCGTAGCGGTCCTGGCCGGCGTCGGCCACGAACAGGTCGCCGGTCTCGGCGTCGAACGCGGCGTAGGCCGGGTTCCTGAAGCCGAACGCGAAGATCTCCGGCCGCCCGCCGCCGCTGGCGAACGGATTGTTCTCCGGGATGCCGTACGCACTGTCCTCCTCCGTCCCGATGTCCAGCCTGAGCACCTTCCCGAACAGCGTCCCCGTGTCCTGGCCGTTCCCGGCGGTGGCGTTGTGCCCGAGGCCCCTATCGTTCTGCGCGCCGCCGTCCCCGATCGTAACATAGAGATATCCGTCCGGGCCGAACAGGACCTGGCCTCCGTTGTGGTTGTTGGCCGGGTGGTCGATGGCCAGGATTGTCCGGGCAGTGGACTCGTCGACCGACAGGCCGTCCTCCGAGGCGGTCATCTCCACGATGACGTTGGTGTGGTCGTAACCGTCAGGAGCGCCGTCCCGCAGCGGGGCGGTGTAGAACGCGTACACGCGAGGGTCGGCCGGATAATCGGGGTGGAAGGCGATGCTCAGCAGCCCCCGCTCGTCATAGCTGGGGTTCAGCCCGATTATCTCATCCCGCAGGTCCAGGAACGGCTCGTCCTCCAGGCCATCGGCCGTCAACGCCCGCACCGTTCCGACCTGGTCCACGATGAACACGCGATCGTCGATCCCCGGGGCGACGGCGGCGGCGATGGGGTTGACCAGCCCCTCGGCGGCCAGTTCCAGATGGAGCTCCTGCTCTATGGGCGGTGACGGCTCCCGGGGTGGCGTGGTGATGAGAACGAACGCCGCCGCCGCTCCGATCAGCAGAACGGCCGCGATCAGCGCCATGGTCGCCTTCCTCATCGCTCCTGCCGTGGGAGGCCGCGATAATTGAAGTGTTCGCCGCCCGGAGGAATCATAATGTCCCGTCCGGCATCCATATCACGTCCTGATGAGGGAGCCTGACAGGCTAGCGCGCCGCTTGGGCCTGGCGGACGCCGTGTTCGTTGGACTGGGGTCGATGATCGGGGCCGGGGCGTTCGTCGCCATCTCCCCGGCGGCC
>LJKK01000042.1 GCA_001421185.1 Methanomassiliicoccales archaeon RumEn M1
CGCCGAGGCCGTGGGGGGCGCGGGCGGCGGGCACAACGTGGCCGCCGGAGCGCCGTCCCGGAAGGAAAGGAGGAGGAGTTCCTCCGATTCGCCAACGAGATCGTCGAGAGGCAGCTCAGCCGTTGATCACCGTCAGCAGTATCGCCTTCTGGGCGTGCAGCCGATTCTCGGCCTGGTCGAACACCACGCTCTGCTTCCCGTCCATCACCTCGTCCGAGACCTCGTTGCCGCGGTGGGCCGGGAGGCAGTGCATGAAGATGGCGTCCGACTTGGCGGCCGACATCAGCTCGCCGTTGACCTGGTAGGGCAGCAGGGCCCTCTTCCTCTGGGCCACCTGCTCCTCGTCGCCCATCGACACCCAGGTGTCCGTGTACACGACATCGGCGCCCTTCACCGCCTCGAAGGGGTCGGAGACGACGTCCACCGTGGAGCCGCTCCCCTGGGCCACCTCGGCGGCCTTGGCCACGATGCCGGCGTCGGGGCGGTAGCCGTCCGGGCAGCCGGCCACGACGTCCATGCCCATCATGGCGCCTCCCAGCAGTAGGGAGTGCGACACGTTGTTGCCGTCGCCCACGTACGCCAGCTTGAGGCCCTTCAGCCGTCCCTTGTGCTCGCGGATGGTCATCATATCGGCGGCGATCTGGCAGGGATGCTCCAGGTCGTCCAGCGCATTGATGACCGGTACCCGGGAGTGCTTGGCCAGCTCCACCATGTCGGTGTGCCGATAGGCCCGGTACATGATGGCGTCCACGAACCGGCCGAGCACCATGGCAGTGTCGGAGATGGTCTCTCCCCGCCCAAGCTGAGTGTCGTCCGGGCTGAGGAATATGGCGTGCCCGCCCATCTGCGTCATGGCCACCTCGAAGGACACCCTGGTGCGCGTGCTGGACTTCTCGAAGATCATGGCAAGGCTCTTCCCGCCCAGCTCCCTGCCGGTGGTCTGGCCGCTCTTCAATTCCACCGCCCGGTCCAGGACCTCCATCAGGTCGGGGAGGTCCAGTATGGAAAGGATGTCCCTCTTCATTATTATCAAACGAGCCTAATCCGGGCAGCCACTTAACCATTATGTATCGTAGCGAACATATCCAGGCCAGGGTGTCCGTTATCTGACCCTTGGAACGACCTTCGCGGGATATCCAGCGAATGTCTGGTGGGACGACGCCGCAAAAAGCTTTATTTATCTTCACGCGATGGGGTGAACCCGTCATGGCCGGGTTGGGGTAGCTTGGTTATCCTGTGGGACTGTGGATCCCTCGACTCGGGTTCAAATCTCGGACCCGGCCCCTTACTTTCCTATTATTCTCGACGGATTGCCGCCCTAAGCGCTCGCCTCTTGCAGCACGAACTCCTTCTCCATCAGGGCGAGGTCCCTCTCGTATAGCACGTCGGGATCGAGCAGCACGATGAGCTTGGAGCCAGTCACGGTGGCCGAGTCGCGCAGGGAATACAGCATGCGCAGCACCTTGTCGGTGGAGTTCTGCGAGATCAGATATTCGATGCCTTCCAGCAGGATGACCGTCGGGGCGGACCTCTCGATAAAGGTGGTGACGGTGTGCAGGAGCGTGTTGAGCGACGTCGGATCGATGCGGTCCGGTCCCGGCTGGGAGGACAGCCATAGCATGGGGACGTTCGACGCACCGGTCTCCTCGCGGATGCGGTCGGGATGGCGCCGGCAGACGATCAGGCCGGAGCATCCGTTCTCCACGTGGCCTCGGAAGACTTCGTACGCCGGACGGAACTGGCGGCCCTCCATGAGGACGGCGTCGCCCTGGGCGGCCTTGCTTGGCTTGGAAGCATGGTGCGGGGCGGGGATGGACAGCACCTTGTTCTTGAGCACCAGATAGGCATAGATGAGGGAGGTGGCCATCAGACCGGGGGCCAGCAGGGGCGGGGTTCCCAGGACTAGGAACGGCACGACGAGGATGAACGGCAACAGAGGCACCATGGCCAGCAGAAGGACGTTCCTCCCGAAGTTTGGGTCCTTGGAACCCGACCGGGCGGTGACGGCGGTGATGGAGGCGCCCGCGGACAGGGCAAGGCAGATGGCGTAGCCCAACAGGGATATGTTGGAAAGGTCGATGCCATAGCCCACGCTGATCATGATGACCGAATAATCGGCCAGGGCGAACACGGCCGCCAGCGTGATGACCGCCGCCCAGAAGATGCGGGCGTACTGGGCCGGCCACCCCCGATACCGGGTGTAGGGCAGGAAGGAGGCAAGGTAGCACACCGAGCCGCCCAGGAGGATGCTGGAGGACATGATGGCCTTGCTCCATGCCCTTGCCGTTCCCTCGTCCGGGGAGTTGAGAAGAAGCGCATGGAACAGGTTATGAACGGCAATGAGCAGCATGAACAGGAAGAACGCCCGGCCTGGCTTGTGATATGGATTCTTGGATAGGACGTATAATCCAAGGGCCAGGGCGAAGACTGCTACTGCCAGCACCAGGAGAGTATATAGGTAGTCCATCGGGACCGGGCGGAAGGAGCCCGTGAGATTAGATAAATACTTCGTTCTAAATTATCATGTTTTGATATTATAGAATGGGGGATGCACGGGCGAGGTCGCGGATGAAGTGGCGACCCTGGCCATCCGTGGGTGCGCCGCGACATGCCCGATGTGGCTCCGTCGGTAACGTCCGAGATCCCGACATGGGACCGGCGCGATAGTGGTCTCGGGCCAGGACGATGATGCCCGTTCGGACCGCGATCGTGGGCGGGCGCCCATGGACCTCGTTCGGACAGGGACGTGCAGGGAAGCGATGCACTACGATGGACGTTGCGTAATAGACGTCGACCTTGAGCACCTTGTTCGGTCCGCGGGACCGATCACACCCAATCGGTGTCCCCCAGCATGATGTGGCATGCCGGACCCGGCGATGAGAGGGCGTCCAGCTGCTGGGAGCCGCGTGGGAACCATATCATGCGCATGGGCACGCCCCCGGTCATGCGAGGCTCTGAGATGAACCCCATCTCCCGCAGGTGCCGCTCGTACCGGTGCCCCTTGGGCAGGGTGCATATGACCGATTCCGAACCGTTCAGGCGGCCGCGCTCCACGGCGTCCAGCAGCAGCAGGAGGACGGCCTCCGGTCGGCGGGGGTCGGCGAGCATGTCGACGATGATCAGCTGCCTTTCGGACTCCAACTTCAGGACCGCGTAGCCGAGCAGTTCGTCATCCTCCCGTATGCCGCGCACGATGTAGCTGCCGCCCCGGGGGTCGCGGTACCTCCAGTTCAGGAAGCGATGGTCGCGGACGGCGATGATGTCGAAGTCGGGCAGCGCGCGCCGGTACAGCTGGTCGTCCTTCTCGGAGAACCGCTCCACGTCCTGGACCGATAGGTCGGAGCCGCCGGGGCGGTGGATCGCCCGCTGCAGGGCGACGTACGACGAGTATCCGAGACGCTTCAGGCCGCCCATGTTAACCTTGCGGAAGAACCCGTCCCGATCGATGATGAAGCGGTGCTGCATCATCGACATGTCGACCTCCCGGAAGCCCTGGCGCTTGGTGCTGACATGGTACGAGAGCTCGTTGGGGAACCCGTAATCGAACGCCACTCCGCGCTCGGCCTTCATGCGGTCCCGGTGGTCCAGCAGGATCCCCATCAGGCCTTTCCCGCGATGGTCGGGATGAGTACAGAGGTCCACGCCCTGGGCCGCCAGCATCTCGCGCCCTCCGACGCTCATGCGCACGGGGATGCTGGCGCAGTATGACACTATCTCCCCTCCGTTCTCGATCATGCACACCATCTCCGGGCCGGCGGGATTGGAGAGGAACTTCCATCTCCAGTGGTCCACCTTCGGCGCGTCGATGGCGGCCGCGGGCCATGTCGTCTGGGATTCGAGAAAGTCCACTATGCGGACCTCGTCGCCGGGACGGTAGCTCCTCACCTCTCCGGCAGGCGGGTCCTGGCAGCTTTGAAGCGTGACCGTCATTCCTTCCCCTGCATAGTTTGGAACGGGCAGGATAAGAGGGTTGCCCTCTTCTGTGCATTCCCTGCCATGGCCGCAGTTCTCGCTCAGTAATCTTAAATCAAGGCGCCGTCATAGTCCGGTCGATATACATGGCCTACACTGGACCCCTGGAAAAGGTTGACGATTATCGCTTGAGGATACCCAAGAGCTACAAGGCGGGCATGAGGACCGACGCGATCATCTTCGCCTCCGAGGACATGGTGCCCTCCATACGGGAGGACAACGCCCCGGAGCAGGCGGCCAATGTGGCCACGCTCCCGGGCATCGTGGGCTCGTCCCTGGCCATGCCCGACATCCACTGGGGCTACGGCTTCCCCATCGGCGGGGTGGCGGCCATGGACGCCGAGGAGGGCGTGATCTCTCCCGGGGGCATTGGCTTCGACATCAACTGCTTGTGCGAGGGCTCCAGGATAAGCACCGACCTCGGCGGATGGATGAGGATCGAGGACATTGAGATGGAGTTCGAGTCGTCCATACAGGTCGACGGATTCATGCTTCGGCTGTCTGGCGGGACGACCGCCGTGATGACGCTCGGTTCAGGGATGCAGGCCAGGAGACCGTCGGCGTTCATGAGGAAGCCCAACGACCGCAGGGTGCTCAGCGTCCGTACCAGAACAGGTCTTGAGCTGAGATGCTCGGAGGACCATCCCCTGCTGACCGATTCCGGCATGAGGAGCGCCATGCTCCTGAAGGCCGGTGACCGGGTCGCGGTGAGCTATTTCGAAGGAGTGGAGCTTGGACGCGAGCATGATCGGAAGGGGATCGTCAAGGCCCGTATCTTGGGCCATATGCTCGGCCGCGGCTCCTCTGGACGCGCCCGCGGCAGCAGGGCCGACATGTCGAGGATGTGCCAGGACCTGAAGACGCTCGGCTGCGATGCTATGGCCGTGGAACATGATGAGGGGCTATGGGAGCTTCATGTCCGTTCGAATGGGTTCAGCGAAGCGGCCGAGGGAGGCATGCCGGATTGGGTCAAGGGCTCCAATGAGGTCAAGAGGGCGTTCCTGGCCGGCCTTTTCGGCGCGGCGCTCGCCCTGCCTCGTCACCATCCCCGGACCGGCTTCGGCCCGGCCGTCCTGTCGCTCGGCGGAGGTATGGGATCGAGGAGGCTCCTCATCGACGTCATGCGGACGCTGAAGGAGTTCGGCGTGAGCTCCAAGGTGATCGAGAGGCGTCGCTGCAGATCCGCTGGCGGGAAGACCGTGCTGAGGCTCCTGATCGGCAATGGCGATGACGACCTCGTCAAGCTGTTCAGGACGGTCGGGTTCGAGTACTCGGAACGCAAGAGACTAGCGGCCGAGATCGCCGTGAAGTACATGCTGCTCGGAAAGAGCCTTAGGAGCGAAGGGAGCATAGAGGATGATGGATGCCTGCCTCCGTTCGATCATTTCGCACATGAGGAGATGCGGCAGCTGAGGACCGGCACCTTGTTCGACGACATCGTCGAGATCGAGGAGATCGCCTACCAGGGCCAGGTCTACGACATGACCGTCCCGGACACCCACAACTTCGTGGCCAACGGCATCGTGGTCTCCAACTGCGGGGTCCGACTGGTCCGCACCGACCTGGAGGTCAATGACGTCACTCCGCGCATCAAGGACCTCATAAACACGCTGTTCAAGAACGTGCCCGCCGGAGTGGGCTCCAAGGGCGTCATCAAGTTCTCCGGCAGCGGCTTCGACGATGTGCTGCAGTACGGGGCGGAATGGGCGGTGGACAACGGCTACGGCTGGAAGGAGGACCTGCTGGCCACCGAGGAGGGCGGGCGCATGAAGACCGCCGATCCCTCCAAGGTGAGCGACAAGGCCAAGCAGAGGGGCATCCCCCAGATCGGCTCGCTCGGCAGCGGCAACCACTTCCTGGAGATCGACGTCGTGGAGAAGGTATTCGACGAGGAGGCGGCCAAGGCGTTCGGCCTGCGAGAGGGGCAGGTGACCGTCACGGTGCACTGCGGCTCCCGGGGCGCGGGGCACCAGATCGCCACCGACTACCTGCAGGTCATGGAGCGCTCGGTGCGCAAGACCGGCATCCAGCTGCCGGACCGCCAGCTGGCCTGCGCGCCCGTCCATTCCCAGGAGGGGGAGGACTACTTCAAGGCGATGTCCTGCGGGGCCAACTACGCCTGGGCCAATCGCCAGATGATATTGCACTGGATAAGGGAGTCCTTCGAGGAGCAGTTCGGCACCGACGCCGAGAGCCTGGGCCTGAGGCAGGTGTACGATGTGGCGCACAACATCGCCAAGGTGGAGGACCATCAGGTCGATGGCCGGCGCCGCAAGGTGTACGTGCACCGCAAGGGGGCCACCAGGGCCTTCCCCAAGGGCCATCCGGACGTTCCGGAGCAGTACCGCGGCGTGGGCCAGCCGGCCCTCATCCCGGGCAACATGGGCGACGGCTCCTACGTCCTGGTGGGCGAGGAGAGGATCATGAGCGATACGTTCGGCTCGACCTGCCACGGCGCCGGTCGCGTCATGTCGCGCTCCCAGGCGCTCAAGTCCTTCACGGTGCAGGGGATCAGGGACGACCTGGGGAGCAAGGGCATCTACCTCAAGTCGGCCACCAAGGACGGCATACTGGAAGAGGCCCCGGAAGCGTACAAGGACATCGATCAGGTGATATCGGTGGTCGTCGGCGCCGGGCTCTCGCGTAGGGTGGCCAAGCTCACGCCCCTGGGAGTGATGAAGGGCTAGGCGAACAGCACCTTGGACGCCACCTTCTGGACGGCGTCCCGGTACTTGGCGGGCGTCGAGACCATCACCGCCCAGTCGTGCACCCCGCGCGACTGGATGGCCTTGGCCAGGGGCTGTAGCGGGAGAGCGGCCTCACGCGCCCGCCGTCCAGTATGCCCACGTCGGTCTTGCCGATGCGGGGCTCCGACAGCAGCAGCGCCTTCTCCGGTATGTCCAGCACCACGTCCTCCACGCTCACGCCGGCCCGGTCAGCGATCTCTCGCTCCTTGGCCTTCCGCCGGTCATATTTCACCAGGGGGAGGAGCGCCTCGGCCTGCTCGTCGTCCATGGCCGAGATCGGCAGGGTGTATGCCTTCTTGTATAGGCGGCGGTAGCGCAGCATGGTCATGAGCCGGGACGGCGCGCCCTCCTGCGACGCCAGCTTGGAGGACAGCGAGCAGTCGGTGTCGATGAACATGTCCTCCAGCACCTCCTGCGGGGCGGACTCCACCGCCTTGCACATCATCATCTCGGCGATCCTGACCGTCTTGTGGAAGTACACCGACGTGTACATCAGGGAGCGGGCGACCATGAGGCCCTCCACGGCCACCAGGCCGCTCTTGTCGACCACCAGGTCGCCGTGGTGCACCATTATGGTCTGGAACAGCCGGTCGGTGTCGATCGTGCCGTGCGCCACCCCGGTGTAGTAGGCGTCCCTCAGCAGGTAGTCCATCTGGTCCACGTCCAGGGGGCCCGAGATGATCTGGCTGAGGAAGTTGTTCTGGCCGAAGTGGGCCTGCTCGCCCTCGATCATCAGGGTGCTCTGCCCCAGCTCCTGCCGGCGGGCCGAGGTCACCAGGTCGGCCACCCTCGCCGGGTCCAGCCCCGCGCCCTCAAGGACGTCCGGCAGGGGCGGTATGCTGCCCACCACCTCGCGGTCGCGGTCCTGATAGGGCAGGCAGTCGCCAACGATGATGTCCTTGGACACGTCCATGTGGTCCTTCCCCAGGCGGTGGTGGATCACCTCCTCCAGGGTGTGGGAGAACGGCGTGTGGCCGATGTCGTGGAGCATGGCGGCGGCCCGTACCTCCTGGCGGTCCCGCTCGTCCATGTCCAGGTTGGAGCACAGCTTGGACGCTATGTGATAGGTGCCCAGGGAATGTTCCAGCCGGGTGTGGTTGGCGCCCGGGAAAACGAAGTATGCCAGACCGAGCTGGTGGATGCCATGGAGACGCTGCATCTCCGGCCGTTCCAGCAGCTCGAGGAACACGCCGTCCACCTTGACGGTTCCGTGGACGCTGTCGTGGATGACCTTGTAACCTGGCACGAGCTAAAATAACTCGTTTGCTATATATCCCTGCCGACCGGAAACGTTCAGCGGAAGCCGCCGCGGATCTTCTGGCGGTCGATGCGAACGCCGTTGGGCGCGACCACGATGTAGTTTCCGCCGATGGCCGCCACGTCGCCGTTGGTATCGCGCGCCACTGCCTTCAGCTCGGCGGTGATGCGGCGCAGGGACTCGGTATCGTTGGCGATGGGGGAGTAGTCGATCATCATCACGGCGCCGTCGTACACCGGCTGGGTGATGTCGGCCAGGTCCTCGTAGCGATAGACCTCGGCGATCTTGATCATTCCCTTTCCGCCCGAGGAAGCCTCTCCCTCGAATGTCATCGCCCCGAGGTCGATGAACTGGTCGGACTCTACCGTGGGCACATCATCCCTGATCTTACCGAAAGGCTTCCTGCTCAATAAGGCCATTACTGCATCCCTCTTCGACTGAATATGATAGAGCGTATTTAGCCTTTTCATTCTGCTTGGTGCATATTTCACCCTGGAAGCCCTCAGTCCTCGTTCAGCTTCCACAGCTTGTCGGCCACGTGGTGCAGGCTCTTGATCGCCTTTCCCGGCGACCTATCCTTCATCTGGGCGCCGGAGATCAACGCCTCTCCCACCGCCAGGGGCACGCCGTTGTTGACGTCCTTGACCCATACCAGGTCGCCCGGCTGCACGTCAGGGTCGGCGTCCACGATGCCGGGCCCCATGACGTCGGCGCCCTTGGTGACGAAAGGAACGGCTCCCATGTCCACCGTCACCGAGGCCTTCTCCGGGCGGTTGCGCAGCAGCCCCCTGACGGTGAGGAACACCTTGCCGTTGTACACCAGCCCCTCCGCTATGTTATTGATGAACAGGATATCGAAGTCGGTGCTCTCCGCCCGGTCGACCGGCACTCCCGGACCGAACGGTTCCACCCCTAGGGCGGCGGCCATCTCCTCGGCCAGGGCCTTGACCTCCTTCTCGCGCAAGCGGCGGCGCTTTCTTACACGGATGTCGCTCATCGGTCCAACATTCGGGACCGCATAGAGATATTTTACCGTCCGGAGCGACCGAACAGCCTGGAGAACAGCCCCTTCTTCTGCTCGGGCCTCTCTGCCTCGACGGGCTGGGGTGGGGCAGCGTCCGGGGCATCCGACGGGGTCTCTGCTGGTGAGGCATCCAACGCCTCCTCGGCCGGCTCGGGCGCGTCGAGCGTCCTGACCACCCGTTCCAGCTCGTCGATGCCCTGCATGGTGAAGTCCGCTCCGCAGGTCGGACAGGAGGTGGCGTCGGGGTCGATCGGTCGATCGCACACCGGGCATTCGACAAGGTCATCATGCATGTTGGTCACCGATATGCCTTGAGATGATTTAGCCCTTCCGCGCTCCTTCCGAACAAGCTCGTCGTTCCCGCCGAGGCATTTCCATACCCCAAATAAAATTAAATGGGTCGGCCATGAAGCATCATGCGTTGGGGACCGTTCGCGTTGCGCATCGGCGCGGTGGCCATGGAGCTGCTGGTGGCCGCCATCCTGGTGCTGAGCATCCTGCCGCTGGCCACCGGGGGCCTCGAGATCAACACCCCGGAAGGAGCGTCGGCCGTCTCGTTGCAGGACGGCGTACTGACCGTGGGCTTCCCGCTGGAGGTCTATAACGGGGGCTACTTCGACATCGACGATGTCAAGGTGTCCATCGCCCTGGACGCCAACGGGACGGTGCTGAGGTCGACCTCCGAGACGATGAACGTCCGCTCGGGCATGGTCAATCACCTCGACCCCACCTTCTCGTTCGACCTAGGTGACCTTGAGCCGGCCATGCTGGCATCCATGTTGTTCGAGAGGAGCGAGATGGTCCTCGATATCGATGTGGAGGGGAAGTACGCCCTGGGGCTGGTCGGCGCCAACGTCAGCTACCAGCGCACGGTGGACTGGGAGCCGCTGGTGAGCTCCCTCGTCATCTCTCCGGGCGAGCCGTCCTGGGAGGAGAACGGCACCGCCATCGACCTGCTGGTGCGGTACAGCTTCGACGCCTCGTCCCTGCTGCAGGGGATGGAGACCGGGATGGAGCTCACCCTGCTTGGCTAGGATGGGGCGCTCGGCACCGCGATCGCCACGATCGAGGTCGACCACCACAACGAGGGCGTTGTCCGCCTGACCGTTCCCTCCTCGATGACAGGGGCGCAGGACCTCATGGTGGTCCTTGGCCTCTCGATAGGGGGTGTGGAAGCGCACATCGAACAGGAGTACCGCTGGGAGGGGACGGCATGAGCGAGTTCTCCATCCGTCACGGCAAGTGGAGCAAGGGCATATTGGCCGCCGCGGGCGCTGGTCAAGTACGTGGTCGTGCCCGTTCTCCTGCTGCTCAGCGTCACCTCCCTGCTGGATGGTGCCGGAGGAGAGGAGTTCGTCTCACAGCTGGCCCTGCCGGAGCTGACGACAATGGTGGCGGCCCTCGGCATGGTGGTGGTGGCGCTGTCCTTCTTCCGAGGATTCTATCCTCAGGGCTCGATGTCCCGCATGGCGTTCGGGGTGGCGAGCATGGCGGCCGCGGGGGTGTGGCTGTGGACCTTCGCCAAGGGCGGCAGCATCCTCCTTGAGGGGGGCGACATGGAACTGGGGATCGACTACACGGCCATCGTCCTCCTTCTCCTGGGGGCGGTGGCGCTGCGCGGAGCGTTCTACGTGGCGGAGATGCTCTCATACCGGAAGGAGTGGCTGGCCGCTCGGTCCTGATGGGCCAGACGATGATTTGCGAGGTCCTAGAAAGACAGATATAGTCTCGGTGAACTTGACGGCCGAACAAGGGGGCACTCACGAAATGGGAATAAGCATCGCGATCTGTGAACTCGACAGCGACGAGTCGCTGTGCAAGAAAGGAAAGCTGAACATACTCAAGGCGCGCCTCGATGACGTGTCGGGGTACGAATCCTGCGCCGATTACGACGAGGTGGTCTCGGCCGAAGACGCCAAGCGGGCGCTCGGCGACGACTGGGAGGCGTTCCTCAAGAGGAACCGCCTCGATGCCGAGCGGGAGAGCTTCCTCTTGGACAAGGTGAAGAACGAGGGCGACGCCGCCAAGCTGAAGGGCGTGGCCCGCAAGGAGTACAGCGGCTGGATCGACCTCTCCTGCCTGTCGCCCGAGCAGGCCAAGGCCGTCAGGGAGAAGGCCGGCGAGGACAATCTCATGAGCGAGTGGAACACCATCCCGTTGGACGAGACCAATGCCATCTGCGGACGGTGCGTCATGTCCTGGGACAAGGGGCGGGGATGCATCGGCAACTTCGGCCCGGAGAACTCCCAGCTGCCGGAGATCGCCTCCAAGTACGATTGCGTCATCGTGGCGTCGGTGCCGGAGCTGGCCAAGACCGGCAAGAAGCTCAGCCCCGAGGAGGCCAAGAGGCTGTCCGAGGAGTGCAAGGTACTGAGGGAGAAGCTGCCCATCGAAGGCAAGTCCCCCGCCCGTCGGTACGGCGGGGTGGTGGACCGGCTCGAGATCGTGGCCGACCTGTGCGCCTCCAAGGGCGTACGTCTGTACTTCATCTGAGGAAGTAACGTGGTCGCCGAACACCCTCTCGCCAATGGCATATCGGTGCGGGCCTTCCGCACCGGCTTCCTCAAGCTGGCGATCCTCCAGCTGGTGGGCGCCCGGCCCATGCACGGGTACGCCATCATGAAGGAGATCGAACGGCTGACGACCTCAGGCTGGCGGCCCAGCCCCGGCTCGATCTATCCGACCCTCCAGGAGCTGGTGGACAGCGGGCTGTTGTCCAGCCGCCCCGAGGGTCGCAAGCAGGTCTACGAGATCACACCGCTAGGCGAAAGGGTGCTGGCCGATGCCCTGGAGCACACCCGCCGCGGCATCGTATCGCTGCAGAAGCTCCTCGACTACCGGCCGGAATGAGCAGAACAGGCCGGACACTCCTTGGCCCGGCCGATCTCCACCACGTCCCAGAACTGCGAGCTTAGGTCACCGATGAGCATCTTCGACGTCAGCGGCTGGCCGATGCCGGTGATGAGCTTGATGGCCTCCCCGGCCTGCAGGCATCCGAAGGTGCCGGCGGTGGCGCCGATGATCGGTATGACGGCCGCCCTGGCCGGGACCCGGGGAAAGATGCACGCCAGGCAGGGCGTCCCTGGCATCATGACCGTCACCTGGCCGTGCCATCCCTCCACCGCGGCGTGAACGACCGGGGTCCCGGTCCTCAGGGCATGCTCGTTCAGCACCATGCGCGCCGGGATGCTGTCCAGACAGTCCATGATGATATCGCACCCGTCGAACACGTCGGCTATGTTCTCCCTGGTCACCGTCACCGCCTTGGCCAGGACCTCGGTGCCGGGATTGAGGGCGGTCAGCTTCATGGCCGCCGAGTCGACCTTGCGCCTCGCCCCCACGTCCTCGGTCCAATGCAGCACCTGTCGGTTCAGATTGCTGGGCTCCGGGACCTGCGGGTCGGCCAGGACGAGCCGGCCCACGCCGGCGGCGGCCAGATAGGTCGAGGCGGGACTGCCCAGCCCTCCCACTCCCATGACCCCCCACGGTGGCGGCGGACAGCTTCTCCTGTCCCTCCCTTCCCATACCGGGGAGCATCATCTGGCGGGCGTACCGGTCGGCGTTCATGGCCCTGCAACGCCCTCCGGATAAATCATCGTTGCTCCCCGGGAAAACGGTTAAGTGCTATGCATTGGTTGACAGGCATGGTTTTTTACGATGGAGGATAACGTCATCACTGTTAGAGGCCTGGTCAAGCGCTACCAGGACCTGATTGCGGTGGACGGCGTCGACCTGGACGTCAGGAGCGGGGAGATCTTCTCCATTCTGGGCCCCAACGGCGCAGGCAAGACGACCACCGTGGAGATACTGGAATGCATCCGCAAGGCCACCGAGGGAGAGGTCACCATCCTGGGGCACGACCTCAGGACCGGCGGCAAGGAGATCAGGCGGCAGATAGGGGTGCTGCCACAGGAGTTCAATGCCTTCGACCTTCTCACGGTGCGGGAGAACATCGCATTCTTCGCCGGCATGTACGACCGCCAGGCGGACGTGGACGAGCTCATCTCCCTGGTCGACCTGGAGCACAAGAGGGACACCTACTTCAAGAACCTGTCCGGGGGGCTGAAGCAGCGCGTCGGCATCGCCATCGCCATGGTGAACGATCCCCGCATAGTGTTCCTGGACGAGCCCACCACCGGCCTGGACCCCGGCGCCCGCCGGGAGGTCTGGGAGGTGATCAGGGGGCTGCGCGCCAAGGGCCGCACCATCATTCTCACCACTCACTACATGGAGGAGGCGGAGGTGCTGTCCGACCGCCTGGCCATCATGAACCAGGGGAAGTTCATCGCCCTGGGGTCGCCATCCGAGGTGGTGGCGCAGCATGGCGGGGGCCGCACGTGCGTCATCCGCGGGGGAGGCGAGGCCGCCATGCGTTCGCTTCACGACATGGGCCCCGAGCGGGACGGCGACGACGTGTCAGTGCGCATCGTCCACAAGGAGGACCTGGTGAGCATCGTGACCGCCCTGAACCGTGATGGAGTGGAGTACGAGGAGGTCATGTTGAAGCGTCCCACGCTGGAGGATGTCTTCCTCAAGCTGACGGGCAAGAGCATCGAGGGGGGTGAGATCAGTGGCTAACCGCGTCAAGATGGTGTTCTCCGGACTTGCCAAACAGTTCTTCCGCAGCCCTGGCTCGGTCTTCTGGACGATCGCCTTCCCGGTGATGCTCATCCTGATCTTCGGGGCCATCTTCTCCGGCACCGGCGTCTCGAAGTATGACCTGTACGTGCAGGACCTCGACGACAGCCTCGTATCGGGGATCTACATCGATGGCCTGGAGGCCACCGGCGTCCTGAACATCCATGAGGTTCCGGTCAACGAGGACGTCGACGCGTTCATCGAGCGGAACTCGGTGGTGAACCTGCTCATCATACCGGCCGGGTTCGGTCAAGCGCTGACGTCCGGCTCCGAGATCGAGGTCACTCTCCGGCAGGACAGTACCGCCGGTTCCTCGAGGGCCGTGCTGGCGGCCGTCAACGCCGTCACTCAGCAGGCCAACAACGAGGTCACCGGGGGACGGGAGGTCATCACCGTGCGGTCGGGGAGCATCGTCAGCGAGGACCTGTCGTTCATCGACTTCTTCCTGCCCGGCACCATCGGCCTCATGGTCATGATGATCGCTGTGCAATCGATCGTGGGCTACCAGACCAGGTTCCGCAACAACGGCATCTTCCGGAAGCTTGCCACCACCCCCATGAACAACGCCGAGTGGCTGTCCGGCATGATGCTGTGGATGCTGGTGATGGTGGCCATATCGGTGGCGGCCATCATGGTGACCGGCATGCTGATGTACGACGTCAGGATGTCCCTCGACCTCATGGCCATCGCCATGATCGTGGTGGCCACCGGGCTCTTCACGGCCATCGGGATGATCATCTCCCAGTTCGTCAAGGACGAAGAGGTGGCCGGCACCGCCGCGGGGGCCATCACGTTCCCGATGATGTTCCTGTCCGGCTCGTTCTTCCCCCTCGAGAGCATGCCCGAGTACCTGCAGGCGTTCGCCCAGGTGCTTCCCCTGACCTACGTCAACAATGGGCTCAGGGACGCCATGGTGTACGGCAACGCCTCGGGGGCCATGGACAACCTGCTCATCGTCCTGGTGATGGCGGTGGCGTTCATCGTCGTGACGGTGGCGATCTCCGGCTGGAAGAAGGAATGAGAGCTCAAGGTCCCGACAGCACCGCGGTGATGTCGTCGCGGAGGTCGTCGGGATAATCGTGCCCCATTCCCTCGATCACGCGGAGGTGGTGATCGACGCCGAGGCTGGCCAGCAGCGAGGCCAGCCTCTTCGAGCCTTCCAGGCAGTCCTCGTCCCGGTCCCCCACGACGATGCGGACCTTGGTCCCCTTCAACACCTCCAGGCGGGGGGCCCATTCCTCCAGCTGGGGAAGCCACGGGGCCACCAGCAGGAGCGTTGCGGCATCGGCCTGGCGGTCCAGGACGGCCTGCAGGATGACGCTGCAGCCGGCCGAGAAGCCTGCCAGGACCGTTCGCTCCGGTGGGACGCCGAAGCGTTCCCGCAGGGACGAGAGATGCAGCTCCAGCTCGGCGGCGCCCTTGCCGCTGTCGTCCCAGACGTAGGCGTCGGAGAAGCTTTCGGTCGATGATTGCGCCAGCGCGACGATGCTCCCGGCGTCGGCGGCCGGCCGCCAGTACGGCTCGCTGATGGCGTTGCTCTCCTGGTCGCCGTGCAGCGCCACCACCATGGCGCCGCCCTTCTCCGAGATGACCCTCAGGCAGGGAGCGGCGTTGCGCCTGGCCTCCTCCTCCCGGCGGGCGCATGTCTCCACCACCTCGTCGAACGCGTCCAGGCGCCGCAGCGGCTCCAGGTCGTCGTCCGAGCGAAGGTAGTCGGGCGAGTACCAGTATCCCTCGTCCACCGCCTCCTGCAGGATGGCCATGGCCAGGTTGGGCTGCCCGCCCCGGGCCGTCATGGCGTACTGGAAGTTGTAGATCTGCGCCATGTTGCCGTTGACCTTCCGCCCATGGCGGTTGAGGAGGTCGATCGCCTCCTGGTACCTCTCCTCCATGTACAGGGCGATCGCCTGGTTGAGGAGCTTGATGTACGTCATCCCCTGCTCTGCGGCCATGGGATCACTTCCAGCGCACCAGGATCTCCTCCCTCCGGAAGGTCTTCAGGGTGAGGGACATGATCCCCAGGTCCACCAGGGCCACCGCGGCGGTCAGGAGCAGCATGGTCAGCGGGCCCAGGGCGAACAGGCCGGACAGGGACACGGCGAACAGTATCACCACCGGCAGCACGACCAGCGAGCCCAGCTGCTGGGCCGCCCGGACGTCCGTCACGCGCGACGACACGACCACGTTCAGAGCGATGGCCATGATGCAGAACAGCGGGGCCAGTAGGAAGACCCCGATGAGCCAGGTGGCGTCCGGCAGAGGCGCGTATCCGATGACCGGAGCGGACAGGAAGTTCACCAGGAGCACGAACGGTATGAACGAGAGCCAGGTCACCAGCATGGTGGGCAGGAAGATGGAGAGGCTCTTGCCGGCCAGCAGCTCGGCGTCCGTGGTGGGCGTGGCCAGCAGGGGCTCCAGGCTGCGGTTGAGCTTCTCGCCCACGAAGGTGTAGGACGCGATGACGGTGGGCAGGATGGCCGGGATGAGGACGAAGAACAGCAGCAGGAAGTTGATGAACTGCTTGAGGAACACCTCCTGCTCGCCGTCCTCCCCCAAGGTGCGGACGTCCGACGCCACCGCGTTCTCGAACGTGACGTTGAGCACGTTGGAGCGCATAATCGCGCCGTCCCGCAAGGTGGTATTGGCCAGCACCGATGTCCTTACCAGACTGTTGCTCAGCTCGCACCCCTCGAAGTGGCAGTTCACGGCCACCACGTCCACCAGGGTGCAGTTGACGAAGGTGATGTTATTGTACGAGCCTCCCTGGACGTCCTTGCCGATCATGATCCCGGCCTCCTCGAAATCGATCTCGAAGGGATCGGACGGCTCGGCGAACATGGTGAACGGGGTGAGATAGATGAGCGGGAGGACCAGGGCCATCAGGAGGGGCATCAGCACCAGGGAGTACATGATGTACTTGTTGGTGCGGAACTCCGACATGTCCTTGCGCGCCACTATCCATATGCGGTCCAGCCTCATCTCTTCCCCCCCAGCAGACGAAGGTACACGTCCTCCAGGCCGCGCTTCAGCTCGCCCATCGACAGGACCTCGCCGCCCTGTTCCACCAGCGCCCTGACGATCAGGGGATTGGTGTCGTCGGGCGACGTCACCTCGACGAGGAACGCATCGCCCTCCTGCCTCACGCCGGTGACGCCCGGAAGCGAACGGAGCACCTCGGCCATGCCCGGGACGGCGCGGCGGAGCCTGACCACCGTGGTGTGACCCCAAAACATGTCGGCCAGCTCGTCCGGCGTTCCCACGGCTAGCAGGCCCGTCTTCATGACGCCGACCCGGTCGCACAGCCGGGTGGCCTCGTCGAGATTGTGAGTGTTGATGAAAATGGTCCGGCCCTCCTTCTTCAGGTCCAGCAGGTAGTTGCGGACGGTGAGCGAGGCCTCGGGGTCCAGGCCCGAGGTGGGCTCGTCCAGGAACAGGTAGTCCGGCTCGTGCACCAGGGCGCGGGCGATGGCGATCTTCTGCTTCATCCCCTTGGAGAACTTGCCCACCGGATCATCGCGACGGTCCCACATGCTCAGGGTCTTCAGCAGCGACTCGATGCGCTCGGCCCTGACGCCCTTGGGGACGTCGTACATCTGGGCGTAGAAGTCCAGGTTGCGGTAGGCCGACAGCGTCTCGTACAGTCCGGGGACCTCGGGCAGCAGGCCTATCTTGCCCCGGATCATTAGCGCCTCCTCCGGCCTGGTGATGTCCAGCCCGTGGACGTAGGCCGTGCCGGCGGTGGGCGCGATGAGGCAGCACAACATCCTCACGGTGGTCGTCTTGCCGGCGCCGTTCGGCCCGATGAAGCCGAACACCTCGCCATCGCGTATCTTGAGGTCCAGGGAATCCACCGCGATGGTGTCGCCGAACCTTCTGGTGAGCCCGTGCGTCTCGATCAAGCTTTCACCTAAGGAACGGTACAACGGATGCCCAGGTCTTAATGATGAGCCCCGGGCTCATTCTGTCTGTCGGGCCTTGGCGCCGACCATCTGCTGCCTCAGCTCCTCCATCGAGATGCCCAGCATGATCATGTCGCCCATGGCGCGGATGTCAGCCGTGCGGACCGGGGCCAGGGGGGCGCTCATGAAGCTCTGCTGCATGTCCAGCGACGCCACCGCCTCGCGGTCCAGCTTGACCTGCAGGTACGGTATGTACCATCCCGCCTCCGGCTGGACGTAGATGTTGTCCACGGTGCCGAGGCTGCGGGCGTTGCGGCAGATGACGCGCATCCCCATAAGGCCGCCCGCCGGTATGAGGGACCCGTCGTCCTCGCGGAGCGTCTCGCTGACGGCCGACACCGGCGCCCGCAGGATGACCGTGTCGGAGACCATGTCGACGGCCTCGGTGGCCATCAGGACCTTCTCCACCGAGAACATGTGGCGCCTCATCCCCAACGGCTCCTCCAGGCCGCGCCGCAGCCCGACGCGAAGCGCCACGATGCGCCATTCCTTGGTATCGATGCCCACCCCCTCCACCGTGCCGACCACCCGGGCATCCGAGCTGACGACCTCCAGCCCTATGAGCTCCTCCAACCCCAACATCGTTGATTACAACACAGCAGCGCCCTTATGAGGTTTTTGAGCGAGTAGTTCTTGCCGGATGAAGTAGAGCGCTCGCTCCAGCTCGCCGCGGTGGAACACCTCGGGGTTGACGATGAGCTCGTCGCGGCGGCACATCAGGCGGCGGACGGCGCTCCAGTCCACCGCGCCGCCGGGCGGCGCCCGATGACGCTCGTGGACGTGCATGCCCACCAGGCGCTCGGTGGGTAGGGTCTCGACGCCTCCCGCCTGGCGCCGGCCGGCCTTCCAGAGGTTGGGCACATCGAGCATGATCCCCAGGCCGTCCTGGCCGTCCATCAGGTCCATGGCCTCGATGATATCCTTGACCGTCGCCACCGCCTGGCCGGGCTTGTTCTCCAACGCCACGATCACTGGCGCGCGCAGCTCCCGGCGAAGGCCGTCCCTCAGTCGAGCCATGGCGTCGACCATGCCAGCGATATCCACGTCCCGGCCGGAGTGGACCTCCACCACTTCGGGAGGGGGACCGAGACGACGGGACGCGGACGACAGGAAGCGCACGTAGTCATCGGTCCATCCCTCATCGCCCCATCGCAGCCGCGCCATCGTCCGGGCATCGCGCCGGTAGATGCCAGGGTCGGTGTGCATCACGTACCTGGCATTGCGGTCGCCTCGACCGTACAGCAGTTCGACCGAGCCGTCCTCGGGCATCGAGCCGATGGGCAGGCCGGTCAGCTCGGCCTCCCGGCGGTTCTTGATCAGGTCGGCGGGGACCTCCACCAGGTCGAGCCCGCACCGCCGGGCCATCGACCACCGCTCCCCCAGGTCCCCTCGTTGAGCGAGGGACGCCAGGTTGGGCAGGACCAGCCTGACGCCCATGTCACCGACGCACGGCCGTGCGGGACTGCTCCCGCATGAACTGCGGCAGGTAGTATCGTGAGCCGGTCCCCATGCCGGTGGAGCCGGACGCCTTCCATCCCGCGAAGGCCTGGGCGCCCACCATGGCCCCGGTGGTTGCCCCCCGCCGCCTGTTGACGTACACCACGCCCGACTCGATCGTCTCGAGGAAGTACCGCGCCTCCGCCTCGTTGCGGGTGAACATGCCGGCCGTCAGCCCGTAGTCGGAGGCGTTGCACCGGACCACGGCGTCCTGCAGCGTGCGGTAGCTCTGCACGCACAGGATCGGGACGAAGAGCTCCCGGCGCATCAGCTCATGCTCCTCCGGCAGCGACTCCACGATGGCCGGGCGCGCATACAGGTCGCGGGTCCGGGCCGACAAACGGCCGCCGAGCGTCAGCTTCCCGTCCCGCCGGGCCATGTCCGTCCACCGCAGATAGTTGTCCATCGCCCGCCGGGTGATCACCGGGCCGATGTCGGTCTCCCGCTCGAACGGATCGCCCACCACCATCCGCGATGCCCTCTCGACCAGCTTGGACATGAAGGCGCCGTACACCGACTCGTGGACGTACGCCCGCGAGGCGGCCGAGCACTTCTGCCCGGAGTACAGGAAGGCCGAGGCGGCCACGCCCTCGGCCGCCTCGTCCAGGTCGGCCTCGCCGCTCACGATGACAGGGTTCTTGGAGCCCATCTCGGCGATGACCCTTCGCCCGTCGGCCGAGGCCGATCTCATAATTCCCCGGCCGACGTCGAGGGAGCCGGTGAACGCCACCCCGTCGATGTCGGCGCTCACCAGCGCGTCGCCGACCTCGTGGCCCGCGCCGGCCACCAGGTTCAGCGTGCCGGGGGG
>LJKK01000085.1 GCA_001421185.1 Methanomassiliicoccales archaeon RumEn M1
TCACGCCCGCGGAGTCGCACCGCACGCCCGGTCGCCCGCCCTGGTCGAACACGATGCAGGACACGGCTGGCTCCGGGACCATGGCCAGGAACAGGGCGGTCCCCTCCATGGACGCCTGCAGGGGCGCGTCGCTGGCTCCCCATCCCTCCACCCTCTCGACCATCCTCTCTCCCCCGGTGCGGGCTCCACCCAGGACCCGTTCGAGGGAGATGCCGGAGATGAGGTTGGAGTCGATGCACGCCCCAGGAAAGAGCTCCTCCCGCCTCGCTTCGAAGCTTCCCTCGGGGCGGACCTGCGTCCTCTCGCCCCAGCCGCCCGCCGAGGGCGCTATGGAACGCTCCAGCACCGTGCGGCAGGGATCGGAGAAGGTGAGCGACACCATGGTATCCTCCCCTGCCCGACGCCCCTCCGCATTCATGACGTCGTCCATGGGCATGCCGCCGGCCAGGCACCACGCCACCGCCTCGGCGATGCTGGACTTCCCCATCCCGCGAGGGGTCTGTACGATGTCGATGCCGCCCGACAGGGGCAGCTCGATCTCCCCCCGGAAGCGGCGGTAGTTGCGCAGGACGATGCTCAGGACGGATGCCATGGGTCGGCCTTACGCACCAATGGCACATAATCCTTGCCGCCCGGCGGCCAAGGCTAATGTATCGGCCGGTGCGTGTTCCATCCATGGACCGTATTCCTGTCGACGAGAGCCCCTCCCCGGAGGCCGTCGAGGACGACACGCCACAGGCGTATCGTGTGCCGGACCCCTCGCCGCCGCCCTGGCAGCCCGCCCGGGTGGAGGAGAAGAGCGTCGCCCTGGCCATCATCCTGGCGGTGCTGGTGCCCGGCCTTGGCCACATGTACCTGCGCCGCTTCGCCCAGGGCTTGGCCATACTGATCGTGGTGGCGGTGCTCCTCCTGCTGTTCTTCCTGATCGTCACGGTGGTGGCCGCGGTGGCCATCTGGATATGGCAGATATACGATGCCTATCGCACGGCCAGGGATTACAACCGGTCGGTCAGGGAGAGCGGGGCGAGGCCCTGGTGAGGCGCCCGGCCGCTAGCAAAACTATTTTATCATATCTACCTTTGAGATAGCCAACACTTATTGGAGATCTCTTAATGGACGAGAAAAGGATCGAGGACAGGCAGCTCGCCTTCCTGGTTGATGGAGACAACGCCTCGGCGACCCTCATCGAGGAGATGCTGGCAGAGGCGTCCAAGTATGGATCGGTCATCATCCGCAGGGTCTATGGAAACTGGACCGGGGGAGGACAGGTCAACAACTGGAAGGCCAAGCTGAAGGAGTTCGCCCTCACCCCCTACCAGCAATTCCCCAACATTTCCAACCGCCATGTCACCAAGAACGCCACTGACATCGCGCTCATCATCGACGCCATGGACATACTCCATGACGGCATCGTAAAGGGTTTCGTCATCGTTTCCAGCGATTCCGACTACACCTCGCTGGCCATCAAGATAAGGGAGCATGGTCTGTTCGTCATCGGCATTGGCAAGAAGGACACCCATGACTCGTTCCGCCGCGCCTGTGACGTCTTCGTATCCACCGAGAACCTCGGCAAGGAGCAGGACGAGTCCGACGAGGGGGAGAAGGAGAAGGACCGCTCGCGGGGCCAGCGCAAGCAGCGCCCCGTCCGGGACGCCCTGGAGCTTCTGAACAGGGCGTTCGATTCGGCGGTCAACGACGATGGGAGGGCCCTCAACGGGGACATAGGGGCCGCGCTGCGGCGCCTGGACCCGGGATTCGACACCCGCACGTATGGCAAGCCGTCGCTCCTCAACCTCATCGAGGAGCTGGACGACGTGTTCGAGGTGGAGCGCCTCGACCGCGGGGCCATATACGTGCAGAGGAAGGGGGAGAAGAAGGAGCCAGAGAGGGAGCGGACGGCCGAGGCCGCGCCTGAGTGCACCTGCACGAGGCCTCCGGAGGAAGCCCTTCCCCTGCTGCACCAAGCGTATGACGCGGCGGAGAAGGGGCCGGATGGCTGGGTGGACACCTTCAAGCTGTTCAAGGGGGCCCGGAAGATCGACCAGTCCTTCGACAGCACCCTATACGGCAAGGAGAAGATATCCCATCTGCTGGAGGCGTTGCCCTCCCACTTCGTGCTTAACCGCAAGGGCAAGAGCATGCTGGTCCGACCGGCGGTCAAGGCGGAGGAGGAGATCGAGGCGGTCCCGGAGGTCATCCGATCGGTCGAGGAACCGGCCCCGCCGGAACAGCCGGCACCGGTCGCTCCGGTGAACGAGCCGGAGCTGAGGCCGATGGAAGTGGTCCGTCTGGTCACCAAGGCCTTCGAGGCCACGGTCAAGAGCGACGGACGAGCGTTCCTTCCCCAGATGAGCAAGGAGCTCAAGCGGATTGCCCCCGAGCTGGACTTCAAGAGCCTGGGCAAGAGCGGCCTGAGGGAGTTCCTGGAGGAGTACGCCGACCTGTTCACCCTCCACAAGGAGGGTCGCAACGTGTACGTCAGCAAGAGGAAGGGGCGTCGGCCCGCCCGGCCCATCAGCGAACTGGTGCGGTGACCTCCCCGTCCCGCATCAGCATCGCGCCCATCGAGAGCAGCCAAAGCAGCGACGGGTAGAGGATCATCCTCTCCATGCCGCCCCCTCCCAGACCTAGGGGGTGGTCGGTCACGAACAGCGCTATGGCCACCAGGCTGACGGCGCCCAGCAGCGCCCCGATGGCCCCCAGGGTCCGACCGATGATCCGATAGGATAGGATGGCCACCACCGCCGCTCCCCCGAAGGCCAGGGTGGCGGAGATGGCGTGCGGTGCGGGCTGGTCCATGGGGAAGAGCCCGACCCCCATGGACCCTACCCCGGCGACCGCCAGGACGGCGCAGAACAGCCGGTCCTCCTGGCCACGGTAAAGTAGGAGGGCGGAGACCAGGCCGAAAGCGCCCAGCAGGAAGACCGCGGCGTTGAACAGGAGGTCGGACGGGAACGGCCCTATCCCCAGCTCGCTGATGTGCTGCTGCGACGTACTGTACCCAGGATACAGGAACTCGGCGAACAGCATCAGCACCAGGAACAGCACGCTCCCTCCGAACATCATGCCGCCCGCCTGCTGGCGGACCTTTCCAAACATGCTCTCGTCCCTCATCTCATCACCTTCTTCACGGCGTCCAGCACCATCCCCGACGGTATGGTCAGGAACCACATCAAGAATCTTATCGGTATGCTCAGCAGGTCGATCTCCCAGAACACCGGGGCCGCTGACAGGAAGAAGATGCCGGCATCGACCAGCCTGTAGTTGCGCATCTGGATCATCTTCATGGGCTCATCGCCCTTGGCCGCATGGTGGTGAAGGGCGCCGAGGATCAGCCATATGCCTCCAAGGCACAGGGCGTACATCGTCGAGGTGGCGTCCAGAAAGACCCCCAGGCTCTGCCCCGCCTCGCCGAAGACCATGAGGTTGAAGAGATACGGCTCCAGCGATACCAGCAATAGCAGGGCGATGTTGAGCCTCAGCACCGTGGGGGACTCGGTGTCCGTGTGCTCCAGCAAGCTCGAGTAGCCGAGCCACACGCTGATGATGATGAGGAAGTTGAAGGTGAACCAGAACAGGCTGTTGAACACGCCCTCGACGGTCTCGCCGGCGCGGAGGATGAGGCGAGGGCCGTCAGGGACAGGGCCAGGCCGAACACCAGATCGGTCAGGGACTCCGCCCTCTCCTTTCGCACTCGGTCACCAGTGTCGGATTGTAGGAACGATGAGATAATACTGTCCGATGGGAGCGGCCGTCCTCAGCCCTGCGGGGAGGGGCGGTCCACCACGGTCGGCACCTCCTCCTTCAGGGGCTGGTGGTTGCGGAAGATGATGTAGAACAGCGATATGGAGGCGAGGTAGCATACGGTGGCCAGGACGAACGGCAGAACAAAGTAGCCGGCGGCCAGCAGCGTACCGCCGATGACCGTGGTCACCGAGTTCGGCAGGCGCCACACCAGCGAGTTGATGGCGCTGGCCAGTCCTCTCTCCTCCTTGGTGATCAGCCCCATGAGGAAGGAGTCGCTCAGCGGGGTGGCCATGTTCATCAGGGCGAACCTGATGACATAGAACAACGACGCGAACCCCATCCCGGGGGCGAAAGCCAGGGCCATCATGAAGATGGTGGACGCTCCCTGGCACATGACGATCGCCCTGACGGTGCCGAACCGTCGGGCCAGGCCCGCGCTGCCCACCGAGGCGAAGGCGATGGTCATGCTGGCCACTGCCATGAGCGGCCCCGTGACGGCATCGGACGCCCCGAACTTGAGGAACATCCAGGTCGGGATGAGGGGGATGATGATCCCCGCTCCCAGCCCGATCAGGCTGTTCAAGGCGGAGAACTTGAGCATGGGCCGCAGGTTCTCGCCCCGGCGCAGCGATACGCCGGACCGCATCGTCTCCTGGTGGTCCCTCAGCAGCCGATGGAGGGTGATGGGGCTGAGCAGGGTCAACACCGCCAGGGCGATGAAGAAGATGGTGTGCACCTCCTCCGACGCCAGGCCGGTGATGCCCTGCAGCGCCGGGAACGCAAGCGGGATGGCCAGACCCAGGCCGGAGGACAACGAGGCGGCCAGGAAGGAGAGGGAGAAGGCCTCCGAGCGGTTCTCGGTGGTCGTCATGTCGGCGATCAGGGCATTCCAGGTGGTCATGAACGCCCCCTCCGACACGCCGGTGATGGCCGATGCCAGCAGCAACCATTCGAAGCTGGACGTCATGCCGTAGATGAGCAGCGCGGGCGGCGTGCCCATCAGGCCCCATAGCATGATGTTCTTCCGACCCATGCGGTCGGCCAGGATGCCCATGGGGATGGCGGCGACGATGAAGGCCAGGCCGTTCACGGCCAGGATGACCCCTATGTCCCCGGAGGTCAGGCCTCGCTCGGGGAGGTAGGCCGAGGTGGCTACCCAGAAGTATCCCACCCCAACATTGGAGAAGGAGAGCAGGTAGATGAGCCACTTCACCTGCCGGGGGACGCTCCTGAACACTCCCAGCCTCATGGACCCGTCAACTGTCATCATTTAAAAGGATATTTCGGTCTCCAATGCACGGTCATGCGCCACGCCGGGCGTCCATGATCGCCTTGAACCGTCGGACCTCGCGGTTGTAGTCGGGGACCATCCTCTTCTCCTTGTACAGCGCGAGAAGCCGCCGGTGGGCCGTCAGGTCTTCTGGTAACAGCTCGACCAGGGTCTCCGCCTCGGCCGTCGCCATCATGTGCAGCCCCTTGCCCTCGTAGGCGGCGATGCGACCGTAGAGCGCATCCGCGCTTCGAGGGCGGAACGCCATGAGGAGGTCGGACCACCGCAGGGCGAGGTCCCAGCTACCTGCCTCCACCAGGGCCTTGATGCGCCCGATGCAGCCCTGGACGCACTCTTCCTCCGGAGGAAGCTCATCGTCCAGCAGTGGCAGCAGGCGACCGAGGTCGTAGCGCCCCGCTCCCGTCAGCTCTTCCAGGCGCCGCACCGCCATTATGTGGTCCACCAGGTCCTGGGGTGGGTCCCCCCGGCCCACCAGCCCCTCGTCCTGCAGCCTTCTCATCAGTGGGCCGTGGCGCATGGGCCACATGCCGGGGGCCTGGAGGTGCCACAGGAACAGCATCAGGGCGAGGAACTCGTCGGCCAGCGAGCGCTCGACCGTACCCCTGGACGCCTGTCGTGCGATGAACTCCTCGGCGTCCAGCAGACGACCCTTGGCATCGGGGAGGTCCTCCGGCATGTTGCTCAGCTCTCTCAAGAGACCAGAGATCTCGTCCACGTCGATGTTCAGCACGACCTCCCGCATGGCGTCCACGACCTCGCGGGGAGGGAAGGAGCACCCCGTTTCCACGAACGCGTTGTCCATGCGGTACTTCAACGTGGCCAGGTTGACCTTGCCGCCCAGGAATTCAGCCATGGTGCGGCCCAGGTGGGACAACGAGGCCGAGACCGCCCGGTCCTCGTCCTCGTGATCAAGGTCCCTGCCTTCCGTAAGGTGGACGTACAGCGCACGGCGGAACCGGTCCGCCAGCACCTCCTCGGGGCTCATGGCCCACCCCATGCCTGACGGTGTTCTTAGCTTTGCTCGCTGCCGTGCGAGCGCACGTGCCTCCACGACCGGTGCAGCTCCGGCCGGACGTCCTCCCTCTCGTACAATCCGGCCTCGGTACGCTGGAAGCGCTGGCGGTCCTGGCCTATGGGGCACACCCTTATGCACCACCCACACGGGGACGCGTGCTTCCTGGCCAGCGAGGCATTGTGCTCGGTGCAGGCGTCCTTCCTCGTGAGCCCCTCCGGGTAGTCCCTTCGGTCGAGCGCTTGGGCGGGGCACAGCCGGGAGCAGCGCATGCATCGGGTGCACAGGTCCTCGGCCATGACGTCGTCCGCCCTCAGCTCGGCGGTGGTGAACACGGAGGTGAACCGAACCCTGGGCCCATACTCGGGCGTGAGCACCATGTTGTTCACCCCGAAGGTCCCCAGACCGGCGAGGTAGGCGGCGTGGCGGTGGGAGAAGAAGGCGAAGGGATCGCTCCTCAGCACGCTCAGGGAGCCGTACCCATCGCGGGGTATGTAGATAGAGGGATGGCCATGGCGTTCGAGGAAGCGGGCCAGGCGGTAGGCGGACTGGTCGAGCAGCGTGTTGACCGTCCGGTACAGCTCATGATAGTAGATGGACGGGGCGGTCTCCACTATGGGGAGGTCCACCGGAAGGCCGATCACCACCACCGAACGGACCTCCGGCCAGATGGAGAGGGGCCGGAACTCCCTCGGTACCCATGGCGTGAGCGGCTCGTCGTCCCACCTCTCGGCCGGAGCGATCCCCATGAGAGGGACGTCCATCGCCTCGCATTTCTCCTCCATCAGGGCCCTGAGGTCGCTCATCCCTTCGGAATGGCATCACGGGGCTAAACTAATTGCCGTCAAGGGGTCCCCGGGACCAGGCCCACCACTTCCAGCAGCCTGTCCCACTCCATGTCGGTCTCCACGCATCCGTCCTTGGACGTCACCACTCCCATGGCCACCATGTTGATGCTCTCGGCCATCTCCAGGCCCTCCTTCACCTCGAGCAGGCACCCCACTCCCACGATGGCCCGGGGATGGTACTTCTTCACCATGCGCTTGATGAAGGTCGAGCCAGGGACGATGAACACCCTTCGGCCGTCCTCCTCCAGATGGTCGATGACCTTGCCGATGCCGCAGCGCATGCACCGCTTGCACACCAGTCCCTCGGTGGTCAGGTCGGCCGGGCAGTCGGCCGAGCGGAGGCATTGCGGGAGGAAGATGGCCCTCTTGTCCATGGGAATTGCGCAGAACTGGTCGTGGTTCATCTGGTTCCGCAGCCGTATGGCGAAGGAGGTCAGCTCCCGGTCGTCCAGCCGGAGCGCCTTCCACAGGGAGCGAAGAAGGCCTTCCACCACGATGAGCCCCGGCTTGATGAGGCGGGGGAAATAGAAGCGCCCCCGCCTCATGGACACCAGCGTCAGGACGAGGATGAGCAGGGCATAGGCCAGTGTGAGAATGACGGCCACCAGGACGATGTATCCGAGCACGAGCATCACCTGGTCCAAGGAGGTTAGCGAGGACACATCTCGCGATTAGGCCGGTGATATATCTCTTTGTGCCCTCAACCTTCGTTCACGGCATCTCGTGAGGGTCCCAGGTGGTGGTGCGGGCGTTCATCTCCAGCCCGTTCAGGGCGGCCATGTCCTCCGGCGACAGGACCAGCTCGAGCGATTCCAGGTTCTCCCTCATCCGCTCTCGGGAGGTGGTCTTGGGTATGGCGGCGACGCCCCGCTGGAGGCACCATCCGATCAACACCTGGGCCGGCGTCCGTCCGTTCTTTCTCGCCACATCCACCACCGTCCGGTCGTCCAGGCGCCGGCCGCGGGCCAGGGGACTGAACGCCTCCACCGCGATCCCGCTCCGGCGGCATCGGTCCAGCACGTCGTTGCGCTGCAGGAAGGGATGCATCTCCACCTGGTCCACCGCCGGGACCACCGAGCCGTGGTCCAGCAGCTCGTCCAGATGGCGGGGCATGAAGTTGCTGACCCCGATGGCGCGGGCGCTCCCCTCCTCATAGATGGACTCCAGCGCCCTCCACGTCTCCAACCGGCCGGGCATGGGCCAGTGTATGAGGTACAGGTCGACGTGGTCCGTTCCCAGCCGCCTGAGGCTGCGTCGGAACGCCTCCCTGGCCCTATCGTAGCCGTGGTCGTCGTTCCACAACTTGGTGGTGATGAACACTTCGTCGCGATCGATACCGCTCTCCCTGATGGCCTCCCCCACCTCCCTCTCGTTGCCGTAGAAGGTGGCGGTATCGATGTGCCGGTAGCCCAAAGACAACGCGTCCAGCACCGCCCTCTTGGTCCTCTCGGGTTCCATGAGGTACGTTCCGAGACCTAGGACGGGCATGCGGACGCCGTTGTTCAGCACCATGTGCGTGGGGCGGGACATCGTGAGCATAATGGCGCTCATCGTATTTGTCGGGCGCCGTGGGGATAGAAAAGAAGGATGGAAAGGGTTTAATCCTGCTCCAGGGGCACGACCGCGGGCGGCTGTTCCGGCTCGGCGTAGATCAGCTCGAGGCCGTCTCCGAGACCCTCCATGGGGAAGTAGGCCAGGAACTGCGTGGACTGGCCGGGCCCCAGAACCTGGGTCGTGAACGTGGTGAGGTTCTCATCCACCAGCGTCTCTCCCTTGTCGGACGAGAGCACCAGGTAGGCGGCGTCCATCGAGCGGTGGACGTTCCATCCGTTGGTGGCATTGATCAGGACGACGAGGTAGGTATCGTTCTCGATGACCTTCTCCTCCATGCCCAGCACCCGGATGTCCATCTCGCCCGTGGCCGGCACCACCATCTTCCCGGTGCTGACCGGCGCGGACAACGGCTCCCCGGTGTCGGCGTCGAACGCCTGGAAGGTCAGGGTGAACGTGCCGGTGCGGTTGAACAGCACGCTGAGGAGGTCGGTGCGGTTGTCCGTTCCGTTGGAGATCCATACCACCGTATCGGCGCTGAGGTGGATGACGCCATGCACCACATGGTCGTCCCATGCCGCCCTTACGCCGTCACCGTACGTCACGATGACGCACTTGGCCCCGATGCTCTCCTCCCTCTCGGCGAACACCTTGATCACCGCGCGTCCCTCCCAGCCGCTGCCCGACGTTCTCAGGGCGAACTCGTACGCCTCGTTCCAGGCATATTCCTCCCCCGTCCCCTGGCCAGAATAGTCCAGCTCGAGGTGCAGTCTCACATCCTTCTCGTCGATCTCGGCCGCGTGCGGTACCTTGGCGATCGGGTCGGTGAGGTTGCCCGGGACGTTCGGAACGTCCGGCACATCGGGGCCGTCACCGTCCCCGGGAAGGTCCTCTCCCTTCCCCGGGAACATGGCCCACATCCCCGCCCCTATCAGCACGGTGGCCGCGGCTAACGCCAAGAGCGCATTGGTTCGTTTCATTGCTCCTCCCCCATTTCGGAGGAGTTCTTGGGAGCTTCATCTATAAAATATTGGATAATCAATCGTTTATGATAATATATCAGGGCCGGAGATCGCCGTCCGTTCCAAGTCTATTAATAATGGGCTGACTTTTTCCCAGCGGGGTGCACATGAGCGAGCTAACCATCGATACCATTCTCCTCCAGATCTTCATCCTGTTCTTCCTCGCCAAGATAGCTGGATTGATATGTGAGAGGTTCAAGGTGTCGTCGGTCATCGGCGAGATCTTCGCCGGCATCATCGTGGCCAACACCATCCTGTTCCAATGGCTGGGGATGGACCTCTGGGCCACCATGGACTTCGACCTGTTCCAGGTGTTGGCCGAGCTCGGTGTGATATTCCTTCTGTTCGCCGTAGGTCTGGAGACGCCCTTCAGCGAGCTCCGCAAGGTCGGCGGAACCGCTACCAAGGTCGCCGTGCTCGGCGTGGTCCTGCCCTTCATGGCCGGTCTCGCCATGTTCATGCTGATCGACAACAACCTGAACGAGGCGCTGTTCATCGGGGCCGCCATGGTGGCCACCAGCGTAGGGATCACCGCCCGGGTGATCAGCGACATGAACGTCACCAGGACACTGGAGTCCAGGATCATCGTGGGCGCGGCGGTCATAGACGACGTCCTCGGCATGATCGTCCTGGCCATCGTCATGGGCATCGCCGTGGGCTCGTCGGGCGGGATACTGGACATCGCGCTGGTGTCGATCGAGGCCGTCCTGTTCGTGGTGATGGTCATCTTCCTGGGCTCCATCCTGCTGCCCAAGATCAGGAGGAGGTACGCCGAGCGCCATCGGCCGGCGGAGCCCCTCCAGTGTGGGGAGAGAAAGCGCTTGTCGCTGTCCCCGCTACCGTTCGCGATTGTCGTGTGCCTGGGCCTGGCGGTCCTGGCCACCGTGGCGGGCCTGGCCGCCATCATCGGCGCTTTCCTGGCCGGCATGGTGTTCGCCGAGTTCAAGGACAAGTGGCCTTGCGAGAAGGACTTCGGCCCCCTCAACGACTTCCTGGTGCCATTCTTCTTCCTCCACGTGGGCCTGCTGGTCGACCTATCCTCCTTCGGGAATGTACTGGGGATAGCGATCGTCCTCACCCTGATAGCCATAGCCACCAAGTGGCTCGGATGCGGCCTGGGGGCCCTTAAGATGGGGCGGCAGTCGGCCAACATCGTAGGCATCGGCATGGTGCCCAGGGGGGAGGTGGGCATCATCATCGCCTCCATCGGCTTCACTAACGCCTTCATCTCCGAGGACCTCTTCTCGGTCGTGGTGTTCATGTCCATGGCCACCACCATCGTGGCGCCGCCCCTGCTGACGTGGGCCTTCCGCCGCAAGATGAACGAGGATGGGACGTGCGGCATGCCTGAATTACCATCGACAGGCAACGAATGAGGTAAGGGAGAAGGGTTATAACATCCGCTCCATTCACTTCCTGAGAGGCGACGGCTCCCCTCACTTTCAGGCCACAGCCGGACCCTCGTAAGGTGATCATATGAACAACTCTTCTCATCCCAGCGTAGCACAGCGAGACCACGGCCGTGAAGGCTATGGGCGCTTGGCCGGCAGCGTATCGCCGCTGCAGACCCTCAGTTCGAGCAGCTCAGGGAGTCCGACCCTGAGATGCATGCCATTCTTACATCGTCACAAGGGCTGGAGGGCATACGGCAGGCGCTGTACCGGATGCTCATCGAGAGGGAGGCGGTACTGTTCTCCTACGGCTGCGAGATGGAGAGCATGGAGCGGGCCAATGCCCTCCATTGCATCCGCATCCTGAAGAACGTCTTCTCCCGTCGCAACGAGCGGCGGTCCGGCGAAAGCACCCTGTACCACTTGGTGGAACTGGCCAGGGACGGTTCGGACGAGGTCCGGCAGGACCGGCGGGCCTTCTTCCTGGAGATCTACATGCTCTCCCGCGGCTCCCTTGGCAAGGCCGACATCCCGATCGACATCGCGCCGGACTTCCTGGGGCACGAGGGCAGGGAAGGCGCCCGCATCCGCTCCGATTTCCTGGACGAGATGGCCGAGCGCTGCGAGAGCCGCATGAGGTCGTACCTCTCGGGGCTGGAGCCCGAGGTCGTTAAGAGGCGGGAGGAGTCCCGACAGCGCATCCTGGACCTCCTGGGCGGGAGCATGGATGATTGGAACGACTACCGCTGGCATCAGCGCAACGTGTTCGCCGACGCCTCGTCCATCTCCGAGATCGTCGAACTGACCGAGGACGAGCGGTCCGCCATAGACCAGGCCGTGAAGAACCGGCTGCCGTTCGGCGTGACGCCCTACTACCTCTCGCTCTTCGACCGCGACGCCTCCCGGCGGTGGGACCATGCGGTGAGGGCCCAGGTGATCCCTCCCCTGAGCTACGTCAACACGGTCCTCAGCCCCAAGGTGCAAGGCCCCGAGGACCTCGATTTCATGAAGGAGGGGCAGACCTCCCCGATCGACCTGGTGACGCGGCGGTACCCCATGATCGCCATCCTCAAGCCGTACAACACCTGCGCCCAGATATGCGTGTACTGCCAGAGGAACTGGGAGATCGGGAACGTGACGGTCGCCGAGCAGGCCATGGCCCCCCGGGAGAGCATCGAGCGGGCCCTGCAGTGGTTCCGCGAGCACCCCAAGGTCACGGAGGTGCTGATCACCGGGGCGACCCCGCCCTGATGGAGGACACCGTCCTGGTGGACCTGCTGCAGAGCATATCGGACATCAGGCACGTCAGCCGCATACGCATCGGCACCCGGCTCCCGGTCGTGCTGCCCATGCGCTTCACCGATGATCTGGTGGAGACCATCGGCCGGTTCCACCGGCCACCTGGACAGGACCTGTGCCTGGTTACGCACTTCGAGCATCCCTACGAGATAACGCCGGAGGCGGTGAGGGCCGTGCAGGGCCTTCGAATGAAGGGGCTGGCGGTGTACAACCAGCAGGTCTTCACCATGGAGAACAGCCGGAGGTTCGAGACCGCGGCCACCCGCATGCTCCTGAAGCAGATCGGGGTCGATCCCTACTATACGTTCAATACCAAGGGGAAGGAGGAGACCAGCTGGTATCGCGTCCCCATCGCCCGCATCATGCAGGAGCGCAAGGAGGAGGCCCGCCTGCTCCCAGGCCTATCGCGCACCGATGAGCCGGTGTTCAACATCCCTGCCCTGGGCAAGAACCACCTGCGGGCGTGGCAGAACCACGACCTCATCATGATCTCGCCCAAGGGGGAGAGGATTTACGAGTTCTACCCCTGGGAGAAGAACATCACCACCGCGCCGACCTACGTGTACACCGACGTGCCCATCCTGAACTATCTGGAGAGGCTGCACGAACGCGGGGAGGACGTGGACGAGTACCGCAGCATCTGGTACTACTTCTGATGGTGCGGCCGGGCCTCCCCCCGGCGGTAGCGAAGCAGCTCCCGCCAGAACACCGGCGTCAGCAGGGTCAACACCGTCAGGAACTCCAGACGGCCGGCCCACATGGCCATAATGAGCACGACCTTGGCCAGGTCGGGCATTCCACCGTACGTGCCGAGCGGGCCCAGCTCTCCCAGGGCGGGGCCGGCGTTGGAGACCGTTGATATGGCGGCGGTCATGGATTGGGACGGCTCGATGCCCATGAAGATGAGGAGGGCGGAGACCACCACGGTGGTGGCGATGTAGCACAGCACGACGGCCATCACCGAGGTGAACGCGCTCTCCGTCAACGTGCGACCGTCCAGCTTGATGCTGAACATGGCCCTTGGATGCACCGTCTTGTAGATGGCGGTGGAGATGAACTTCTTCAGCAGGATGATGCGGACCACCTTCAGGCCCCCGGCGGTGGAGCCGGAGCTGCCTCCGATAACGACCAGCAGGAAGAGGACGAACGTCACCGTGCCGCCCCACAGGGAGTAGTCGGTGGTGGCGAACCCGGTGGAGGTCATCAGGCTGATCATGTGGAAGGTGGAATCGGTGATCACCTCTAACACGTCGGTATATGGGTTCCCCCACAGCAGGAACACCCCCGCCAGGCTGGCCAGGAACAAGATGATGACATAGGTGCGGAACTCCGTGTTGTGCCAGTAGGCCTTCCGGTCCCGGCTGAGGGCCTGGAAGTGCAGGTAGAAGTTCACGCCGGCCAGGAACATGAAGGCGATGACGATCCACTCCACCACGATATTGTCGAAGTAGGCGATGCTGTCGGTGTGGGGCGAGAAGCCGCCGGTGGAGAGCGTGGAGAACATGACGGTGAGCGAATCGTATACGCCGATGCCGGTAAGGAGCAGAAGGAGGAACTGGGCGGCGGACAGGCCGATGAAGATGTAGTGGAACTTCATCGACTCCTCCTGTATGCGCCGGGTGAAGTGCTGCACGTCCATGCCAGCGAACTCCTTGCGGGCCAGGCTGCGGCCGGCCACTCCCAGCATGGGGAAGATGGTGATGAACACCAGGATGATACCGGCGCCTCCCAGCCACTGCGTCATGCTCCTCCAGAACAGCAGGCTCTTGGGCCACGACTCGATGTCCAGCATGATGGTGGAGCCGGTGGTGGTGAAGCCGCTCATGGCCTCGAACATGGCGTCCACCGCCCCCATGCCGTACATCATGTACGGTATCGCCCCGAACACCATGGCCAGCAGCCAGGCGTTGGTGACCACGAACAGCGCCTCGGTGGGCCGGGTGGTGTTGGAGGGCTGGAATCGCAGCAGCAGAGGTATTCCCAGAGAGGCGGTCAGAAGGATCGGATAGATCCACGGCCGCAGGTCGTCACCGTAGTAGTGTGCCACCCCCAGGGGGGCCATCAGGGACAAGGAGATGAACAGGAACAGGATGCCGAACAGATAGGCCACGGTGTTCCCGCGGCGGGCGATCCTCTCCTGGATGAAATAGTGGTTGAGGCCCAGGCTGTGGAAGATGCGCTTGATGCCTCTCACTGGACGGAACCTGCGTTCGCTCTTCATGGACATGCGCTCACGGGCTCATTGGTATTCGGGTGCTGAACAGTCTCTCCAGGACCCCGGTGTCGGAGCGGTCGGCGTACAGCAGCAAGGCGTCCCCCTCGAGGATGCGGACGTTAGGCTCCGGGATGATCGCCCCGTCCTTGGTCAGTACCATGGCTATGACCGACTTTGGCGGCATGTCGATGTCCCTTATGAGCTCGTCCCGGACGCGGCTGTGCCGTCCCACGTCGACGCTTATCAGCTCCTTCTGGAAGCCTTCCATGAGGATCAGGACGTCATGGTCCGGGACGGTCTGCTTGACGATGGCGTTGGCCACCACCTCGTAGAAGCTGATGGCCGAGTCGATCCCCACCATCTGGAAGATCTCCTTGTAGTCGGGATTGGAGTAGGAGGTAATGGTCTTCGAGACGCCCAGGTGCTTACCGACCAGTCCGGCCAGGAGGTCGCTCTCCTCGTTGCCGGTGGCGCACACCATCACGTCGGTCATGCCCACGTTCTCGTTGCGCAGGACCAGGGGATCGGCTCCGTTGTCGTTGATGACGATGGTTCGGCTGAACTTCTGGCTCAGCTCCCGGCATAGGTCCTCGTCCTCCTCTATCAGCCGTATAGAGACGTTCTCGCGCTCCTCCAGCATGGAGACGAGGTACTGCGCCATCACCCCGCCGCCAATGATCAGGATGTCCCTCGACGACTTGGTGGTTCCCAGGAAGCTGTTGAACTCCGCGATGCCGCCCTCCTTGGCGATCACCACGATCTCATCGCCGGTCAGAAGGACCTCGTCGCCCCGCGGCTCCAGGGTCTTTCCGTTCCGATGCAGGAACAGGATCTTGCTCTCCCCCGGGAGCGGGAGATGTTTCAGCGGTATCGACGCGATGCCCTGGAGATTGTGGCTCATGCGGAACTTGGCGATCTCCAGTCCCCGGGAGGGAATGGCGTTGTAGTCGATGACGTTCTCCAGCATGGCGATCTGCATCATCTTCCTCGCCATCAGGTACTCGGGCGAGATGACCTGGTCCACGTTCAGGAAGGAGGACACCAGGTCCCCTTCGGTATAGTCAAGTTCCCTCATGCGGGCCAGGGTGACCAGGTCCGGCCTCATCTTCTTGGCTAGCATGCAGGCGAAGATGTTGGTCTCGTCCCTCTCCGAAACGGCCATGAACAGGTCCACATGGTTCCTCAGAATGCCCTGCAGGGTGCGAGGGCTCGCCCCGTTGGCATGGATGGCGCCGACGTCCAACGTGTTCACCACGTGCTCGAACCTCTTCTCGTCCTTCTCCACGACCATCACGGAATGCTTGCTGGCTAGGATCCGGGCGATGTTATATCCTATCCTCCCTGCCCCAATGATGACGATGTTCATCCTATCGACCCTGAACGACCAGCGGAATGATAAACGGTAGGTGTCTATAATGACTCCCATGCGAAAAAGCGCCCCGGCCGAGGATGAGGGGCGCAACATGCTGAATCGGTTTATATCTGTTCAGCGTTTCCCGGTGGCATGTCGCTCAAGGTGTGGATGGTCGAGATCAGGTTCCCCTTCCTGCTACTGCCAGTAATACTGGCTTTGGTCGGCGGCTCTCTGGCCATTTACGATGGATTTTTCGACGCCATCAACTTCGTGCTGTTCACCGCCGTACTGGTCCTGCTCCATATCACCGTCAACACCCTGAACGAGTACTACGATCATCAGTCGGGCGTCGACGCCATCAACACCAGGAGGACCATGTTCAATGGCGGCACGGGCACGCTGCAGGCCGGCCTCCTGACGCCGCGGCAGGTGTTCCAAGCGGCCATGATATCGTTCGTGGCCGCGGCCCTGGTGGCCGCCGTGGTGGTGTACCGCACCAGCCTGGCGCTCGTCCCCCTGGTCGTTCTGGGGATGGTCTTCGCGCTGTTCTACACCCAGATCTTCGCGCGCAACATGCTCGGAGAGATAACGGCCGGAATGGGCCTCGGCGTCCTGCCGGTGCTGGGGGCCTACATGGTCCATAATCCGAGCCCCACGCCGACCTGCATTGCGCTGTCGGTGATGGCCGGCATCCTGACCTTCAACCTTCTTCTGCTGAACGAGTTCCCCGACCTCGATGCCGACATCAGGGGAGGGAGGAGGAACCTGGTCATCACGCTCGGTACCCGGAAGGCGGCGTGGCTGTACGCGATCCTCACCTTCTCGGTGTACGGCATCCTGATCCTCCTGGCCCTTCTTCAGATGCTGCCCGTGCTGGCCCTGTTGGGCCTGCTGACCCTCCCCATCGCGTTCAAGGCGGCCAGCATGTCGTTCACAGACCCGAGGGAGATCAGCTCCTTCCAGCAGGGGCAGAAGGCAAACGTGCAGCTGATCCTCGGCACCCAGGCGTTCGTGGCCATCGGGCTGCTGGTGGCGACCCTCCTGCTGGTGATATGATCTCGAAGGGCGGAAAGGAGCTGGACAAGGGCCAGCGGCGCATCGGCCGGATGTTCGACGACATCTCGCCCACCTACGATCAGCTGAACCACCTGCTCTCGATGTCGGTCGACGTGGGGTGGAGGAGGCGCGCCCTGGAGGAGCTGGAGCTGCGAGAGGGCGACACGGTGCTGGACGTCGCCACCGGGACGGGGGACCTGGCCATCGCCGCCCGAAGCGCCTATGGCTGCACGGTGATCGGCCTGGACCTCTCCCGGGGCATGATGTCGGAGGCCATGGACAAGTGGGAGAGGGCGTTCGGGGACCGCTATCAGGTGGTGCAGGGCGACGCCCTCGCCATGCCCTTCATCGACGGCGGGGCGGACCGTGCCATGGTGGCCTTCGGCATTCGCAACATGCCCGACATCGGCGCCTTTCTCGACGAGGCATGGCGGGTCCTTGGCAAAGGAGGCCGGCTGGCCGTCCTGGAGCTGTCGGTGCCGCAGAACCGTTTGTTCCGACCGGTCTATCTGTTCTACCTCGGCCGCGTACTGCCGGCCATCGGCGGATGGCGCTCCGGCAAGAAGGAGGCCTATCGGTACCTGAGCGAATCCATATAGAACCTGCCGGCGCCGCGGGCGCTCGAGGCGCTGTACAAGGAGCATGGCTTCAGGGTGCTGCGCTCCATCCCCCTCTCCATGGGAATCTGTCACCTGTACATACTGGTGAAGGAAACCGATCGATGAGGTGCCGTTGGATCCTAGGCGAAGGGTTCGACGATCGAAGATGGACGATCTTGCCGTCCTCGTCGCCCCTCGGAGGAAGGAGGCCTTCACCCTGCTCTAGCCCTGTCACCTACGACCTTGTCCTGGACATCATCCTCTCGATCCGATGACTGGGCGATCTCATCATCCTGCCGCACCGGTGGCACTGACCGTTAGGCCGGCAACGGACGAGGTCGTTGAGCATTACGGACTCCAGGCCGAGGACCTAGGTAGAACAGCAGGCCGAAAAGATGGCTCATGTACTGTCAACAATCGCCATATGGCTACTGCCACTGCACTGGTCGTGAGGTCCATCTGGCTCTGACCGGAACATCAGAACGACGCTAGCGGCCATGGGCCGAACGGTCGCGAATTGCGGATAGCTCATCGATGGCCCGGATGCCGGTAGATATCCTCGTCGATAATGCCCCTGCTCTTCCTCCCCAAGAGATACAGGAGCAGGGCAAGGCCGGGAGATACGATGGCGGCGATGATCCACTCCAGCGTGGAGCCTTCCACGTCCCAGCCGGACCTGGAGAAATGAAAGATGCCGATGACGCCCACCACGAAGGCGATCGTTGAAGCGAGAGCGATGATGCTAAGGAATGGATGCACGGAATCCTGTACTGACGGGAACGACAGAACGACCATGGCAAGGGCCAATGCAGACACGCCCACGACCGCCCAGGACACCGTCGACCCGCTTCGCCTCTCCATTCTCTCCTCCAAGAATGCAATGCCGTCCTGAATATTAGTATTTTCTCAGCCGAATCGAACATTGCCCGGCCTGACCGACGTCCATCAGGAAGCATGTTTAAATAGCTGTACCGCCACGACCATCTGAAATCAAAACATTCTGTAACCTTTGCAGTTCGTTTTCTTTTTCACCGAGCAGATAATATGACGACATTCACCGATCTACAGATCTCCGATGAGATCATCAGAGCAATGGATGGCATGGGATGGGTGGAGCCCACCCCCGTGCAGACGGCAGTGATACCGGAAGGCCTCAAGGGTGGCGACCTGTTCGCCCAGGCGCAGACCGGCACCGGGAAGACGGGAACCTATGGCTCCATCGTCCTGGGGAGGACCAAGGCCGGGGCCAGGGCGCCTTCCACGCTGGTGCTGGTTCCCACCAGGGAGCTGGCCAACCAGGTGCACGAGGAGCTGGGCAAGCTCTCATCCTTCACCGGGCACCGGAGCATCCCCATCTACGGCGGAGTGGGCATCGAGCCCCAGGTCACCAAGCTGAGGAAGGGCGTGGACATCGTGGTGGCCACCCCCGGACGCGCCAAGGACCTGCTGGACCGCAAGGACCTCGACCTCTCCAAGGTGTCGATCGTGGTGCTTGACGAGGCGGACCGCATGCTGGACATGGGCTTCGCCCGGGACCTCGAGCACATCCTGTCCCGAGTGCCCAAGAGGCGCCAGACCATGCTTTTCTCCGCCACCATGTCCCCGGACATCAGGAAGCTGGCCATGGCGCAGATGATCGACCCCCAGGAGATACTGGTGTCCCGGGACGAGCCGGTCCTGGACCTGACGAAGCAGTACTCCATCGTGACCGAGAAGGTCGTCAAGAATGACGCGCTGACCACCATCCTCGACAAGGACCAGCCCAAGGCAATCGTGTTCTGCAACGCCAAGCACCGGGCCGACCGCCTGTCGAAGAGGCTGGTGGCCCAAGGCTACCCGTCGGGGACGATACATGGGAACGTGGCCCAGAACAAGAGGGAAAGGGTCCTGAAGGGCTTCAAGGACGGGTCCATCCGCATTCTGGTGGCGACCGATGTGGCCGCCCGAGGCCTGGACATCGAGGACGTGGACCTGGTCGTCAATTTCGACGTTCCGAACGACCACGACACCTACATCCATCGCATCGGCCGCACTGGGAGAGCGGGGTCGGAAGGCATCGCGATATCGTTCTTCATGCCCGAGGAGCTGCCCCTGATCAAGGACTTCGAGAGACGGACCGGCAAGCCCATCGAGCCGATGGAGCTGGAGATCGTGCGCAAGCCCGCGCCCGAGGTCAGGAGGCCAGCCCAGTACACTCGGAGGGAGGCGCCGCGCCCGCCCCGGGCGGGCGCGGGCAAGCCCCAAGGAACGTCTC
>LJKK01000078.1 GCA_001421185.1 Methanomassiliicoccales archaeon RumEn M1
GGCGGTCGTGGCGTAGAACGCCGGCGCGGTCGCCGTCTCCTCGCGCAGGCGGCGTATCAGCACCCTGAGCTGGTCCCCCCCGATAGCTGCCGTCCAACATATGGAGCTCGTCCATCACCACCGCCTTGATGTCGCGGAGACATTCGGGCTTCCTGCTCATGAGCGAATCAAGCGACTCCGGCGTGGTGACCAGGATGTTCTGGGGATTCTTCTCGTTGAAGGTCTTGGTGTCGCCGTTGCGCTGCCCCACCTGGATGTCGAGGCCGTCCACCATGTCCATGAGCCGCTGGGCGATGTCCTCGGCCAGCGCCTTGGTCGGACTGATGTACAGCACCGATAGTCCGGTCCAGCCCTCGGAGATCATCCTCTCCGCCAGCGGAGCGAATATGGCCTCGGTCTTGCCGGATGCCGTGGGGGCGATGATCATGGCGTTGTCTCCCCTCAGAACGACCGGTACCGACGAACGCTGGACCTCTCGCAGGGAGTCGAAGCGGCCGAAGAACGGCCCCCAGACATGGGGCAGCATCCTTCGCACCTCCTCGTCCCTGTCCGGTTCGGGCGTCTCCGCGCCAGAGGGCTCGAGGACGCGGGATATGAGGGAGGGAGGCGGCGTTCTCTGCCTCCTCTCCGGTGAACGGTCTGGCGAGTCGCCGATGCGGCACCTTTCGGCCGCGCTCCTGTAATGCGCCGCCCTCCCCTCGTCACCCTTTCTCGCGTACAGGCGGCTCAGTTGCACATAGGAGCGATAGTGGCGGGGGTCGGCCGCGATGGCCCGCTCGTACTTCGCCGCGGCCTCCTCGACCTTGCCGACGACCTCGGCATGGAAGCCCATGCGGAACAACGCGTCGGCCTTGTTCCTCTGATACGAAGCGCGATCGTAGCCCATCCAGAGTACTACGGCCAGGAGGTATAAAAGAATGAGGTGGGGGTGCCCGAACATGCCGGGGGACGCCCCCATGGGCGGGTGCGTTCAGCTCCTTCGACGCGAGCGCTCGCCGCCTTTGACCTTGCCCTCGCGCGGCTGCGCCCTGGCGCCCTTCTTGCCCGCTTCCGACAGTTTTCTTCGCGTTTCCTCGCTCACCCCGGTGCCACCCTCGCCCCAGCGCGCCTCGGCACCTCTCTCGCCTCCCTTGACCTTGGCCTCGCGCGGTTGGGCCCTGGCCCCCTTCCTTCCGGCCTCCGACAGCTTCTCGCGGGTGGAGATGCTCAGCTCCTCTCCCGACCTCCACCTGGCCTCGGCGCCCTTCTCTCCGGCGGTGACCCGCTTTTCATGCAAGCTCTTCTGCATCGATCTCACCTCCTTCTTGGCGCCTGGGGTTCCTCGGTCGCCGTATTAATCCATTGTCCGCGCCGATGTCGGAAGGCGGGATGGCTGGCCGAGGAAGATGCGACGCTCGCTAGGACGTCCCGCGGATCGCACCATGGCTGCTGCCGACGTTCGCGAGGAAAGGATGATGAACCCCAAGGCCGGTTACCCGGCGAGACCATGAACGAGAAGGTGCGTGCCGATGAGCGCAGGAAGGCGGCCCCCTCGGTCAGAAAGGACCCTTACGCGTACGGACCTCCGGACTGGGAGCGACTGGAGCTCCAGCGGATGCTCCTGGCGGGCCTGGCGTTCATGGCGCTGTTCTTCTCGTTCGGCCTGTTCCTGGGCGGCTCCCTGGGCGGAGTGAACGAGATGATCATGGTCTCGCTGGTTCTTTTGGCGGCGGGTATCGTCATGCTGGTCATGCGGCCCTTGCTGCTGAAGCGTCACCGCCACGAGGTCGCCCGCTGGGAAGAGAAGAATCAGGTCCAGTGCGAGTATTGCGGGGGGGACCAATCACAAGGGCGAGCATAGATGCCAGTTCTGCCACGCACCCCTGTGAGGTCCTTGAGGGCGTCATCGCCGACGCCGACCGGCGGCGTCACACCCAGATGACCTCGATGCGACGCCCGAACACCCTCTCCAGGCGTTCCAGCCTCCTCTCCACCTGGCCCTTGAGGCCAGGGTCGAGCACCAGCAGGGCATCGCGGCCCAGCATCACCTCGCCCAGGCAGCCCTCCAGCCCGTTGTACGAGTATTCGATGTTCAGCTCCCCGGCGGCCGCGGCGGCGCGGTGCATCGGACCGTAGATGCCGGCGGTCGCATGATAAGGCACTCCTTCAGACCTGCTGGCCTGCTGAACGAACAGTCGCCCGGGGCGGCACCGGCTCATCTTGGCCAGAAGTTCGCTCGACGTCTTGGGATGGGGATGCTCCGGCAGGTCCAGGGAGGCCATGGCCAGGCGGTTCACCTCGTACATCGTCGGCTGCACCAGCCCGGCGGCGTTGACCTCCCGGGGGCGGTTGAAGAATCCCTCCGGTGTGCCGGAGAACACCGAACGGCCATGGTCGAGGACGTGCACGCTGTCCGACCAGGAATATGCCATGTCCACGTCATGTGTCGAGATGACTATGGTCATGCCCTGCGCGTTCAGCTTGTCGGTCAGTTCCATGATCTCGCCCACCATGTGGCGTCCAGCCCGGCCGTGGGCTCGTCCATGACCAGCACCTGGGGCCTCATGGCCAGGGCGCCGGCTATGGCCACTCGCTTCCGCTGCCCGAACGATAGTTGCTGGGTCGAACGTTCTCTCATGGCGGTCATGCCGGTGAGGGCCAAGGCCTCGGCCACGCGCTCGTCGACCTCCGAACGAGGCAGGCCCAGGTTCATCGGACCGAAGGCGATGTCCTCCTCGACCGTGCTCGAGAATATCTGATCGTCGGGGTTCTGCAGCACCACCGCCACCCGCTGCCTGACGGCCGAGAGGTCCTTGGCCTTGTAGCTCAGGGGGCGGCCGTCGAACAGCACCTCTCCCGATCGGGGACGCAGTATGCCGTTGAAGTGCAGGAACAGGGTGCTCTTCCCCGCGCCGTTGGCACCCAGCAAGGTGGCCTTCTGACCCTTCGCGATGCGCATGGATACGTTCCGAAGCGCCACCGTATCGCCGTACGAGTAGGTGAGGTCCCTCACCTCCAGGGCCCATTCGGAGCCGTCGGCCGCTGCCGACGCTCCTTCGTTCCGGGAAACAGGCTCGGATGCGCTCAGAGGACCACCCCGCTCAATAGTACCCTATCGGCAAGGAACAGGGTCAGGAAGGATGACACCGGCACCAGTATCCAGATGGCGTTGAGCGGGGCGGGCTCCCGATACGAGGGGAAGTCCCCTCGGAAGTCGCGGCAGTACAGGGCCGTCTGGGCCCTCTCGGCGGTGTCGATGGAGTGGGTGAACATGCCTACCGCGATCCTTGAGAACGTTCTGAGGGAGTTCTTCAGGCCTCGGGTCCCCAGCCGGCACTGGGCGGCGATGAACATCCTCTCGGACTGCTCCAGCACCAGGAAGGTGTAGCGGTATACCAGTATGACCAGTTCCGAGATCTCCCGGGGCAGGCGCAGCGACCTCATGGCGTGGGCCAGGTGGGGGATTGGCGTGGAGGTGGCGAAGAAGAGCATGACCGATATGCCGGCAAGCGAGCGCAGGAGCACCAGCACCGCTCTGTCCACGCCAGCGTCGGTCAGCACGATCGCCCATGGCCCGAGCGGTAGCGAGTACATCGGTGCACCGGGGGTCACCACTGCTATGATCAACGCGCCCACCGCCACCACTGCCAGCCCGTCGAGTATCGCCAGGGTGATGATGCGGGGGAAACGGAACGCGGTGGAGTAGGACAGCAAGGCCATTCCGATGATGAGCACGATCAGCGGGGCCACCAGGGACGAGCTGGCCAGCGAGGCGATGAGGAGCGCCAGGGCCAGCATGAGCTTTCCCAGCGGAGGCCACGATCGCGCGGGCGAGGCGTTGGCCACCTCATCTATCGCCAGCATCCGAGGCCCCCTCCGACCTGTGCTTCCGCCATCGCATGAGCGCGTAGACGATGATGGTCGCCCCGATGAGGCCCTGCAGGGCGAAGAGTATGATCTCGCCAGCATCGTCCAGCGACAGCAGGCTATCGGCCCATGGAGCGTAATCGGGATCGATCTCCAAGGCCGCCTCCCCTCCCCGATCGTCGGTGCCCTGCAGGCCGGCGATGTTCACCAACGCCACCGCGCCGACGAGACACAGTATGGTGGCGGCCGCCACCAGCCTCATCGCCCTCTTGTCGCGCAGCTTCGGGAACCTCAGGTCCGCAAGGTCGGGCCTGGTGCTGACGAGGTACGAGATGAACATAGCGGTGACGATGCCCTCCACCACGGCCAGCGGAAGCTGGGTGACGGCGAAAACGGCCATGAACACCTGGAAGGAGGCCCATGCCCCGCCTTCGCCCGGGAACGCCAGCGCCAGCTGCCCGGACGTCACGACGTAGGTCATGATGTCGGCCGTGAACGCCGCGGCGAACACCGAGACCGAAGGACGGGCCCCTGCCCTGGTGACCGCCTTGTAGACGATGATGGCGCAGAACGGGCCGGCGATGCCCATGGAGAAGATGTTCGCCCCCAACGTGGTGATGCCCCCATGGGCCAGCAGGAGAGCCTGGAAGAGAAGGACGACGGTGGTGAGAACCGAGGTGATGCCCACTCCGAACAGGACGGAACTGACGCCCGCGCCGGTAGGGTGCGATGATGAGCCTCCGAGCGAGGGGAGCTTGAGCGATGACAGGACGAACATGAACGCGCCCGCCACCGCCACCATGAGCTTCTTCTCCGGCTGCTCGCGGAACACCGTCCTGAGGCGGTGGAACCCCCAGACCAGCACCGGCAACGACAGCAGGGTCCATAGGATGCACCATTCCAGCGGCAGGAATCCTTCCATTATGTGCATCGACGCTCACACTCCTCGCACGTGCCGATCAGCTTGAGGTCCCATCGCTTGATGGTGTGGCCGGTCCTCCGGTGGATGTCGCCGATGTCCAGCATGAGGTCGACCGGGATGACGCTGTGGCACACCTCGCACTCCAGGTGAGCGTTGTGGAACGGATGCTTGAAATACACGCTGACCCCGCCGGAAGTGGTCTCCCGAATCAGCCCGGCCTCCCTGAGGTCCCTCAGGTTCCGATAGACCGTACCGAGGGATATGTTGGGATGCGTCTCCCTGGCGAGGTCATAGATGCTGCTCGCCGTCAGGCTCTCCTCGTTATTGTAGATTATATCAAGGATGGTCCGCGACTGCTTCGACCATCGTTTCCGTTCCGCCATGATAATAGTAATCATTACTGATTGATATAAAACCATCATACGGCCTCTATAAATACGAGTTGGATGATACATCCAATAGTTTGGGAGCTGGACTATGGTCGACTCCGGAAGAGCGCGAGATGACTATTGGGACAAGGTGATGGAGTACCTATCGCGGCCGGCTGGCCCCAACGAAGGATGCGACTACTTCCCATGCCATCATAGTGGCCAGGACTGTACGCTGTGCTTCTGTCCCTTCTACCCTTGCCTCGACCCCCGCCTGGGACACTTTGTGGAGAGCAGGAGAGGCGGGCAGGTGTGGTCCTGCCAGGATTGCCTGTGGATACACCGGCCGGACGTCGGACGGGACACCAAGGAGCGATTGACGGGACGCGACCGCCCGAGCCACGATGAGCTGCTTACGATCAAGGAGGAGCTGGAACGCTCGTACCGGACCAGGGCGAGGCCGTTGATGGTCCTGGGAGCACCTCCGGGGCGGGAAAGACCCTGCTGGTGGCGGCGATCTGCCGCATCCTGGCCGACAAAGGGATGAGGGTGGCGCCGTTCAAGTCGCAGAACATGTCGCTCAACTCGACCGTGACCCCGAGAGGGGAGGAGATCTCTCGCGCGCAGGCGCTGCAGGCCCAGGCCTGCCGGGTCGAGGCCGAGGCGCGCATGAACCCCGTGCTGCTCAAGCCCAAGAAGGACGACGTGTCCCAGGTCATCGTGCTCGGACGCCCGTATCAGGACATGAAGGTGGGGCAATACTTTGGAGGGTTCACCAACGGCCAGGGGCCGGACATCGTGAGGGACGCCTTCGACCATCTGGGCCGCCGCTTCGACGCCATCGTGATCGAGGGCGCCGGCTCGCCGGCGGAGATCAACCTCGACGATGTCGATCTGGCCAACATGAGGACGGCCGAGCTTACCGATGCGCCCTGCATCCTGGTGGTGAACATCGAGTGGGGCGGCGCCTTCGCCTACGCGTACGGCACCCTCATGCTCCTGTCCCCCGAACAGCGCTCTCGCTTCAAGGGCATCATCATCAACAACATGCGCGGGCAGGCGTCCGACCTCCAGGAGGGGATCGAGGAGCTGGAACGCCTGACGGGCGTTCCGGTCCTGGGAGTGGTCCCGCACATGGAGCATGCCCTTCCCGAGGAGGACTCCCAGGGACTGGAGGACCGCGGAACGGGGAGCGTGAAGGTCGGCGTGGTCCGACTACCTCACATATCCAACTTCACCGACATCGACGCCCTGGAGATGGGCGGAGGGGTTTCGGTGAGATTCATCGACCGCCCTTCCGAGGTGGCCTCCGTGGACGCCATCGTGATCCCCGGAACCAAGAGCACCGTGGACGACCTCCATTGGTTGCGGAGCCGGGGCCTCGACCGCGCCATCGTCGAGAGGAGGGGCAAGGTGCCCATACTGGGCATCTGCGGCGGCTACCAGATGCTGGGCGCCCAGATACACGATCCTCACGGCATCGAGGGCGAGGCGGCCGGCAGCCACGACGGCCTGGGCCTGCTCCGAGCGGCGAGCAGGTTCGATGCCTATGAGAAGAGGACCGTGCAGGTAGAGGGGACCATGGTCGGCGGCGGCGAGATCCGCGGTTACGAGATCCACATGGGGGCGACGGAGAGCGAGGAGGAGCCGCTTTTCATCCTCCGTACCAAGGATGGGACAAGAGAGGAGGGCAGCGTCTCGGAGGACGGCATGGTCATGGGCACCTACGTCCATGGGCTGTTCGACCTGCCATCGTTCCGCAACAAGTTCCTCTCCCTGGCCGGGAAAGGCGTAGAGGACGAGGGGGCGATGGACCACGAATCGGCGGTCGAAGCCGCCCTGGACAAGGTCGCCAGGACCGTCGCGCAGCATGTGGACGTCGACGCCATCATCAGGATCATGGAGGAGGGGGCATGAACAACATCATGGTGCTCGGCGCACCTCCGGGGCGGGAAAGACCACCATCGCGGCGATGCTGTGCCGGCATTTCGCCCTGAAGGGCATGAGGACCTCTCCGTTCAAGGCCCAGAACCTCTCCCTCAACTCCTACGTGACGTCCACGGGCGAGGAGATCGGCATCTCCCAGGCCTATCAGGCCTGGGCCTGCGGCGCGGAGCCCCATTGGTCCATGAATCCCGTGCTGCTCAAGCCCCACCGGGGGCAGGGCATGCAGATCGTGCTGAAGGGACGCCCCCTCATGGACGCAGGTCCCGGTCGACCGGTGCCGAGAGAGGTGCTGATGGACGCGGTCCGGGAGGCCTATGGCGTGGCGGCCGGACGCTCCGACATGGTCGTGCTGGAGGGCTCGGGCGGCGCCGCCGAGATCAATCTTGCCGAGAGGGACATAGCCAACATGGCGACCGCCGAGATGGCCGATGCGCCCGTCGTTCTGGTAGGGGACATCGAGCGCGGCGGGGTCTTCGCCGGGCTGTATGGAACGTTCATGCTGCTACCTCCCGAGAGGCGGAGGCGGGTCAAGGCATTCATCATCAACCGCTTCCGGGGCGACGCCTCCATCCTGGGCCCGGGGATCGAGCGCCTGGAGGAGCTGACCGGCGTCCCCTGCGCCGGGGTGCTCCCCTTCGCTCAGCTCCGCATGCCGGCCGAGGACTCCCTGGACATGGGGAGGGACCGCGCCCCGATGCCGGGAAGCGAGGACGTGAGGCACGTGTGGATGGAGTCCTTGGACGAGCTGTACAGGAGGTCCCGGGACCATCTCGACTACCCGCTCCTGGAGAGGGTCGCGGCGGGCGAGTGATGGCCAACCAATAAAAACGAGGGGCTCTGTGGTATCACCAATGCGGTGGATGGGAGATCTTTCAGGCAGAGCCATGCGGGCGACAGCCGTTGCCATTGCATTGCGGGGGCATCGACGTGGTCCGTGAGGCGCGTGCCTACGTCCTCGGGGTGAGCACGCCCAACGGCCTCGGCGCCATCCGCAGCCTGGGCCGGGAGGGCGTGGAGGTGGTCGCCGTAGACCATCAGCCGGACGCTCCCGGACTGCGCTCCCGATACGCCCGGCCGATGACGGTCCCCGATCCCGTCGAGAGGCCGGAGGCGGCGCTGGAGGCGCTACTGTCCAGCAACCGCGGCGAGGGGGACGTGCTGTTCCCGACCTCGGACGCCTTCGTCCTGTTCTTGTCCCGTTTCCGCGAGCAGCTCGCGGAGCGCTACCGCTTCTGCATCCCCTCCCGGCGCATATTGGATGGCATGATCAACAAGCGGGCGCAGTACGAGGAGGCGATGCGGGTGGGCGCCCCTCTCCCGCCCACGTTCTTCCCCTCCGACATGACCGAGGTCCGGGAGGCCGCCAAGGACCTGATCTATCCGGCGTTCATCAAGCCCTATTACTCCCATCTATGGTATCCAGTGTTCGGGAACAAGGGCTTCAAGGTGAACGGGCCGCAGGAGCTGAAGGACAGGTACGAGAAGGTGTTCCGGGCCGGCCTGGGCGCGTTGGTGCAGACGGTCATCGACGGTCCGAACACCAATCATGTGAAGGTGTGCGCCTACTACGGAATGGACGGCCGGAGGTACGCCCTGTTCATGACCAGGAAGATACGCCAGAACCCGGTGGAGTTCGGGGTCGGGTCGACCATGGAGAGCATCCATGACGAGGTGGCGCAGAAGATAGGTCTGGACTTCCTCGAGGCCATAGGCTACCGGGGCATCGGATCGGTCGAGCTGAAGATGGACCGGCGGACGGGGAAGTACCAGATGATCGAGCTGAACCCCCGGCTATGGGCACAGAACATACAGGCGACGTACGCCGGGGTCAACTTTCCGCTGATCGAATACGACGACGTCACCGGCCACGCCGCTCCCGAGGGAACGGATTGGCGGGACGGCGTTCGATGGATGGATGCCTTCGAGGACGCCAGGTCGTTCTGGTGGTACCGCCAGCGGGGCGCCATGCGATGGCCGGACCTCCTCCGCTCTTGGATGAGGGCCGACTGCCATGCCTACCTAGCGCGGGACGACATGGGGCCGTTCTATGCCCACACCGGCCTGGGCGTTCAGGCGGCCCGGGTGTTGGTGGAGCTGCTCAGGGACGGCAGCGGGACCAAGGTGCACAGCAAACGACGCGCCGCCGATCCGGAGGCCCGGTCCGCTCAGACGTAGCGGACCGAGTGGGGGCCGTCGCCCTTCTTGGGCTCGAGGTCCAAGGTGATCCACAGCCCGAGGGCCCTTCCAAGATCGTGGATGTAGCTGCCGGCCGCCATCGCGTTCCGCTCGATCGTACCTGCCAGACGGTCCATGAGCTCTCCGGAGGGTATGAACGATATGTCCCTCTTGGAACGGTCCAGGGGAAGATACAGCACCCTCTCCTTCAGGGTGCAGAAGTCCTCCCTCAGGAAGGCTGGCTCCGGCGTCTGCTCCACCTTTCCCTTCCCCAGGGCCTCGAACGCCTTGTCCATGACGCGCAGCTCTTCCAGTATCTGGGCCAGGGCCCGCCGTCCGTTCAGGCAGTGGTCGTTGTAGTCCTCGATCCTCACGTTCAGGTAGTCGGCCTTGGCCGCCCTCTCGCATTCCCGGACCATGTTGAGCATCTTTCCCGCCTCCTCCAGCATCACCAGGAGGACGGCGAAGCGCATCCTGTCCCGACCGGGAAAGTCCTCCGCCGCCAGAGCGTGATATGAGTTGGCGTTCTCCAGGATATGCCTCGCAAGGTCCACCACCGATTGGAAGGCCTCGTCTCTGCTCGGATGCTGTACGTCGGGAGAGTTGCTCATATGACTTCATTCCCAAACCCGCATATTAATCTCTTCCCTGAAGGAGGGCCTACAGAAAGGATTATCATCCATATATGACGATTCTACGGCCATGGATGATGATCAGGCGCTTCGTGACCGCGCCTACCGTATCGCCGAGGAGAAGACGGGTTTCTACATCCATCTCGCCGCGTTCTTGTTCGTCAATGCTGGACTGTGGGCGCTGTGGTACTTCACCTCCCCTGACTCGTTCCCGTGGCCGGTGTTCGTCACCGGGTTCTGGGGCTTCGGCCTGCTGATGCATGGGGCGGGCGCCTTCTTCGGGGGCCGCTACACCGAGGCGCTCGCCGAGAAGGAGTATCGGAGGCTGAAGGAGGGGCGGAAGCCTTAGTCGAGCAGCCTCAGCAGCATACGGGCCAGGACCTTTCGCTCCTCCTCGTCGCCCTGGTCCCATAGCGCCCTCATGATGCGCTCCTCGGGGGAGCCGGGGCATACTCGCTCGGAGAGGAACTCGATCATGTCCTCCACCACCTCTATCGTGTGAGCCTCCGAGGGGTCGACGTCACGGGCCGCCCGGACGATCTCGCCCAGCGAGCCGCGCCATTCGTCCCAGCTCTGGACGAAGTCCATCGTTCCCAGGCAGGCCTCCGGCCGCCCCCCGCTCCTTTGGGTCGTCCCTTCCCTCATGGGCCTTACTTGCCAACCGGCCCGATTTAACAGCTCCCATCGCTCTTTTCAAATAATGTGGGGCATATTGGTCCCCGCTCATCGCGGGGCAGGTGTTAAACTGAAAGCAGTAATAGCACAAGATCTGACCAAATCATTTGGGGACTTCCAGGCGGTGAAGGGGGTGACCTTCTCGGTGGAACAGGGCGAGGTGTTCGGCCTCATCGGGCCCAACGGCGCCGGCAAGACGACCACCATGCGTATGCTGTCCACCCTCCTCCAGGTGTCATCAGGATCGGCCTCCATCTTCGGCAAGGACCTGACCACCGAGACCGACGAGGTACGAAAGATCATATCCTACCTTCCCGAGGAAGCGGGAGCGTACAAGAACCTGACCGGGCGCAGGTACCTGGAGTTCATCGCCCGCTTCTTCTGCCAGGGCGAAGAGGTCCATAAGATGGTGGAATACGGCATCTCACTGTCCAACCTGGCCGACCGCATCGACGATAAGGTGGAAACGTACAGCAAGGGGATGACCAGGCGCTTGCTGGTGAGCCGCGCGCTCATGTTCAAGCCCCGCCTGGCCATCCTTGACGAGCTGACGTCGGGGCTGGACGTCATCAGTGCCCAGCATGTCCGCCGGACCGTGCGGGAAACCACCAATGATGGCACCACGATCATCGTGTCGTCGCACAACATGCTGGAGGTCGAGCTCATCTGCGACCGTCTGGCCTTGATCGCCGACGGGAGGGTCGTGGAGCTGGGCACCCCGGCCGAACTGAAGGACAAGTATGGCGCGGACAACATCGAAGAGGTGTTCGTGAAGGTGGTGTCGGCATGAGGCCCTTGGGAAACATGCTTGGGAAGGAGATCCGCGAGCTTCTGACACCGGCCACCGTCCTGCCGATCGTCATCCTGGCGGTCCTGTTCGGCTCCCTGGGAGGTATCATCGGCGACGTGGAGGACGAGGCCACCCGGCCGCCCATCATCGGCATCGTTCAACAGGACGGCAGCGAGCTGGCCTCCTACACCGCATTGGCGCTGGCAACCACCAGCGAGGTGGTGTACAACGGAACCGACATCGACGAGGGAGTGGATAAGGTGGCCGCGGCCGGAGGAACGGCCCTCCTGGTCATCCCCGAGGGCTTCGAGGAGGACATCCTGTCCAACCGCTCCGGGACCATCGAGGTCTACTGGATAATGAAGGGCACGGGCGTACTGGACACCATTTCGTCCGCCTCCCTGGACGGACTGCTGGGCGTCACCGACAAGATGTTGTCGATGTACATCCTGGAGAACGAGGACATGAGGGCGAGCGTCAACGTGACCACCGCGCTCAACCCCACGATCAAGAACGAGACCACCACCTTCAAGGGCCAGACGTTGGAGGGCATATCGCCCAGCTCCATCTCCGCCACCCTCTCGTCGCAGAACATGGTGGTGCCTCTCATCGTCCTGATGGTCGTCATCATGTCGGGATCGACGGTCATCGCCTCCATGGGGCTGGAGAAGGAGAACAAGACCCTGGAGACGCTGCTCACCATGCCGGTGAAGCGCTCCCATATAGTCATAGGCAAGCTGGGCGGGGCGGCCGTGGTGGGCCTGCTGATGGCCTTCATATACATGCTGGGAATGAGCAGCTACCAGAACAGCCTGCAGCGCTCGGCCGGACTGAACCTTTCCGACTACGGCATCGGGCTGGAGACGCTCGACTTTGTCCTGGTCGGCCTCTCGCTGTTCCTGGCCGTGGTGGCCGGCCTCGGGCTGTGCCTGGTGATCGGCGTCTTCGCCCGCGACTACAAGACGGCCCAGTCGCTCACCATGCCCATCGTCTTCCTGGCCATGATCCCCATGTTCGTCCTTATGATGAAGGACTTTGCCACCCTTCCGGGGGCGGTGCAGGCAGGTCTGTTCGCCATACCGTTCACGCACCCCATGATGGCGATGAACAACCTCATGTTCGGCGACTACACCCTGGTGGTGGCCGGCATCGTGTACGAGGCCGTGTTCGCCACTGCCATGATGGTGATGGCCGTCGTCCTGTTCAAGAAGGACATCCTGGTCACGGGGCGTAAGAAGAGGGAGAGAAAGAAGAACGGCGCGAGCTGACCGCGCCGTTAAACCCCTTACCTTTTTCCTGCGAGGGCGGTCCCGGCCTGGGTGCTGGCTGACTCCTCTTGTTGTAGTAGTCCCACAGCAGCCATAGACCGACCAGGATGAAGAAGATGCCCACAATCCAGCTCAGCAGTTCCTCGAACACTATCACCAGTATACCGAAGATGATAGCGATCAATGCCAGTATCGGATCCATCGACATGGTAATCCCGGTTTTCTTTGGAGCGTTGAATATAAGAAGGTATTGAACGGCCGGAAAGTGTGAAATATGCTGGGTTCCGAGGTCGTTATGTGAGCTCCGACGTCATGGTCGTCGAAAGGCCGGCGAGATACTCCCGCATGCCCCGGCACGTGGGCATCATCCCGGACGGGAACCGCCGTTGGGCCGACCAAAGGTCCCTGCCGAGAGGCGATGGGTACCGGCCAGGCATTGACGCGGCGTTCCGCGTATTGGAGGAGCTGGAACGTCTGGGCATCGAGGAGATAAGCGTTTACGGCTTCACACAGGAGAACGTGCACCGCCCGGCCGAACAGAGGAAGGCGTTCCAGGAGGCCTGCGTGGAGGCGGTCAGACGCCTTGCGCCCAGGAACGCCGAGCTCAGGACGATCGGGGACAGCAGCACTCCCATGTTCCCCCGGGAGCTGCTGCCGTACGTGGAGCGTAAGGTGTTTGGCAATGGCGGAAGGAGGATCAACCTCCTCGTCAACTACAGCTGGAGATGGGACGTGAGGATGCTTGAGGAGACCGGAAGGCTAGGCTCCCATGACGTCTCGCCGATCGATCTCATCATACGGTGGGGAGGCCGCTCCCGCCTGAGCGGGTTCCTGCCCATCCAATCGGTGTACGCCGACCTGTGCGTCCTCGAGGGCCTTTGGCCCGACGGGGGCGGGGACGACGTGCACGAGGCGCTCGAATGGTATCAGGCGCAGGACCCCACCAGGGGTGGATGAGGGTTACGCGGCCAGACGTTCGGCGTCCAGGCGGTCCCGCCTGTGGGCAAGCTATTAATAATTGTTTCCTTGTTCATACTCTGGAGTTATAATATTGGCACGTAGAACATTCAAACGCAGGGGAGGCCCGCAGTCGAACAGGCCACGGACCCAAACCCCCCGAACAGCTATGTTGAATTTGCACCGGCTCGGTTCTTTCAAGTACGATCTTCGTGAGATCCTGAACGCATCGCCCATGGACAAGACCACCGTACCCACGGTAGTGGCCAACATCATCGCCAAGGCGTCCAGGGTCTCCATCTCAGAAACGAAGGATTACATAAGGGACATTGAGAAGGAGGGCGTCATCGACAAGATCGCCGCTGACGACTCCTGCGCCCTTCTGGACCGTTATTCGAAGTGGCGCTGAGCCACTCACTTGCGTGATCGGGGCAGGGGCTTCACCTCGAACTTCCTGCCGTGATACTTCGACTGCCTGAGGGCCCTCAGGACCTTCATGGCAACGTCCTTGTGCACCTCCACCACGGTCTGGTCGTCCCCGATGTCGATGTGCCCCACGGTGATGTCGTTGACCCTCGCCGTGCGGGACACGAAGTCCGAGATGTCCACTATGCTGGGGATGTCCTTTCGGCCCAGCGATAGCTGGAAGCGCACCATGCCGAAGATGTCGGCCATCTCGTCGAAGTCGAGCACCTCGCGGACCTGTCCAGCGCTGCGGCCCTTGGCCTGGGGCACTTCGATCTGCTTGAGCTTCTGCTCGGTGAACCGCTCGATGGCCTCCAGAAGGTGCATCTCATCGGCGCTGACGAACGTGATGGCCCTCCCCTCCTTGCCGGCCCGACCGGTCCGGCCGATGCGGTGCACATACGTCTCGGGGCTGTCCGGTATGTCGTAGTTGATGACGTGGGTGACGCCTTCGATGTCCAGGCCGCGGGCGGCCACATCGGTGGCGATGAGCACCATTATCTTCCCCGAACGGAAGTCCGACAGCACCTTCTCCCTCCGGGCCTGGGTCAGGTCGCCATGGATGGCCGCTGCCGGATATCCATAGGAGGTGAGGCGCTGCTCGATGATATCTACCATGTGCTTGGTCTGCGCGAACACGATGGCCTTGGGCCGGGCCTTGTCCAGCACCCGGCACAGGGCCCATATCTTGTTCTTGCGGCCGATGGAGAAGTACATCTGCTTGGTGTTCGGTAGGACGATGTCGTCCTCGCTGACCGACACCAGCGCAGGCCGCTGCATGTGCCTCTCCCCCATCTTCCTGATCTCGGGAAGGATGGTGGCGGAGAACAGCATGGTCTGGCGCTCCTTGGGCACCTTGGAGAGGATGAAGTCGATGTCCTCGATGAAGCCCATGTCCAGCATGCGGTCCGCCTCGTCAAGCACCATGAAGCGAACGTTGCTGAGGTCGATGGTCCCCCGCTGGATGTGGTCGATGACCCGTCCGGGCGTCCCGGCCACGATGTCCACCCCGCGCTCCAGCGCGTCGAACTGATGCTCTATCGACGCCCCGCCGTATATGGCCAGGGTGTTGAGCCCCTTGAACACGGCCAGCCTCTTGATCTCCTCCGAGACCTGCACCGCCAGCTCCCTGGTGGGGCACAGTATGAGGGCGGACGGCGTCCTGCCCGGTCGGTCGATGGACTGGACGATCGGTATGCCGAAGGCGGCCGTCTTGCCCGTCCCGGTCTGGGCCTGGGCGATGACGTCCCTGCCGTTGAGCAGCATCGGTATGGTCTCCACCTGCACCGGCGTGGGCTCTTCGAAGCCCATCCTCTCCACGGCCCTCAGGACCGCCTCCTCTATACCCAGTGAATGAAAAGCTTGAGACATTGGATCACATCAGTATCATAGACCGGACGGCGCTGGCCGCACCGTTCCTTTTTATTTCCCCCATCCTCGCCTCCGTTATTAATCGTTCTGGTGCCCGCCCGCCGCCATGCGGGCGAGCTGCTTGGTCCGGCTGAGCGCCTCCTTCAGGTTGTCCAGGGTGCCGACGGTGCACGCGTGGGGGAGATTCAGCTTTCGCGCGAAATCGAGCGACATCTGGGTCAGTTCCTCCTTGTCGCCCACCCCGGTGTCGATGAACAGGCATCGCTTGTAGGCGTCGAATATGATGTCGAGGAAGAACTCTGGAGGGTAGCCCTCCTCCTTCATGCAGTCCAGGTGAAGCTCCTTGATGACCGCGTCCATCCCCTGCTGGGCCCAGCCAGGGGAGGAGAACCAGGTGCCCGAGCACTCCGCCTTGGCCTCGGCGTAGGGGCGGGCGCCCATCAGGACGCAGATGCAATCATCACCCTCCAGCATGACGGCGGGCACCTTCACCGCCTTGTCCAGAGCGCCCAATGATTGGCAGGTCGCATAGCCGATGAGGACCGCGTCGACCTGGCCCTCCAGGCGGTTGACCGCCTCCATGACCTTCTCCCTCATCTCTTGCGGATAGACGTGAAGGGCGAACTCAAGGTACTCCCGGTGGACGATGTCCTCGTCGCCGGCGGTGAGCGCCTCGATCTCGTTCTTCAATATGTCACAGGCTACAATGCCGACCCTCATCCAATCGACGTATAACGCGTAACTTGGTCAAATGCCTTGCTAGCCCGACGACGGAACGTGAGGGCATGGTCGGCCGATGCCGTGCCGGTACTCACATCCGACCGCGGTAGCGGAAGGCGATGTTGCAGCCCCCCTCGCGGGACACCATGCACGGCCCCATGGGATAGGCGGGGGTGCACGCCTTGCCGAACGCGGGACACTGCTCCGAATCAATGATGCCCCTGAGCATCTCCCCGCAGCGGCAGGAGCCGATCTCCTCCTTGACCGGAGGGCGCTTGGCCAGGATGTCCTCGTGGACCTTGCGGGCGTTGTGGGCGTCGTACTTCGGCCGGAGCTCGTAGGCGCTCTTCGGAATGACCGGGAAGCCGCGCCACGCCCGATCGACCGGTTCGAACACTTCGTTGAGCAACCGGATCGCCTTGGGATTTCCGTCCTTCCTCACCAGCCGGGTGTACTCGTTCTCCACCTCTGCCCGGCCCTCCTTGATCTGGCGGACGAGCAGGTACGCCGCCATCAGGAGGTCCAGCGGCTCGAAGCCGGTGATCACCTGCGGTACGCGGTGCTTCTCGGAGAACACGCGATACGGTTCCTCGCCGATCATGACGCTGACATGTCCCGGCTCGATGAGGCCGTCGATGCGGAAGTCGCCCATCTTGATGATGGCGTCCAGCGCCGGCGGCAGTAGGCGATGGCAGGACATGACGGAGAAGTTCTCCGGCACGTCCTCCACCAGCACCGCCGCGGTGGTCGGGCTGGTGGTCTCGAAGCCGATGGCCATGAACACCATGTCCTTGACCTCGGCGGCCAGGCGGACGGCGTCCTCTACCGAGTATACCACCCGCACATCGGCCCCGCGGGCCTTGGCGTCGCCCAGCGAGCCGATCGGCGTGGGCACCTTCAGCATGTCCCCGAACACGGATATCGTCACACCGGCGTCGGCCAGGGCTATGGCGTCGGCCACCTCGGCAGTGGTGGTCACGCACACCGGGCACCCGGGCCCCTGGCGGATCTCGATCCCCGCCTCGCGCAGCATCTTCTCCAGGCCGAACCGCACCAGCGTGTCCTGGTGGGTCCCGCACACGTGCATGAACCGCAGGTTCACGTCCTCCTTGCGGATGGCCTCGATTATCTTCTGCGCGGCCTTCTCATCCCTATACCGGAACATCCTTTTCCACCACCCTGATCGAACGCACCGTGCAGCTCTTGCCCTTGATCACTTCCACGTCCTCGCCGCATCTCGGACATTGAAGGACTGGGATCATGCCGTGGAAGTCGCCCTCGATGTTGACCGGCTCGCCCCGGTAATCACATGAGCGGCATCGGACCTCCACGCCCTCCTTCTCGATCACCAGCTTCGACCCGTCAAGCTTGGTGCCCTTGCTCAGGACATCGTAGGCGAACAGCAGTTGGTCCTCGCCCAGGAAGGTGAGCGAACCAAGGGTGAGGTACACCTCCTCGACCTTTTCCACCTGATGTTTCTCGAGCTCCGACACCACCGAATCGATGATGCTGGATATGATGGACACCTCATGCATCACGTCTCTTAATGCGGTACATTATAAAAAGGTCGCTGGCGAACCTTCCGGAACCAGGAGCGCTGACGGCGCCCGTTGGCCGTGGGCCGTCACGCTCGGATTGGTCGGTCAAGTAGGTCATACGAGGCCGCTCCTGCAATGGACCCTCATCAGGGATGCGCAAGAACCTGAGAGGGCCGCAAGCACCACGGCCGACCGATGGCCCCATGCGCCTTCCTCGAAATGGACGATCGACATGATGGATCGTTCCGATGGATGGACGATGACCTGTACGGAATGCTGCCTGGCCACCGACATTTCAAATAACGCTCTGGACAATCACGGCCCCGTTATGCCGGAGGAAGCCTCGCGACAGGTACCGACCCTGCGATCGATAGTGGAGGGAAGGGGCATGGACATCCACGCGGGATGCGGTCCCGATGACGCCATGAGCTGCTGGCTGTGCGGGACCAAGACCGGCGGGACGATGAGGGAGATCGACGGCCGCCCGGTATGCGCGGACTGCTTCCGACAGGTCCGCGAGGTCGCCATCAATCTTGAGGCGAGAGAGGCCAGGGCGAGGAAATAGAGCGAGGGTCGATCGGGATGACCGTTAGGCCCGACCCTTGCCCTCCTGCTCTTCAAGGTAAAGATCGCAGAACTCCCGGATGGGGCAGATGTCATGCTTGGGCCTCAAGGGAGTGCACACCTCCTGGCCGAACCTCACCAACAGCTCGTTGACGCTCCTCCATAGGTCCCTGGGAACGACGTCCATCAGCTCCTCCTCGGTCCGGTCGGGGGTGGTCGTCCTCACGAGGCCGATGCGGTTGGAGATCCTGTGAACATGGGTATCGACGCAGATGTAATCGAGGTCGTAGGCGTACGATAGTACACAGGTCGCGGTCTTGCGGCCGACCAGGGGGAGGGCGTCAAGCTCCTCCACCGTCTTAGGGACCTCTCCGCCGTGCCTCTCCGTCAGGATGCGCGAGATCTCGATGATGGCCCTGGCCTTGCCCTTGTGGAAGTTGACCGGACGGATCAGCTCCTCCACCTCCTCCAGTGGCGCGGACATCAGCTTTTGGGGAGTGTCGTAGCGGCCGAACAGCCGCCCCGAGGCCGCATGCGTCGACTCGTCCCGGGTGCGCTGCGACAGTACGGTGGAGATGAGCATCTTGAACGGGTCGGCCGCCCAGGTGATGGGCATCCCCTTGGCGCTGCCCGGCATGGCACGATCGTCGGAACGCTCGGCCAGCCTTCGTAATATCTCCCTAACAGGCTTTTCCATCGAATCGCCCCTTGGCCTCTCCCACGGTGTACAGTGAGCCGGCTATCAGCACGGTGTCGTCGCCCGATGCCAGCTGTAGGGCGCGCTCGATCGCGTCACCGACCCGGTCCACGACCTCGGTCGGGCAATGGGCCGAGAGCGA
>LJKK01000013.1 GCA_001421185.1 Methanomassiliicoccales archaeon RumEn M1
GGCTCCATACAGGAATGAACAATGATACACCTTGTCAACTGTCAAGGTCAGGATATAATGATACGAGGCAGAGCCGGACTGCATCCCGGTCGAGTCGATGATGGCATCGACCTCATCGTCCGCGCACGAGGCCAGCGTGAACAGCAGACCGTCCAGCACGTGCGTCTCGAGACGCAACGAGAACTTCTGCAGCGTGGTGAAGTGCGGCATCGAGCGAAGACGAAGACGCCGCAGCAGCGGCGTCATTAGCGAGACGACGTCGATCGTCTCGCGATATGACTTGGCCAGCATCTCTCGTGCGACCAGTAGCACCAGCAACTGGTGCTGCGTGTACGTGCGCTTCGAGCAAGCGCACGAATATAATGGCAGGCCCAGTCGGCCTGCCCCTTTCGCTATTTGATCGACCGCACGCATTATACTGTTGTTGTGCAATAGAACATCGTTCGGCATGAGTTCGTTCCGCTCAGAGCCCAGTCGTTCTCTTGCATGAGCGTCGGCTGACCTCTGACGAGGTCATTTCATGCCGACGATATATCGGCCTTTCGATGTCGGCTGTGGTAAATTCTACACAGCCATATTGACATAAGGTTCAAATTACCCAAGAATATTTTGAAGGCCTCGATGCTCTCACTGTAATCCCTCAGTCCCGTAATCCTTCCTTTCATAATTTTCATTAGATCGGTGGGGAGAAAGGTGTCCAGCATTTTGTCCATGCCCCTATCGATTCTCCGCAATCAGCAGGATTCACGAGTACTTATCGGAGGGGATGACCAATTGAGAGATTTGATTAATCTCTATATGCAGGAGTGAATGTCGCCTCTCGTGTATATTTTTCGGGCTGGATAGCTTGAGGTGATGGCTTACAGGACCCTAGTCATTGTTATGCCGGTTGACGCGATATCTGATACCAAAGTGGATAACAAGGCTGGCTTTATATTGGAGAATACTAATTCCGGGTGCATCGCGGAAAACGTAGATGGGGCTCCGTGCTCACCGGGCCTGGGGTGCATTGCAGAAGCCGGGAAGCGATTCGTGGAGGAGAACTTCACGTCCGATAAGGCTGTAGAGATTTGGAAAAGGCTATTCGAGGAGATATGAATGGGATTGAGGGAATCATTGATTCTGCGTGACCTGGATAGAACGCTTGCCGTCGTCGGGACAATCTTCTCGATATTTCTGATAATTTTCCTCAGTCAGGAGATTGGCCGAGCGATTTATGTACTCACTGGAGTTCTGGTACTCATCTCATGCATATTGTGGCTTATGATTCGAAAGAGTTCAATTTTAGAATTTCGGATGGTCGAGTCGAGAAATCAAACTGTGATGTGTTCGATCATCTTTTTCACACTCTTTACAATTAGTGTACTCTCGCTGTATTTCCGACCGGAACAATATGAGCGCCCCATTGTGTTTTTTATTCTGACGGCAATTATGGCAGGTCTGATTGCCTGGGAGATTATCATATCCAACAGACGATATGTTAGTATAATATTCATTCAGATAATATTACTGGGAATAAGCATTGCTTGGTCTCAGCTTTTAATTTTCCCAAGTTTAGTCGGTGTAGATCCATGGTATCACTCCGTTTTCACTAATAGTATCATTGACGAGGGATACATTCCGTGGGGCTCATACTCCAAACTACCATTATTCCACCTCATTATAGCCTCCACATCTCTCCTCGTCGATCTTCCGTACAAGTTCGCCACGATGCTATCTGTGAGCATTGGGCAGATTATCTGCAATGCGATGTTTATATTCCTAATTGCCAATTATCTAATCAAGAATCATCGTATAGGGTTGCTAGCCTCCCTCTTGGCCATTATTGCAAATCACCACATCTTCATGTCCTATTGGTCAATTCCCAATGGTTTTGGAGTTATTTTCATTCCCATGATATTGTATCTCCTTCTCTCTAGGATGCGGACAAATCATCAGGGGAATGAGGCGGTTTTAGGACAATCATCACATTGTTGCTAATGGCTGTTATTGTCCTGACGCATACAGTGGCCGCAATGAGCATGGCAATTATCCTTTTTATCGCTTGGATAGCTATGAAGTGTCATGGAGGTCTGTGGACGAGGGCTGGAAACAATGTCGCATTATCCATACCTCTTGGGTTCACCGTAGCGATGTTCGCCTGGTGGACATATGCATCTGGCCATGTGCAGGACTTGGGTAATCTTGTGGAGTGGGGGTTCAGCGCTGATTATTTCGGTAGCTCTCCTGCGGAGGCCGTTAGCTATAGCCTGTCTGTTCCATTGAGCGAACAATTGTTCAATAATCTCGGCATGTTCTTGTTCTTCGCACTATCGTTCATCGGTATCTTTTACATGATCTCGCGAAGGGGCGACTCTATGACCTTCACTATGTCGTGGGTCATGATCACCCCTCTCGTGATTGGCTTCTTCTCGCTCATTACTGGACACTCTGTACTCGAGCATCGCTGGTGGTATCTAGCTCAGATCTTGCTTAGCGCCCCGTTGTCAATCGCCATATGCCTTGCTGGGACTTGGAAGTCAAAAAGGTCGGTGTTCGCACCCGCGCTCATCTCTGGCTTTGTGATATTATTGTCCTTTCTCCTAATTGTGAGCCCCCCCTGCAAATGGGGATAATGCAACATTTTCATCGGAAACGACGAGATCCGCGCTCACGGCATCTGAACTCCAAGCACAAACGATATTGAGTTATCATGATGGCATAATAATATCAGATAAATATTATGCAACTCGACTTAGTTTTTCGACCATGACACAGATACGTTTTGCGAGGAGATCCTAAATAAAAACCTATTGAGCTTAGAGGGCGATTTGATACTAATTAGGGGAGCCGTAATTGATGGTCCTTTCTCGCTATACATGACAAGTTATAAATTAGACTATGATCTGCTGGGTTCATTAAACAATTCCACATTCAGTCGAATATATGATAATGGCTCCGTATATGCCTATCTATAATATATTCAAATAATGATGCATGGCATGAAGTCCATCAGAGTCATTTGGAACTAAAGTTTCTGAAATGGAATAATATACAACATACTCAATTTACACGCCTTTCAATGTGACGACATAGGTCTGCGGGTGGTCTTGTTTGAAAATTAAATATGTGGTGATGGACAGTCACGGTCCTAACAATGGCGTAATGAAGAAGATATTTGCTCAGGTAAGAGAATTGAAACGGCTAGGGCAAGACATCGAGCTTATATTGATTCGCATAGGGAAAATTAGCTACCCCTCTTATGACTTTTTAACGATATGTGATATGGATGAAGTTCCCTCGGGGGATTACTTCGGCCGATTCAGGCGTGCCTGTAAGATCAGCAACATCTATGGCGAATTGATAGATTCTCTTGGACCTGGAGATATATTGTATATGAGGTTCACTAGTGCGTTCCCTCCCATTTCTCCTAAGTATTATTACAAACTGCGTAGGAGAGCATGCAAGATCGTAACAGAGCATCAAACAAAGGAATTAGATGAGTTTAAATTGAATGGAAGATCCCTCACCTATTGGTCTGAGCTTTTCTTCGGGACCCTTTTGAGGAAACAATCTGATGCTATCGTTGGCGTCACTGGTGAGATCGCCCAGTATGAGATCGCTAAAGCTAGGGATCTGAAAAACCTAACCTTGTGATAGGTAATGGATTTACTGTCCAGTCAGTCCCTATGAGGCAAGCGCCATGTAACAATAAGAATGTCCTCGATATACTCTGCGTTGCCAACGTCAGTCGCTGGCACGGCCTTGACAGACTTCTACGGGGCATAGCTGCCTATGATGGAACGTCAAACGTAATTCTCCATATCGCCGGGGACGGGCCAGAGCTTGACAATCTTAAGAAATTGGCTAACGAGTTAGACATTGCTGATCGCGTGGTCTTTCATGGCTTCATGATGGGCAAGGCTCTCGATGCTCTTTTTGATAAGTGCCATATCGCGGTGGGAAGTCTCGGGATCCATAGGAAAGGTCTGATGCAGACATCTGAGTTGAAGGCTCGAGAGTACTGTGCTCGGGGAATCCCATATGTCATCGCATGTGCTGATCCGGACTTCCCAGATGATTTTCCATACATCTTCCGATTATCGGCCAGCGAAAGTCCCATTGATATTGATCAAGTTCTGACATTTGCACAAGCGGTCTGTATCGACCCGGATCATCCACAACAGATGCGCCGCTATGCCGAAGAGCACCTCGACTGGTCGGTGAAGATGAAAAAGCTTAAGGAGTTTCTGGGTGCACGGGTCAGGAATTGAAATGACAATAGAGCCTAACTTCGACAGCAGTCCCTTGACGTATGTCATAGGATGTACTCATTTCCCTTTACCGATTCCAAGGTATCCGAATCCCTTAGTCCGTACATCGTTCCCATTCAGAACATTGCGTCCGTCTATAATTAACGGCGTCCGCATAAGGTGCTTGATGGATTCTAGGTCTATGCTGTGGTAGTCACTGTGATCGGTCACTATGACCATGCAATCTGCCCCGGTCAGCGCTTCTCCGATCTCTCGGACCATCGGTGCCTTGTAAACCTTCTCCACCATTGGGTCGTGGACGATGAGCTCTTTAACCTCACCAATTAATCGGTCAATGATTGTCAGAGCTGGAGAGTTCCTTGTATCGTCGGAATCGCGCAGGAACGCCAGTCCCATGATGGCAACCTTGGCCGATGCTAGTTCGACGCCCGCTCCTTCCAGGCCCTTCTCGACGAGCTCGACCATGTGATTGGGCATGTACTCATTAACTTCACGAGCAGTGGTCATTATCTTCGGCTTCACGGTCTTGAGAGAAGAGGCGAACAACCACGAGTCTTTTGGAAGACAATGTCCGCCGACGCCAGCCCCTGGGATATGCATGTCGCGGAACGGACACGTATTTACGAGCTTACGCACCTCGAACGCATCAGCGCCGAGCTCCTCGCAAGCCAGTGCGACCTCGTTAGCGAAGGCTATCTGCACGTCCCGGTACGCATTCTCCAGTGTCTTTGCCATCTCAGCAGACAATAGATCTGTAGGGTGTAAATCAGCATGAACGATGTGCGAGTATAGTTCAATGCCCAGTTTGATGGAACGTTCGTCAAGGCCGCCGAGCACGCGATCGTAGTTGGCAAGGTTGCTCAATAGACGTCCGGGCATTACTCTCTCGGGACAGTGCGTAACGAGGAAATCCTTGCCGGCCGTCAGGCCGCTCTCTTTTTCAATGATGGGTATGACCATGTTCTTCATGGTGAGCGGTGGCAGCGTCGATTCGATCGAGACCAACGCGCCGGGTTTGATGTTCTGGCCGATCGAGCGCACAGCGCCCTCGAGAATGTCCATGCGCGGCTCCTTCGTATCCATGTCGACCGGCGTGTCCACACAGACCACTGCGAAGTCAGCTTTGCCGATGACCGAAGCGTCAGTGGTGGCGGAGAGCGTGCCCGCTCTGACGGTCCGGGACAGCAACTCCTCCAGCCCTGGTTCGTCCCCGACGATGGGACTCCGTCCCTCATTGATAATACGAACCCGCTCAGGAATTATCTCCAACGCATAGGTCCTCAGCCCCGCGCCGGCGAAAGAACAAGCGACCGGCAGGCCTACATAGCCGGCGCCGATAACCACCACCGTCTTCTGGCTCATCCGCCTTGTGATGCCCCTTTCAGACTTAATTGTTTTTATCAGACATCGTGAGTTTGCAGTAAGTAATAAAAGGGAAGATGTTTTGCCCATTCACATGTTAAGGGTGGGGGTCATCGGCGTAGGTTCGATGGGCCAGAACCATGCCAGGATATACTCCGAGATGGGATGCCTCGTAGGCGTTAATGATGCCTTTCCCGATTCGGCGAAGTACGTAGCCAAGCGGCTGGGGACGAATGTGTTCGACTCGGTCGACGATCTCCTGGCCAACGTGGATGCCGTCAGCATCTGCACCCCCACCACCTCGCACTTCGCGGTGGCGAAGAAAGCCATCGAGCTTGGTAAGGCCGTATTAGTGGAGAAGCCGTTCACCGGCGACGAAACGCAAGCGCGGACGCTGTGCGAGCTGGCCGAGGCCAATAAGGTGACCCTAGCCTCCGGTTTCGTGGAGCGTTTCAATCCCGTGGTCGCAGCGACCAAGGAGGCGCTTGCCGTCGGCAAGTTCGGAAGATTGGTGTCGATCGGCTCCAGGCGCGTTTCATCGCTTCCGGGCCGCATACGCGATGTCGGCGTGATCAAGGACCTAGCCATCCATGACGTCGATGTCATACGTCACATCACCGGCCAAGAGGTTCGCTCCGTTTACGCTCTCGGCGGAAGGATGAACGGGCTTAAGTTCGAGGACCACGCCAATTTTCTGATGGATATGGGTAATTCGGTCATTGCCACCGTCGAGGTGAACTGGCTGACGCCCATGAAAGTGCGGAACGTATCGCTGACCTGCTCCTCGGGCTTCGCCCAGATGGATTACATGGACCAGAGCCTGAAGTTCTCTTCATCCATGGTCCAGGGGATGGATGACGCGGACATGTCGCAGATCCCAATGGTGCTTGACGTCCACCACGTCTTCGTCAAGAGGGAAGAGCCGCTGAGGAGGGAGCTGGAGTCGTTCTTGAACGCTGCCGAGATGTCCTCCCAGGCAGAGGTGGACGGGTGGGACGCTCTAGCTAACTTACGAGTTTGCAATGCTGCGCTGCTGTCCCTGGCCGGCGGACAGCAGGTCGATATGTCCGAGACCTTCGAGCCCGGTTCAAGCATGTCCGTGATCTAACGTTGGGATGAGACATCACGATAGTATGTGGTGATACAACCCCCTGCATAAACAGTGATCATTCTTCAATGGAGTTGAAAAGGTGAACAGGATACCGATATCACGCCCCATCGCAACAAAAGAGATGATCGAGGCCGCGGCGAACGCTCTTGCCAACGAGCGGCTGGTAATGGGCGAGAGCGTCTTCAAGTTCGAGGAAGAGTTCGCCCGGTACATCGGTACGGAGCACGCCGTATCGGTGTCGTCCGGCACCGACGCGCTAATCCTCGCCATGATTGCGCTGGACGTCCGCGGACATGATGTTCTGACGACTCCCTTCTCGTTCGTAGCCACTGCTACTTCAATAGTCCACGCAGGTGGAACCCCATTATTCTCTGACGTCTCCAATGAGGATTATAACATCGACCCATTAGCGATCAAGACGAATATCGACGCGAACATGTACGGCATCATGCCGGTCGACATTTTGGTTATCCTGCAAAAATGGACGAGATCGCCGAGGCCGCCGGACCAAACGTCAAGATCATCGAGGATGCCTGCCAGGCGCATGGCGCATCGTACAAGGGAGAGAAGTGCGGCGCGTTCGGCGATGTCGGCTGCTTTTCTTTCTATCCCACAAAGAACATGACCGTCGGGGGCGACGGCGGCATGATCACGACGAACGACGAGCGTCTAGCCAACGAACTAAGGAAGCTCAGGGACTGCGGACGCGTGTCGCGGTACGAGCACGATGTCTTTGGATTCACGTCGAGGTTGAACACCGCGAACGCCGCCTTCGGCCGGGTGCAGCTTCGGCATCTCGACGAATGGAACGAGCGGCGGAGGTCTATTGCTCGTAGATATGCCGGCAATCTCAAGGATGTCGACAGTATAGTGCTCCCTCCAATGGGTATGAAAGACATCGAGCCAGTCTTTCATCTATTTGCTATACGATGTGATGATCGCGACGCTCTCGCTCGGCATCTGGGAGAGAACGGTATCGACACTGCAGTTCATTACCCAATTCCGATACACATGCAGGCGGCTTACCGCAATGCTTATGAGTACAAAGGTGGAGAGTTCCCAATAAGCGAACAACTGTCGAAGCAGATGCTCAGCCTGCCGATGTTCCCCGAGATGACGAACGAACAGGTCGACCGTGTCTGCCAAGCGATAAACGAACACTATGCGTGATTAATATGAAGATAATAACCATCGTCGGCGCTAGGCCGCAGTTCATCAAATGCGCTCCTCTCTCCAAGGAACTGAGGCGGAATCATGAAGAGATCATTGTTCACACCGGTCAGCATTATGATTATGAGATGTCCAAGGTGTTCTTCGATGAGCTGGAGATTCCTACGCCCGATTACAATCTGAACGTCGGCTCCGGCAGCCAGGGACATCAGACCGGCACCATGCTCGCGGCCATCGAGGACGTTCTGCTCAAGGAGGAGCCGCAGATGATCGTGGTGTTCGGTGATACGAACTCAACGATCGCCGGCGCGCTGGCGGCGTCAAAACTGGGTATCCCGATAGCGCATGTCGAGGCTGGCCTTCGCTCATTCGACCGCACCATGCCGGAAGAGATCAATCGTGTACTCACCGACCATATCTCGAATTTGCTGTTCGCGCCGACGGAGAGCGCCGTAACCAACCTGCGGACAGAAGGGATAAGAGAAGGGGTTCATCAGGTCGGCGACATCATGGTCGATTCGTTGAACTCAGTCAAAGAGGTCGCGCTATCAAGGTCCACGATCCTTGAACGACTGGGGGTGGAGAAGCATGCGTACTTCGTCCTAACCATGCACCGGGCCGGTAACACGGACGATCCTGCAAAGCTCAAGAAGGTGCTGAGCGCCATACGCCGGGCTGGGGTGCCGACGGTATTCCCGGTGCATCCGAGGACCAATAAGCTCCTAGAGAACCTCAATACGAGATTACCGAGCAACTTGGTGCCGATTGAACCACTCGGCTACGTAGATATGATCGCGCTTATCGCCAACGCTCGTTGCGTACTGACCGACTCAGGAGGTATGCAGAAAGAGAGCTTCATACTCGGCACGAGATGCGCGACGCTCAGGGAGAATACTGAATGGATCGAAACGTTCATCGAGGGCAGGAACCGTTTGGTCGGTCTGGATGAGGAGAAGATCGCCGAGGCGTTGGCCGAGCCGGCGATTGGGAATGCGCCGAAAATGGATCCGTTCGGATCGGTTGGTGTGTCGGGACGTATTGTCCAAGTAATGAGAGCATTAGATCACTAGGATGGATGCTAAGGCCAGCCCTTATGTCCCTGAATCTATAGCAATCTCATATAATCCGAGGGGCCATAATCTCATCTCATGTAATGTGAGTACTGTGATAAGAATGACATCAGGACCGTTGGCTCCAAAGCAACATGGTCTCGGATATTTCTAAATCTCCGAAATAGTCTCCACCACTCACCCGTAGATGACCCATACTTCCCTTATGCCGGCTTTGGATCAGAGGAGGCCAAGCATACTTTTAATGGAAAGAATCTAATTTGGGAACATTGATTCAGAGCAGTTGAGGGAGGCTTATTAGGGTTAAGAGGTAGGGAAAAAGGCAGAAAGATGACGAGGTAGCAAGCGCAATTGTAATAGGCAATGTGTCATCAATTTAATCTCCAGTCAGTCATATTATAAATTTACTAGGAAAACTTTTATTTCGTAGAATATTTTTGTAAAATAATATGCTCTTATTGACTAATCTGGCCGAAGTCGCAAATATGATTGGCCTCCTATCTATGGGCATTCCTCGACTCGGGACGAAGTCTTCAGCATTGATAAACGGATTCGGAAGATAGTGCCGCGTTGTGATGATTGTCGCGCCCTTCGTCTTATAACGATATTGGATCTCAATCAGTTTCTAGGTCTTTCAGTTTAAGAAGATTAATCTTATCACTTTTTCCTTATATACAATTATCTTTACTTTTGACGGGTATGTAAACTTAACACGGCTCACCTTGAACATCAAGATGATGAGTTCAAGTAGTTCCTGGTCTGAAATGTTTTCATATCCCTTAAACCGAGTTATCCCAGAACCCAGAATAGGCAAGGCGACGGTCTTACCTGCATAAATTCTATCTATCTCATTCCAAAAATTCAATAAACAGTTAATATAATCATGTATTTCGAGATACGCTCTATTGTCAGCGTCGAAACGAGTCAGAGCTGTGAGAAGATAATCATCTATGGCACATATCGTTCCAAGCCTATACTTAATCTTCTTGCCGATAGGTCGATCTTTATTTTCTAGGATTACCGCCTTGGATAAATGAGCATCAGCCAAAATTTTATTATCTAATTCTTCGATTTTATCTTTGAATAAATTATTGATATACTTACCGTTCAGAGTACTTTTTGCGATAACCGTATCATCCACTAGCGTATCGAAATATTCATTGAATGGTATTACTTTAAAATCTGACTGTTCTGAGAATATATCGCCGACCTTTACCTCAACCTCTGAAGTGTTTATTTTCAATCGTATACTATGGCATACATTTGAATGAATCCAGATTCCAACGTATAGAATGACGAAAACAAACAAAGTGGTAATGCCTATGGCTAGCTTGTACTCTGAGTCTATTTAGACAAAAAGAAATGCGGTAGACATTATGACGCTTATCGTGGCCAAAGTGCCACAAAAGATACGTAATATCCTTTTGTCGAAAAAGACACCTTCATGAAGTCAACGAACCTATCCTATCGCATCTTTTACAGCTTGATAATTCCAATGATATTTTGCATCTTTGTAGCGACACATAGCGGCATGCGTGCCTTCGTTTTTTACCGTTTCTGGGCATTTTGACCTATCAACTGTTGCTGCATTATATAATACAATAATTTTCAATCCGTCGCGTACAGCCTTCTCACACTCATACTCTAAGTAGCTCCGATAATCCACAGGTTTGCTCCGCGCGCAGTATCCTCTATAACTGTTATAACTGTCGCAGTATTGGCAACTGCCACTTCTCACGGTCTTTGTGTCTTTTCCGACGATCAGTACAAAATTCTTTGAGGCGTCCAGCCTCTTCCCAAGTGAATCCTTGATACTGCACTTTAAACTTGTATCTCGTGCTTGGGTCAAGTCATGAGCGTCGATAAACGACAAACTCCAATGGTCACTATCATTCCATTTATGCAGCTGGTCGACTGCGTCTTTATCGCCGGTCCAATTCGCTGCAATATATGTCTTAGTTCTGTAGGCCATATTTAAAAATCCCTTTCATTTTATTTTTTCTATATTTTCCTTGTAGATCATAATCATGATTGATAAAGATATCTGTCGCCTGTGTTGAAAGCGGCCTTCGCAGCATATGCATGTACTTCCACTCATCTCATTTACCTACCTTCAACTTAGGTGCAAACTTAATGCCCCGACATCATTGAACCCGCTCAACCTCTGCCCGTAATGGCCGATGCTAGTGTGAACAACTAGCAGTTGGCCGTGTACCTCTCGATACGCAATGAGGGCCTCGCCGCGTGTCTAAGGATATATCAAACGAATGTGAATGCGGAGTCTATAATGGCGACTCATCATGAATCCCCCAGCATTTCTCTGACCGTTATTAAGATAGCAACTGGCGTTGCGTGTGCATGCCCCAATTTGCTACTCAGATCTAATTAGATATCTAGTCATTCATCCCTCTTTGCCCTAATGAACATAACACGTTAATTCCTCCCCAAATGGGTCGTCATTTAGAGCAAAACTTATTCGCTGCTCTTATATGAGAGCGACCTCTTATGAGGGAACTCATGCCTGAGCTTATCGGCTCCTTGATATCAGCTAATCTATGTTCTACAACGCCCTTCTTAGACTGGCTGTGATGGCATACTCGATGGTGACGACACGCCGTAACTCCAGCAAACTATATATGCCACTGAAAGATTGCGCCATCATATCTGATGTCTCGTTTCGCCACCAATGTTCTCAAGCTTGTATCTGGAAGCCTCATAGCTCAGATACTAGGCGTTCTCCTGGTTCCTATCATATCCAGGCTGTACGCTCCTGAGGACCTGGGCGTGCTCAATCTCTTCTTATCCATCTCTGGTATATTGGTCGTCGTTTCCTGTCTATCCTATCAACTGGCGATCATGCTCCCCAAGGATGATGAGGATTCGATAAACATAACCGTACTCTGCTTCGTCCTAGTCTGCATCACGTCCCTCATAAGTGGTGGAGTGTTCATCCTGTTTTCTGATGATGTAGGCGCACTCCTCAATACGCCGGAGATCTCTGATTATTTATTCTTGCTCCCGGCGGCCATATTCCTTAGCGGACTCTTCCTAATAATGAATTATTGGCTATCTAGGAAGGTGCGATTCGGAACGTCTGCCGCTGCACAGGTATCTGATTCTCTATCGACCAAGGCCGTACAGATCGGGGCCGGGATTTCGACCCCATCACCATTGGGCTTGATCGTTGGATATCTCGTCGGATATGTAGCGGCCCTCTTAGTAATGTTCAGAGGAATCAGGAAGGACCTTTCTCTTCTAAAACATGTTAGCTTGTGCAAGATCAAGGAGATGGCCTCGCGATATAGGCGATTCCCGATGTTCTCTTCCTGGTCTGCCCTTGCCAATTCAGCCTCCCTCCAGGTTGCTCCCCTGATGCTAGCCCCTTTCTTCGGCCCTGCAGTCGTTGGCTTCTATGGGATGGCCCACATGGTCGTAAATATGCCCATGAGTTTGGTAGGTTCGGCCACCGAACGGGTGTTCTTTCAGAAGGCCAGTGAAGCGAAGAATCGGACGGGGAGTGTCAGGTCCATCGTACGGGAGGTTCATCAACGACTTGTATCGATTGGAGTATTCCCTATCCTTGTCCTCATGATTGTAGGGGAGGAACTCTTTGCCCTCGTCCTAGGGACACAATGGGCACCTGCAGGAGAGTATGCTCGAATCCTCGCTCCCTGGTTACTGTTCGTCTTCATATCGTCACCGCTATCGACCATATTTAGTATACTGGAGAGGCAGCATGTCAGTTTATCGTTCAACGTGTTGATACTCATATCTCGTGTAGTAGCACTCTACGTGGGAGGGATATTCGGCGGCCCGATCCTTGCGCTTACGTTATACTCTATTACAGGCATCTTATTCTGGGGATGGATGAATTTCTACATCCTCAGAGTGTCAGGAGTGAGCTTCAGGGCAGGGGTAGAGGACCTCCTCAAGTATGCTCTTCTAGCGATTATTGTATCCATTCCATTATTTATTGCAAAATATCTGTCAGTCTCTATCGCCGTACTGCTAGCGATCATTGTGGTCGTGACGGGTTTATATTATGCCATCATCATATCCCGGGATCCAATTCTTAAGAAAGAGGTCAGAGGAATTTTACCAGGGTTCAAACCATGAATGTCAAAGTATGCATCTTCAATGAATACTATCCGTGGAGCAAGATCAGCCACAATGATTCCACATATTGGATAAAGGGAACTCTACACTACAATAATGAATTGATAGGTCCGAATGAACTAGCTGCTGCCCTATCTCTAGTAGTTGAGGATGGCAAAATAGACTACGATGCTCTGAAAGCTACGCTCCTTCATCTCAACGGGAACTTTGCCGTAGTGATCGAGACTTCTACACACGTCATATGTGCGGTCGATCGAGTCAGAAGCATACCTCTGTTTTATGGTAGGAGTGGAAGTGAATTAATCATCTCCGATGACGCTAATCATATTCGGACCGAGCTAACTCTTTCATTCAATGAAGAGTCTGGTGCCGAGTTCCTAGTGACTGGGTACGTCACTGGTCCTGATACTCTATTCGATGGACTATACCAGATTCAGGCCGGAGAGTATCTAACTTATGATAAGGCGAATGGTTCTTTGATTACGCACTCCTATCATCACTTCCACCACGGAGACTTCTTCTTGGATTCGGAGGAGGATCTCTTAGAACGCCTCGATGATATATTCGTAAACGTCTTCCAGAGGCTGATCGAATCTATCAATGGTCGCCAGATAGTGGTTCCTCTCAGTGGGGGACTGGATTCTCGAATAATTGTCGCGATGCTGAAGCGACTTGGCGTGGAGAATGTAGTCTGCTTCACCTACGGTAGGGAGGCCGATCTGGAAGTAGAGCTGAGCCGACGGGTGGCTGAATCATTAGGATATGAATGGTATCATGTGAAGTATTCAAATGCAATGTGGTATACCTGTGCGCATACTGAAGGCATGAGTAGGTATCGCATCTACGCTGGAAATCTCGTATCTTTGCCACACCATCAGGACTTTCCAGCCATTAGAATCTTAAACTATGAGGGTAGGGTCCTAGATGATGCTGTTTTTGTTCCAGGCCACAGTGGTGATATGCTAGCCGGCAGTTGGATTCCTAAAGATGTTCGAGACCTGCCACACACTCTAGATTTTGCATCGCTCACTCCTTAAAGACTCATTATTCTCTATGGGGATGGGGCACGATTAATTATTTGGAAGAAATATTTAAGAAAAATATTCAAAGATCTTTAGGAGATATCGCTATTGATGGAGTCGAATCTCTATCGAGTAGCATAGAGTGTTTCAACCTTAGAGAGCGGCAGGCAAAGTACATCATCAACTCAGTCAGAGCCTATGAATTCTTTGGATTCCAGTGGCGAATTCCACTTTGGGACACAGAACTTATCGACTTCTATCTGAGGGTACCTCTCCGCCATCGACTTCGCCAAAGTCTGTATATTAATTATGCAAGGCGATTATTTTCAATGACTCCTCTCCAACCATTATATTCGATCCCCTGCACTACAGACATAACTCATTCTATGGGGGGGGAAAGAAATACCACTAGGCTGATTTCAAAAAGTAGGATTCAGATGCTCCTCCGCTCACTTACTCGTATTGATTCAGGCTGGGGGAGCACCTTCAAGAGACCGCGGCTTGCAAGATTATTTTCCAGAGTCTTCAGAACTCCGATTGGAAAATTTGAAAACTATTCCTTATTGAATGATGTTTTGTCATCTAATAAAATTATGGGGGTCCCCTCTGGCAATGGGATACTGGCGGCAACTTATCTCCAAGAGATTATGCCTGAATCTGAGTGATCGCGCAGCAACAAGTATATTCTAAGATTCGTAGGGGCTAATGCAAAACTCTAGGAGATCGCTACAGCCTCAACTCCATCTTATATCCCGCATCTTGACCATAGAGATTTTTGATTTCTTCGATGATCTCAAATCCGGCTTTTTTATGAGCGGCCATAGATGCCATATTTTGTTCATTGACGTAAGCATATATGGCTCTCACACCATTTCGCTTCAGCTGATGAACACTTTCCTTGTACATTATCGAAGATATCCCCCTGCCCCTCATCTTCTCTGCCACTGCGACAGAATATGCAGTGGCCAATGGAACAATCTTCCATCCCACTCGCTTAAGGTGAATATAATACCCGATATAGCCTACAATCTCTCCTTCAACTTCATAGATGTAAAATATATTTTTAAATTTATTTGAATATCTCATTACCTGAGTAGGGACCCTTTCCCCGAATGCCTCCTTATGCACTTCGAGGATCTTTTCTAGATCTCCATCCTTTATTGTCCTTATCTCAGTTGATGAATTTGTGAACTTGCTGGCTATGATACTACCCATCCCATCTCTTATCTGGCGCACCAAGAATGAATGGGCGATGGATAGGCGCGCTAGTATCGTCTTAGTTACGTTCATTTAAATCAGCCTGGATTGATGCGAGACTAGGAAATATAATATGTCGATTTATGTCACCTTTAACCTCCTAAGGACTTCAGATCCGCACATGACTATACTCTGATAAGGAGCATCCTTTTCATATGATTAGCATTTTCTCATGCTTGCATATCGTGTGGCTAAGACATTTATCATCACTAAGTTCGTTTAGAGGCCGCTCTTAAAATATTAAATATTTTATTATTTTGTTAACGCTATAATATGGCACTAATGTTGGATTATATCCCTCAGCATAATCACTCAATCGCTTCGTGTTTCCATGCATCATGTTGAATTGATTAAGTCCCTTTTTCTGCATCTCTTCTAATACGCCTACAAATAAGAATTGATTTGCCCCACTGTCTCGAAATTCTTGATTCGAAGCGGCACTCCACGCGTATGCTCTCTTGTCATCCCATATCCGAATATGGGAAGCCAGGACATTGTCCGACTTGTCTCTCGCAACCCACATGCCGCCACATTCATTTCGTTCGAATAGTTCAAGCATGGTTGTAAAAAATTTCCTTCCAACAGGCGCACTCAGATTTTGGCGATTAAATACTTGTGTAATTAGGTCATGATGGATCGTAGCGTCATTAAGCCTTTCAATATATTGGCCCGCACCTTTCGCTCTTCTAACTCTTTTTCTAACGCTTCTCGAAAATTTTTCATCGAAGTTGCCTTCGAGATCGATGTAATAAGTATATGCCACATGCCCTTTCCAACCTCGCCATAGGCAAGATCTGATATCCAGAAGGTCTGGAGAGTTGGTTACTGTCACTGAAGAATAGCGATCCTCCTCGATCTGATCACAGAGAGCATTGATGATGTCGTCCTGAATCGAAAAACTTCTACGCACGTTCATGTCATCGTGAGATGGCAGGAGAAAGCCTCCGTAGGGAGTTAGAGGTCCCGTAGATGATGCTCGAGAGAAGTGTCTCCCTCGGCCCTTTACGAGCAATGAGCATCCGCCTACTAAATCATCGTTGCTGAAACATCCATAGAGTCTGAGCCTACTTGACGAGGCATCCGCAACTATTTGCAAATATTCGCTATTATGAAAGATTGTTCCCTGAGGTGATACGGCCGCAAGATGATCCCATAGATTAAACTCATTTTTATCAAGGACTCTTACCTCGAACTTATTTGCACTCATCATATCATTGCTCTGGCGATCTCTTCTCCACTCGTCATCCATGCCCTCTTTTCACGACAATACCTCAGTATCTTCTCGTAAAATTTCAGCTTCTGCCCTTGCATGTACGTATTATGCCATAGGATCGTGATGACTCCGTGATGTCTCTCTACAGTATCTATCAGATGGCGAGTCAGATCCCATGCCTTTTTCTCATCCAATCTCATGTATTGATCGAGCGTGCAGTCCATGATCGTCAGAGGAATCTCCAGAATATCGATCTCCTGATCTGCTTGAAGATCGTATGGCTTGAATGGATGACACATCCCGTTCCTGAAGCCGACGCAGTCAGCGTATCCAAGGGTGGTGTCGTACTTGAATCCTGCATGGGCAAGATATCTCCAGGTATTTGGAACCTGGAATCTCAGATAATGATTCCGATGCCCTATGACTGGCTGACCTAGCGCTGATTCCAGACGCTTCTTCTCAGCCTCAAGGATGCGAGGATCGCTGAATGCCTGATGACCTCCATGCAGACCAACTTCCCAACCTGCATCAACTATCTCTTTCATCTCATCTTTGATGTCTCGAACGTCGTAGGTATAGTCTATATCTCCGGGAGCAAGGGCGAGGAAGTAAAAACTCGACTTTGCGCCGTACTTATTCTCGAGCTCCATCATCTCCTGGAAATTATGCAGAGGGAGCTTTCTAGATTGAAGTTGTCTGATTTTCTCATAAAAGTCGCCTCTATCCCCGCGCCTCAGCGAAGTAAATGATGAGTATAGTTTGGAAAGTGATGACGTGTAGACGGCATCTATGTCATGGGTGAGGCAGACAGCAAATGATTGATCGTCCGGATATTCGAACTTGAAACCTTGATCTAGTAGATGCCTTGAAACGGAAGGCTCCAGAATATTCCTCTCACTACTGGCATAGTATGGAAAACGATCGTATCCATCTAGGAGGGGAGGATCATATTCCTCCTCTCTCGTGAAACGCTTCCAGAGTTCTTCATTCTCCTTGATTTTATTTATCATCCAGATGGCACTTCCTCCTGTGGATCATACACTCGAGCTTCAAGATGAATGGGTGCTGAGGCACTCAGAGGATAATAACGCTGGTTTATCAAGTGATCTATCGGTACATGTTCACATAATACGGCATTCATCGGCGGGGGCCGATTGGCGAATGGACTAAAATAGAGTCCGTTGAGATGGGTCTCTCATCTCAATCCTTCTATTGTGGTAGAACTTGTTAGATGAACTTTTGATTTCTTCTCCTCTGTCTAGAAGGCCAGTTTGAATCATTGGAGTTCGGTGATCTATCTCATCGGTAGGAAAGAACGATATCTGTTGCTTTCGGTAGTAATTATAGCTATTTCTAGAGTCCAAGGGTTTTTCAAGCATGTTGCGGAGTAGAGGTAGTGTCAGAGTAGCCAGTTTCATTTTCTTTGGACCAGAAGATGAATCTGTCAGGCAGCAAATGAAGCTGCCCATTATCAAGTCAATGAATTGGATAAAATGAGATGCCTCTATCATTTTTGCCTTTGACGGATCTACCTTACGATGGTCTGAATGTACAAATTCCACCTGTGGATTTGTAACGCTTATCTGCTTGTCATTAATATTCAGGTACTTAGGCACATGCTCAGCGAAATACTGGTAATGCTCCTGATTCCCTTTATCGTGATAAATATTATCAATGATTATCTTATTATATTTGGTCTCGGGGAAAAATATTTCGCCCCTTTTATCGCTGTTCGAAAGAATCGATTATAGATAGATCCATTTCTGTCATGCTGAGGGGCGAAACAATCAGTGTTTAATTTAGCCAAGTCGATTCCAATAATGTTGAAATAGGCCAATTTTCTATCATATCTATTATTATAATCTATCAGGAA
>LJKK01000138.1 GCA_001421185.1 Methanomassiliicoccales archaeon RumEn M1
TCCGCCAGGTGGTGGGCGACCTTCTAATCCTCTCTCCCGGCGTGGGCGCCCAGGGAGGGAGCGCTTCCTCGGCCATCGCGAACGGCGCCGACCACGTCATCGTGGGCCGTTCCATATATGGTGCCGAGAGGCCGCGGGAGGCGGCCGAGGCGATCGCAAGGGAGATCGCCTCCTCATGAGCATGCCGTGGGAAACCATGACGGAAAATAATACGTCATCGGGTATTGTAAGGGGGTGTGTCCAGCACGCTCGTGCAGGCGCACTTCTCAGGGGATATACTATTTATACTGGACCCGTAATCTGTGGACGATTCTTCCTAGGAGATTCTAACAATGGAGACTAAGAAGGGACGGCTAAGCGGCCTGGCCCTAAAGGAGAGGGAGCCGTCAAAGGACGGTCTTCGTTCCCGCGCCAAGGATACGTGGCTTGGAAGGAACTGGAGCACCGTCCTTATCCTCGTGGCTATCATTTTAATAGCACTCTTCGTGCGTAGCTACTTCGGATATTCCACCGCGGTGGACAACGGCTTCTTGGTCGGCGGAGGTTCGGACTCGTACTATCACCAGCGTGTCATAGACCACGTCCAGGAAACGGGCTCCCATCTCGTCAACGACCCCCTGCTGAACTATCCGTTCGGCATGAGGAACCCCCGACCTCCATTGTATGACTGGTCGGTGGCGGTGACGGGACAGCTGCTGTCCGGCATAACGGGCATGGACATCGGCTCGGCCACTGGATACGCCCTGCTGTCCTCGACCGCCATATGGGGCGCCCTGACCTGCATTCCCGTGTTCATGATCACCCGCGCGGCCTTCGGGAACCGCGCCGGCCTGTTGGCAGCCCTGCTGCTGGCCATCATGCCGGGTCACATCCAGCGCAGCGTGTTCGCCAACGCCGACCACGATGCCATGATCCTGTTCTTCGTGGTGTTCGCGTTCTACTTCCTGCTGCGCGCCCTCATGAGCATCCGGGGCACCAAATGGGTGGAGGACTGGAAGAGCGTAGGTTCGGTGCGGAAGGGATTACGCAGCTATCTCGGCATGAACCAGCGCTCGCTCATCTATGCCCTGCTGGGCGGGGTTTGCGTGGCCACCGTCGGAATGATCTGGACCGGTTTCACCTATGTCCTGGTCATCATACTCGTGTACCTGCTGGTGCAGGTGCTCATCAACCGCTTCCGCAACGTCGACTCCATGGGCGAGCTCATGGCGGTGGGCGTCATGCTTGCCAGCGCCTTCGCCATAATGGCCCCGCTGTACTGGCAGATGATGTACTGGGCCCAGTGGTTCGACGTGCCCTTCTATCTGTTCCTGGGCTCGATGGTCATCGGAGGCCTGTTCACCGTCACGCGGGACTACCCGTGGACGCTGGCCATCCCTGCGGTGGTGGCCGTCATCGCCATCGGGCTGGTGGGCGTGTACTTCCTCTCCCCCAGCCTGTTCGAGGCCATCGTCTCCGGCCAGGGCTATCTGGTCAAGAGCAAGCTGTACTCCACCATCTCCGAGGCCCAGGCGCCCGGGTTCTCCAACCTGGTGCTGTCGTTCGGGGCCGTCACCTTCTGGTTGGCCATCATCGGACTGGTGTGGGCGGCCATCAAGATACCCAAGAACCCCTCGCCCCACTTCACCTTCGTGGTGGTGTGGATGGGCGTGTCCATGTACATGGCAGCCTCGGCGGGCAGGTTCATGTTCAATGCCTCCCCGGCCTTTGCCATGGCCGCGGGATGGATGCTGGCCCTGCTGATAGCGGCGTTACGCTTCGATGAGGTCTCCAGGGCCCTCTCGGGCTTCCGCGCCAGTCCCTGGGCGACGCTCCGAAAGGCCTTCAAGCTCCGCCATGTGGCGGGCGCGCTGTTCCTGGCGTTCCTGATCGTGACGCCCAACGTGTGGACCGCGGTCGACGCGGGCATACCTTCGGAGGACAAGCGCGGCTACGACAAGCAGATCTACAACGTCGTTCCGGGCTTCCTGCGGCCGGCCGACTACGACACCATCAACGGTTCGTTCTGGTACCTGGGAGCGTTCACCTACTCCCTGCCGCTGCCCAGCAGCTACTGGCCCGCGGCCTGGGACTGGTTCTCGCAACAGGACACCGATCTGAACGTGACCGACCGCCCGGCCTTCCTGTCCTGGTGGGACTACGGCTTCGAGGCCATCCAGCAAGGGAAGCATCCGGCGGTCGCCGATAACTTCCAGAACGGATACCAGTTCGCCGGAAGCTTCATCACCGCCGGCAGCGAGGAGGACGCCATCGCGCTGTTGATCGTCCGGCTCCTCGAGGGCACCGGCATCACCGACGAGGTGGCCGCCCTGCTGAACGGCCACGGCGTCAACGCCACCAAGGTCCAGGACATCATGAGCAACCCGTCCGCCTATATCGACGAGGTCAAGAGCAACCCCGATGTCTACGGACCGTACGACAACGAGCTGAGCGCCCAGAACGCCAAGTACGCCGCGGCCCGCGTGGAGCTGCAGAAGGCGGGCACGGACGGGCTGGTCGACATCTATTCGCAGATGCGCGAGATCAGCGGGAAGGACATCGGCTACTTCGCCGTGGACGGTCGTCTCTTCCCCTTCAGCGCGACCTACAACAGCATCTTCTACGCCCCGGCCACGCTGTCGGACAGGGTCATCGACCCGTACACCAACGCCCCCTCGGACTACTACGAGATCAAGGCGGTGACGTCCAGCGGCCAGCTCAAGTCGCTGCAGGACCTGACGGCCGGCGACCGCGTGCTCTACTACACCATAGTGTACAAGGACGCGTTCTATGACACCATGCTGTACCGCGCCATGATGGGCTACGGCCCGTCGGACGTGGGCAAGAGCAGCCAGGGCATCCCCGGCATCTCGGGAAGCCTGGCCGGCATGGAGCCCATGCCGGGCTGGAACCTGACCCACTTCAAGCAGGTGTACCGCACCGCCTACTACTCGCCCTACAACAGCACCGAGGTCGCCTTCCACGCCGACTCGTGGCGCGCCATCTCCTACGAGGAGGCGCTGCAGCGGCAGAAGGACATCGAGGCCGGGCGAGACAACGGGACCGTGGACCTCAGCGCGTCCACCCTCACCAGCGGCACGGTGTTCCTGCAGTACTACGACGGCGCGATCCTCCGGGGCAGGGCGACGTCCAACGATGGGACCCCCTACTCGGGCATATATGTCACGGCCGTCGACGAGATGGGCATCCCGCACCACACCGTGAAGACGGACGAGGACGGCAACTACGAACTGATCCTGCCGTTCGGCGAGATCAGCGTCGTCTACTCGGCCGGCACCCTCGATGGGCGGACCCAGATCGCCACCGAGATGCACAGGCAGAACTACACTGTCTCCTACAATCAGGCCATGCGCAGGGAGGCCTACACCTTCGACGGCGACGTCACCCTGCCTGGCTCCATCATCAGCGGCACGGTGTACTGGGACAACGACGGCAACAACCGCTTCACCAACGGCGACGAGCCGATGGAAGGCGCCACCGTGGTCCTGGAGAACCCCACCAACGGGTTCCGCCAGGAGGTCGTCGTCAACGCCACCGGAGAGTACAAGATCGTGGGCCTGGCAGGTGACAGCAACTACATCTACGCCATGCTGGACGGCCACAAGTTCGGCAACACCAGCGTCACCATGATGCCCTATGGGACCACCACCAGGAACATCGTGGCCCAGCCCTCGTCCATATCCGGGGACCTGGAGTTCCCGTCCGGCGAGCCGGCTCCCGGGGTCGAGCTGTCCCTGAAGGACAAGACCAGCGGCAAGAGCTATGAGGTCATCACCGGCGCCGACGGCTCGTTCTCGTTCAACAAGCTGCTCCCCGGCGAGTATTCCCTCGGTCCGTCCGACGGCAACCTCAGCATAGGGACGCAGGAGTTCACCCTGTCGTTCGGCCAGAACATCAACGACGTCTCCCTCACCCTCCATGACGCCACCCATGTCTCCGGCTCGGTGACCATTGGCGGCCAGGGTGCGGACGACGTATCGGTCGGATTCCTCTCCGAGCAGAGGGAGATCTGGGTGACGACCGAGAACGGCGAGTACAACGCCACGCTGCCCCAGGGCGACTACACCGTCTACGTGCTCACCGCGCAGGGCGGGACCGACTATGTCGCCATGGAGCGGCTGGTGGCCGACGAGGACCTGATGGAGCTCGACCTGCAGCTGGAAGAGGCCGCCGTGGTCTCCGGCAAGGTCAACACCGACAAGGCGGTCGGCGGCGCCACCGTGATCTTCACGGCCGCTGACGGGGCGTCCATCAGGACGACCACCAACTCCGCGGGCGAGTACAAGCTGTTCCTGCTGCCCGGCGAGCACGTCGCGTACGCCGCCGGTTCCGGGAAGGCGTACTGGAAGCCCGTCACCGTGGAAGGCACCGCGACCATCGACCTCAAGCTGGAGGACGCCGCATCCCTGAAGGGCATCGTATACCGCGACGCCAACGGCAACAACGCCACCGATTCCGGCGAGGCCCTCGCCGGGGCGCTGGTGACCATCACCGGACAGGATGGGGAGGTCTCGTTCGTGACCGATGCCTCGGGCAAGTTCGACATCCTCCTGCCCAAGGGGGCGGACTACTCTCTAACCGCATCGATGAGCGGCTTCGCCTCGGCCGAGCGCACCTATGAGGACTTCACCGGCCGGGACCAGAACATCGCCCTGGTGGCGCACAACCGCACCGTCACCGGCAACGTCGTCGGCTCCGACGGCGGTTCACTGGACGGTTACACGATAGAGTTCGTGGGCACCGGCGGCGGGGCCACCGATGGCGAGACCACCATAAGCGGCGGCTCGTTCACGGCGGACCTGGCGCCTGGCTCCTACAACATCATCATCGACCGGCCTGGCCAGGTGGGCTCCAAGTACGTGTACAACGGGACCATCACCGTGCCGGTGGGCCGCGATCCCGTCGCCCTGGACATCACCGCCCAGCTGAAGGTGCTGGTCAACCTGACCATTACCTCCAGCGGCGAGGGTACGGTCCGATTCGTCGGACCGGAGGAGGTGGAGATCGACGCCAGCGAGGACAGCGTATACCTCGTTCCGGGCAACTACACCATCTATACCCTGACCAAGGAGGGCGACGCCCGCTTCGCCGACCTGCGCTCCGCCGACATCGAGGAGGGTAGCGAGCTCGACATAGTGGCCGCTCCGGCCAACGCCGTCAGCGGCGTCGTCCTCGATGATGACGGCAACCCGCTAAAGGGCACCTCCACCGTGACGGTGATCAGCGGCGATGCCGAGCTTCCGCTCCAGACCGCCTCGGACGGCAAGTTCCAGGTCTACATGCCCGATGGGACCTACACGATCGAGGCCGAGCAGCCCATCAAGAAGGAGATCGACGGCGAGCAGCGCTACATCGTCTACACCGGCGCTGAGGAAGTGACCGTGAGCGGCGCCAATGTGGCGCGGGACATCGGCACCGAGTGGGCCTACGACAACGCCACGCTGGCCGGCAACATCACCGGTTTCACCGGAAGCCTGGAGTTCACGGCCCTCAGCGATACGGCCATCGACACCACCGCCACGGTCAGCGGAGGCAGCTTCTCCGTCAACCTGGCCCCGGGCACCTACTCGGTGTACGGGACCAGCGGCGGCAACGTGGTGCTGACCAGTGTCACCGTGGAGCCGTACGTCAGCAACAACGTCAACCTGACGGCGGTTCCTGGCCACACGATCAGCGGCATCATCACCTACAATGGCACGCCGATGCCCAACGCCGAGGTCACCTTCTCGGACATCACCAGCCACACCGTGACCGCCGGGTCGGATGGCGCCTACTCCGTGATGCTGCCCGAAGGCTCCTACTACATCACCGCCGTCGGTACGGCGGACGAGAACGGCGTCAGCGTCACCTGGGCCGGCTCCACCGACGTGGAGCTGAGCGCGTCTACCACCGCCAACATCCAGCTGGTGCGCCAGCAGGTCGGCGTGGTCGACCTGACATGGGATGGAGAGCGGGAAGAGGTCGAGGCCGGGCAGAGCGTCACCTACGATGTGATCATCACCAATCGCGGCAACGTCGACGACACCTATCAGCTGTCTAGCACCTCCTCATGGGACGTCACCTTCTCTCAGAAGGAAGTGTTCCTGCCATGGGGCCAGGGCGAGGGCAGCAGCGCGACCGTGCAGGTGACGATCAAGACGCCCGCCGACGCCAAGGTCACCCACCCGGTCATCAGCATCAAGGCGGTGTCGACCAACAACTCGGGAGCGAGCGACATCCTGCGCCTGGACGTGGACATCGCTCCGGTGTATGGCATGACCGCCCGGCCGGGGGCCGCCCAGACCAACGGCACTGCATACACGGTGCCGATCGTGGTGAGCAACACCGGCAACGCCGATGACGAGTACACCTTCACCATCTCCAATGCGACCAGGGACGCCCTGGCCGCTCAGGGATGGTCCGTTTCCATACCGGGCAGCTCCTCCCTGACCAGGGAGGTCTCGGTGAGCGCCGGCAAGAGCGCCACCATCAACCTGCAGCTGGTGAGGACATCGAACGACGCTGATCCCAACGCTACGCTGGCCTACAGCGTCTCCTCGACCAACAGCAACGATGCCGGCACCGTGCAGCTAGAACGTCTAGAGCTCAGCGCCGAGGGCGGCCTGGGCGCGTCCGGCCAGGGGGCTCAGATGGGTGCCCCGCAGGTGCCGGCCATCACCTGGGTGATGCTGGCGGCCATTGCGCTGCTGGCGGCCGCCCTGGTGATAATGAGGGTCAACAAGGGGGTGTTTGGACGCAGAAGAAAGCGGTAATCGCGACCCTGGCGGTCCTCGCCGCGCTGGTGATGGCCGCCGTGGCGATCCCCGCGCCGGCGGCCGCCCAGGAGGACCGGTACCTGATCGAGATCGATGGACCGACGACCATGATACCGGGAGAGAAGGCGGTCCTGACGGTCAACGTGACCGGGGGGCCTGAGGGCCTCGTTAGGTACAACGCCACCGTCACCTACGGGGGCGCGGTGAGCCCCAGGACCGGTACGACGTCGAGCGGGAGCTTCAATGTGACCGTGACGGCGCCGTCCAGCACTGGCACTTTCACCGTGACGTTCGACGTCAGGTCGGAGAACGGCTCGGTCAGCAACACCGCCCGGTACGACATCAGGGTGGTGGAGGCGGTGGTGCTGTCGGTCGAGCTGACCAACGCCGCCAACGTGACCGCCACTGGCGTCCCGGTGCAGTTCTTCGTGGACGGAGAGCTGGTCGGCACGGTCACCGCCAACATACCGGCGGCCAGCACCCGCACCGTCCAGTACAACTGGTCGGCGGGCGGCCTCTCGGGCGGGCAGCACACCCTGAAGGTGGTCGTCGATCCCGAGCAGCAGTTCGTCCGCTTCGCTGACGGGAGCAACGTCTTCGAGTCGACCTTCTACGTCGGGGACGGCGGATGGGGACTGGCCAACATCCTACTGGCCATCGTGCTGGTGATCTTCATGGTGGTGGTGTTCCTCACCTACATGAACCGCGGCAAGAAGAAGAAACGGCGGCCTCGGGCCTGAGGTCGTGCAAAGGGCCTCGGCCCCCTTTCCTATTTTCCTCTTTTTCACATGTCGGATGCCTCACGTCCCTTGGTCTCGATCCAACCAAGGTCGAGACCATTCGAATAGGACTGGCACGATATGTCGCCACACCTCATCCGACGCTGGTCAGACCGCTAAACTGGAGCACTTTCGAGGGTCGGCCGCATGCGGTCACGCCCTTCGTTCCGGACCCCCGCCACCAACGAGGATATCAACAAATAGTACTGGCTGGGATTGTCTGGTCCATGGCGATGACAGCTAACGTCATAGTCGTTGAGCCGGGCAGGCTGGACGAGGCGATCGAGCAGAACAACAACCTCATCGTGGACTGCTGGGCGGACTGGTGCGGCCCCTGTCGCATGCTCTCCCCGATCATCGACCGACTGGCCGAGGACTACGCCGGCAAGGTGTCGGTGGCCAAGATGAACGTGGACGAGAACCAGGCGGAGGTGCAGCGGTTCAAGATCATGGCCATTCCCACCGTGCTGTTCTTCAAGGATGGCCAGCTGGTCGACCAGATGGTCGGGGTATCGCCCAAGGAGGAGATCGAGGACCGGATCCGACAGCACTTCTAGAGCTTGCGCGACAGCTCTTCCAGCTTGGCCTGCAGCATGGCCGAGCTCAGCGCCACCGCCACCTCGCCGCGGGTCTTCTCCAGCAGCGAGCGGGCCACGTCCTGCTTGCGCCTGATCGGTATGATGGCGTCGGGGTAGTCGAAGCGCATGATGACCAGGAACAGCTCCTCCATCATGTCGAGGTACCTTACGGCCTCGTTCGGTCTTCCTTCCCGAAGTCGCTCCAGGGCGAAGCGGCGCAGCTCGCCGATGACGTCCCCCAGGCCCAACAGGTACGCGGTCCCTGGCAGCCCCATCTCGTCAGGGTCTGGAACATCCTCGTCGTTGACCAGGGCGAGCAATATGGCCGCCTCGGCCAGCTCCTGAAGGGACCCCTCCACCAGGCCTGACGCCCACATCTCCGGGTAGTCCTCCAGCAGGCTGCGCAGGCGGTGGGCCTCGTCGATGGCCTCGTGCATCATGGCCCTGACGTCCTCGCCCTTGTGGATCGAGTGGACTATGCTGCCCGACAGCCGGTTAATGGCCCGGGTGGACTTGATGGTGACCTCGCGGACCTGGTCCTTCTCCTCCAGTCGGGACTCGATGCGGTCAGCGATGTCTTCCAGGTTCTTCATGGTCGATGGAACGAGCGGCTCCCTATTTTACGCTTTCCTGAGCTGCGCCATATGCTCCACCCGACGGTTGACGAGCTCGGCCTTCCCAATGTCGTGGCGGACGAAGATGGCGTCGCCGCGGACGTGCTTCAGCGCCCTCTCGCACGCTTCCTCGGCCGCTTGGATGGAATCGTCGATGCCGACCACGCCCACCGCGCGGGATGTGGTGGTCAGGACCCTTACGCCCTCCTGGTCGACCATGGCGTAGTAGGCGCACGCCCCCTCGCGGGCGATGGCGGCCTCGTCGACCTCGATCACCTGGCCGGCCTGCGGCTTGGTGCCGTATCCGGCCGGCACCACGTACTTGCACACGGTGGCCTTCCTGGCGAAGGAGATGTTGGAGGACAGCGAACCGTCCACGATGCCCTGGCAGACGTCGAGGAATGGCGTGTCCAATATGGACATGACGTTCATGGCCTCCGGGTCCCCGAAGCGCGCGTTGAACTCGATGACCCGCGGACCGTCGCGCGTCAGCATGAACTGGCCATACAGCACCCCGCGGTACGGGTGGCCCTCCCGGGCCATGGCCTCCACGGTGCGCCTCAGGATGTCAAGTGCCGCCTGCCGGTCCTCGTCCCTGACGAACGGTAGGAGGTGGTCCTCGGCTGAGTAGGAGCCCATGCCGCCGGTGTTCGGCCCCGTGTCGCCCTCGTAGGCGCGCTTGTGGTCCTGCACCAAGGGCATCGGTACGACGTTTCGGCCGTCGCAGAACACCTGCAAGGTGAACTCCTCGCCCACCGCTCTTTCCTCGAGGATGACGCTGCCGCCGCCGATGCCGTGCCCGAAGATATCCTCCAGGTAGGCGTCGGCATCCTGGATGGTCTTCAGGTGCTCTCCCTGGACCTTGACGCCCTTCCCGCCGGTGAGACCCACGGGCTTGATGGCCAGCTCGAACCCCGCATCTCGCACGTACCTCTTCGCCTCCCCGAGGTCGTCGAACGACGCGAAGCGCAGGTTTCCGGGAACGCCGTGGCGCTGCATAAGCTCGCGGGCAAAGCTCTTGGACGTCTCCAGCCTGGCCGCTGCCCTCGTGGGCCCGACGCAGCCTATGCCCTCGGCCTGGAGCGCGTCCACCAGCCCCACCTCGAGAGGCGCTTCCGGCCCCATGACGGCCATGTCGACCGCCGCGGCCTTGGCGAAGTCCACCACGCCGGCCACGTCGGTCTCCTTGATCAGGCGGACCTCCCGGGCCAGCCTCGCTATCCCGGGGTTGTTGTTCCTCATGGCCGAGTACAGCTCGGCCCCGCTGCGATGCAGCGCGGCGGCCAGGGCATGCTCCCTGCCGCCACCTCCCACGACAAGCACCTTCATTCGAGCACCGCCACAGGTAAGGGGGGATGTAATAAAAATTAGGCGTGGATGTTCAACGCCTTGAACAGCTCTCCGAGCCCTTCTCCGGTCTTGGCGCTGGTTCTGAACAGCCGGGCGCCCTTCTTGAACCTGGCATAGTCGGCCTCCAGCCGGTCGATGTCCATGTCCACATGGGGGAGCAGGTCGACCTTGTTCAGCACCGCGATGTCCGACTCCAGGAAGATGAGCGGCTGCTTCCGTATCATGTCGTCGCCCTCCGTGACGGAGATGACCACCATGCGATGGTCGGTGCCCAGCGGGAAGTCGGCCGGGCAGACCAGGTTGCCGACGTTCTCGACGAACAGGAAATCGATCGAGTCCAGGTCCAGCTCGTCCAGGGCGTGGTCGACCAGATGTGCGTCCAGGTGACATTCCTTGCCCGTGTTGACGTTCACGGCCTGAATGCCCGCGGCGCGGAACCGATCGAAGTCGTCCTGGCCGGTGACATCGCCGGCCAGCACCGCCGCCTTGATCCCCATGCGCCCCATCTCCACGGCCATCTTCTCGATGAGAAGCGTCTTGCCGGCGCCTATGGAGCCCATCACGTCGACCGAGCGTATATTGTGAGAGCGAAGTCGGTGGTGGATATCGTGGCCAAGCCTGCGGTTCTCGGCCAGGATGTCCGCCTCCATGCTGATGTCCGATACCTTGTGCACGCCCCGGCTAGGGTGAACGAGCTTTTAATCGTTGTTGCCCGCCATCGAACGAGAGGCGAACATTCGGAAGAGAGGCCAGCTCCGAGGATTTCTAGTTATATGTTTCTATATCTGATAATAGTTTTAAGTATATATGATGTAATTCGCCCCCGGCTGGCCCAAGATAGTTCATAGGTCAGTCGGGGTGAGAGTTTGCATTCGCATCGAGTTCATGATCCGAGAGAACCTAGGCTAGGCCTAGGAAGATCGTTGATTATACTGAGCGCGTCGGCGCTCATGCTGCTGCTGATGCTGTCAGGCATCGGCGGCGTAAGCGCCGATACCTACGTCGGCGGCGGCCTCGACGAGATCGAGGGCGGCTACGACTGGGACGAGAATGGTTCGACGTACATCGTCAACGAGACGATATACGTCGAGGCAGGAGAGACGCTGACGATCGGGCCTGGGGTAAAGGTCCTGTTCGGCCCTGACGCCGGCATCGTGGTCAACGGCACACTTGTCGTCGAGGGCAACGACACTCACAAGGTCGTCTTCGATTCCAACCCGTTCGATGACTCTGAGGATGCATGGGCGGGGCTGCACTTCAACGCAGGTAGCGGGGGAGCCATCGATCATGCGATCATCAACGACACGCAGGAGACGCTCCGTGCGATCGATTGCGAGCTAACCGTCACCAACACGGCCATTACCAACACCAACAAGGCCGTCTATGCCGAGTTCGAGAACGGCGGAAGCCTGACGATCGACAACTGCGTCATCGACGCGCAGCCCGGATCAGGGGCTTCGATCGCCGTGATGCTGTCCAGCTTCGCCGACGATGAGCGCAAGAACACCACCGCGTTCGATATTACCATCACGAACAATCTCATCAACACCACCAACCCATACGGCCTGATCTATATCTATAAGGACGTGGAGGCTGAGGACAACGGCACCGCCACTCTCGTCGGGGACATCCTGATCGCTGACAATGTGTTCAATCAGACGTCGATGGTTTCCAATTTCATCTACATGGGTGTTGATCTGGAAGCGTGTGACAACGCCATCGCCAGCATCAAGGGTAACTTCACCGTCGTCCGCAACGAGATGCTTCAGGCGGGCTACGGCGCGTGCTATCTCGATATCGATGTCTGGGCCGAGGACAACGCCACCGCCCAGACGATTGGAGACATTGTAATCGAAGACAACCTTATCGAGAACGTCGAATACGCCCCGTATATCTACTTCGATGTCTGGGCCGAGGACAACGCCACCGCCCGGATCTACGGAAACGTCTGTGTCAAGGACAATTTCGTCGAGAGTGCCAGCGATGGACTCTATGTCGCCCTGGAACTATACTCGGAGGGCTATGGAGAGATCTGCGTAGTCGGCGACGTCTACATGAACGGCAACAATCTGGAGGATACCGGCGGTGTCGGCTCCTTCTATAATTGTTTCATTTCTGCTGAAGATAACTCCACAGTGTCCGTGGACGGCGACGTCTACATGAACGGCAACACAATCGCCGGCGCTGATGTCGCCTTCGGGGCGTACTGGGAGACCAGCTACATCAAGGACAACGCCACCGTAGAGATCCTGGCGTGCCTGTTCATCGAGGACAACTGTGTGGACGAGGCCGGCTGTGGCTTTGAGGTATCTATAGGCGGATACGACTATGGGGAATATGGGGCCTCGGCCAGCCAGGATGCCTCGGTCCATCTCCACGTGGATGTGGCCATCCGGAACAACGTCATCGGGTACGTAGACGACCTGCTCGATGCCTTCTTTGGAACCGCTGATGTAGTGACGGACCGCGCTTCGTACTGCGTAGGTGTCTCGTTCCTCTTCGAGGGCAACCAGGCCGTCTGCGTCAGCGAGGATGGCATATGCATCATCAGGCGTGCTGATGCAGAGGGTCAGGCAGAGGCAGCGGTCAACGTCGAGATCTCCATCGTGGACAACAAGATCCTGCTGGACAGGGAATCGTCCATGGCCTTCGAGGCGATGTGCTTCAACGATTACGTAGATGCATGCGATGAGGCGGTCGCGGCAGTGAGCGGCAACCTGATCATTGCCGACAACGATGTGGCCGACAACGGCCCGTCCAGCGATTCGTGGAGAGATAAATATCTCATATATCTGCACAGGACCGTGAACGGAGAGGACAATGCCACCAGCACTCTGTGCGGGGACATCCTGATCACCGGCAACGAACTTGATGCAGGTGAGGCGTTTGATTGCGACTATCTATACATGGAGGAGGAGCTGAACGCGAACGACAACGCCACCGTCCAGGTCATCCGTGACATTGTCATGGAGAACAATGAGCTGCTGGGCTCTGGCGATGACGCCTTCTGGCCATCTATATCGGTGTACGCTGGCGGGGAGAACTCCACCGCCACGCTGGAGGGCGAGCTGAGGTTCTGCAAAAACTACATTGAGGACGCTGGCTACGGCCCCTACATCGACGTGGAGATCGAGGCCGAAGGATATGGCAAGGTCATCGTCTGCCAGCCCGTCTTCGTATGTGGCAATGAGGCCACTGAGGTCGGCTACTTCGTCTGCTATTATCCGGAGATCGAGTATGCTGAAGATAAGGCGACCGTCACTTTCGATGGTCCGCTGACCGTAAGCGGCAACACCATATGCGATGTCGGTGGCGAATTCGTTTACTATGATGTCGATCTTGAAGCCTATGATGAGGCGACCGTCACGCTCGACAGCGAGCTGACCGTCAGCGGTAACACCGTTGGCGAGTATTGCTATGACTTCGTCGGGTATTATGTCGATATCATGGCCGTCGGGTCTGCCAACGTCGATGCGATCGTACCGATGACCGCCACCTGCAATACTTTCGTGGTGGGAGGGAGCATGGTCGAGGCTGAGGTATATGTCAACGTGCGTAACAACGCCACCGCCTCCCTGTGCAACGACGTCGTGGTTCAGGGTAACAGCATGGAGGGCGACGACATAGGGTATACCAAGGCTCCTGCTGGCGAAGGCTCCTACGACTATGGTCTGAAGCTGTTCCAGTATGTCCGCGTTATAGCGGATGGGGCCCTCGCAAGCGGTACTATCGAGTCCGAGGTACTGTTCGACGGCAACACCATAGTGGCCGAGGACCTCGTTGGCATGAACGTCTACCGCGGCGCTCATGCGTATGGCGGCGGCGCGGACGCGGTCGCATGCATCATCGGCGACGTTATGGCAACGAACAATGACATCGCCATCGAAGGCGACGGCGTCGGCATCACCGGCGGCGCCCAGACTAGGGCTGGCGCCAACCAGGGCAACGCCTCAGCCGTCGTCGACACGCTGTTCTGCATCTCCAACAACAAGATCGAGATGGAGGACGGAATGGGCATTGTCGCCGTCGGCATCGACTATGGTGCCGATGATGAGAGCGGTGTCAATAATTCGGCGACAGAACTGAACATCGAGTTCGTCATCCGTGACAACTGCGTCACTCTGTTCGGAGAGGGGCTCGCTCCCGTCGCTTCCCCTGTCTACGAAAACGTGGGCATCTACGTGGCCGTCCTCAGCGAGGAGCCGGGACTGTCGGCGGGTGTGACTATCGACGGAAACACGATTGACGTCAGGTCGGGCATCGGCATTAAGGTCGATGACAACTACCGCGGCGACACCTACGAGGTGGGCAGCGTCGTCATCATCAGGAACAACGACATCACCGTCGGACCTAGCGGCACTGGCATCTACATCAAGGGCGGCGAGGTCTGCATCATTGACAACGACGTCAAGGGCGGTGAATATGGTGCGAGGTTCGATTACTGCGAGGGCATCGAGTTCGATGGCAACACCTTCAAGGGGAACGAGTACGGCATCTACGCCCTTGGAACCAGGGAAGCCGTCATCGAGGGGAACGCCTTCCTGGAGAACGGATGCGGCGTGCATCTGTCCGACGACGAAGGCACCGTCGTCCGCGACAACTTCTTCGCCAAGAACGAGCAGGGGCTCATGGCGACCGGCAGCATCGGTCTCGTCATCGAGGACTGCTATTTCTACATGAACGGCGGAGGAGCGTACCTCGACGAAGTCGAGGGCGTGGTCGCCGACTGCACGTTCTACCTGAACCTCGGGAACGGCCTCTCGGTCGACGACTCCGAACTGATCATCTACAACGGCGAGTACGATCAGAACCGCGACTACGGTCTCAGGGTCGTCGGCGACAGCGTCGACTGGATCGTCGATGCCGAAGCGGTGGTGCACGCCAACGACGTCACCTTCGCCGGCGAGATCGTCATATGCGGCACGCTCGTCCTCGACTACGTGGACGACTTCGTGCTGCTGGCCGACGATGACGTCGTCAACGGCATCTACGACGCTACGCTCGCCTGGTCGTCGCCGAGGGCGGCTGCCTGGAGGCGTACAACAGCTGGCTGTACAGCGATGACGGCCGGTGGTACTTCGACGTGTACGGCTCGATGCTGATGACCGACTGCGTCGTCGAAGATGCGTACGAGGTGTACCTCGCTTCATCGGACGTCGAGATGACCACCACCACGGTCAAGTACGCCTACGGCAACGGCATCCGCATCGTCGGATGCTCGCCCGTCATACGCGGCTGCACCATCACCGGCTCGTCGATGGACGGCATCTACATCGATGACGGCGCGTCGCCGACCATCGTCGGCTGCACCATCGTCGACAACGACCGCGGGATATACGCGTTCGAGTCGTCGCTCGAGCTCGTCGTCGACAACGTCATCATGCTGAACGAGTACGGCATCTACGCCGAGCGCGTTGACGGCGTCGTTCATGACAACGTCGTGATGCTCAACGACAACGAGCTGTTCCTGCTCGAGTGCGACGTGGTCGTCGAATACAACCAGTTCGGCTACGGAC
>LJKK01000010.1 GCA_001421185.1 Methanomassiliicoccales archaeon RumEn M1
GGGCGCTCGACCTCCTGAGGGTCGCGGCCGAGATCGCCGAGCGCAACGGCGACGACAAGGTCACCGAGGCGCACGTGTACAAGGCCAAGAACAAGCTGGAGCTCGATTGCGTCACCGAGGCCATCAAGACGCTGCCCACCCAGTCCAAGCTGGTCCTCATGTCCATCCTGTTGAACGAGGAGAGGAGCGAGGGGCGCCTCACCACCGGTGACGTGTACGAGACGTACCGCGATCTGGCCGCCATCACCGGCATCACCCAGCTTACGCAGAGAAGGGTCACCGACCTGATCTCCGAGCTGGACATGATGGGCATCATCCATGCCCGGGTGAAGAGCTTTGGCCGAGGGGGGCGCACCAAGGAGATCGAATCATCGGTACCGCGCATCGAGACCAAGAGGGTGCTGGAGGAGGACGAGGTCCTGCAATCCATCAAGAACTACCGGCCCAAGAACCAGACCACCTTGATGTGATCACTTCTTGTCGCGCCGGTTCCGAAGGCCCTTCAGGTCGAGCTCGATGCCCCTCCGCCGCATGACGTTCGAACCGACGTCGATGACGATCGGGATGAGGATCAGCGCCCCCAGGGAGATGACGAGGTTCCTCTGGCAGTTGGCCGGGGTATCGTCCGGCATGGTGCCCGTGGCCCATAGCTTGAGCAGCCCGAACCAGGGGAGCTCGCCCCGCGCCTTGCCGACGATCCACTCCTCCATGACCGGCTCCCGCATGCTCGTGAGCCACCGCTGATCGTACCGGGCCACCGGGACGCCGTCGACCATCTCCCAGTTGTTGTCGCCCAGGGTGATGATGCCCCCGTGCAGGCGGCCGTTGCTGAACATGTAGGAGAGCATGGTGGACAGGTCGATCTCCAGCCGCGCGTTGACGTGGCCCACGTCGTGCAGCACCAGCACCTCCTTGAGGTTCCACCACACCTTCTCGCCGCCGGGCACGCTCCACAGCTCGTCCGGTATGTCGGCCAGTGTCGGCACGTCGAACCCCCCGCCGGTGAAGTTGTACTCCAGCATGACCATGGCCCGGTGTATGATGGGCTTGGGCATCCCTTCGCGATGATAGATGATGACGTCGCCCGGCGCCCCGTAGGTGGAATGGCCGTTCGCCAGACCCTCCACGTAGGTCGTCACATCCTGGTAGGAATCCACCTTCTTGACCACCACGATGTCGCCGGTGTCGATGACGCCGATGAAGCTGGTATCATCGGAATGCTGCATGCTCTCCGATTCCACCACCACCATGGGGGGCCAGATGCCGCTGTACAGGAATATGGCGCCGATGACGAGCAGAAAGATCGCAGGGGCGATTATGAAGGCCTTGATGGTCGAGACCAGCATACCCTCCTCCTTGGACTTCCCGTTCGGCACATCGGCAAAAAGGAACTCTACGTTAATAGACCCTTTCCTGGCCCCATGGCAAAATAGATATCGGTCCGCGGGAATGGCCCGGGCGATGGAGAGGCCGGACAACGATACCTACTTCATGCGCATGGCCGAGCTGGTGGCCAGTCGCTCCACCTGCCTCCGCCGCAGCGTGGGCGCCGTCGTGGTCAAGGAGAAGAGGGTGCTGACCACGGGATATAACGGCGCTCCCAAGGGACTGGAGCACTGCGGCGTCACGGGCTGCGTGAGATTGAACAACCACATCGAATCGGGCACCCGGCATGAGCTGTGCCGCGGCGTCCACGCTGAACAGAACGCGGTCATCCAGGCCGCCTACTTCGGCGTGAGCATCAAGGACTCCACCATCTACACCACCAACTTCCCCTGTGTCATGTGCGCCAAGATCCTGGTCAATGCCGGCATCGGGGAGATCGTGTACAAGGACGATTACGTCGATGAACTGTCGAAGAAGCTGCTGGAGGAGAGCAAGGTGCGCGTCCGGCAGTACCGTGCGGGCGAGGCGTGAGGACCGCTCCCGCCCTTGGCCGGAGGATTCTATGATTCTATTCCAGTGGACGTATCCAGCCGTCCCCATCTGGCCGCGTTCCTTCAGCAACACTTTAAATATCAAGAGTCAATACTGGTGAAACCTTCCGGAGAGAGACCTGTGGGCAAAGCTGATGCACTTTCTCAGATAAAAGAAGCTGAAGCCAAGGCCAAGAAGACGCTCGAAGAGGCCGAGGAGAGACAGAAGGCCATTGTATCCTCGGCACGTAGGGAAGCCGTAGACAAGCTGCAGGCCGCCGAAAGGGACCTAAGGGCCAAGAGAGAGGCCGCGCTTGACAGTGAGCGTAAGGCACTGGCTGCTAACAGAGATGAGCTTCTGCGCAAGGGTAACGAAGAGGCCGCCGCCATAGAGGCCAAGGCTGCCGAGCGCATACCCAAGGCGAAAAACACCATAAAGCAATATTTCGAGAGGGCCTTTGATGCTGCTGCCGGAACCAATGAGTAGGATCTTGGTCGTAGGGACCAAGAAGCGGTTGCCTGACGCCATCGACCTCTTGTATGGCCTCGAGAACGTTCACGTTATAGATTTTCAGGGAGGCGAAGAGGGCTTCACCCTCGGCGCTCCTCTCCCCGAGGCCTCCAAGGCCTCGCACAAGCTTCTGAAGCTTAGGTCGGCGGAGAAGGAGCTGGCTATCGACGCTGAAGCGTACGAAGGAACGGTCGCCGAGTCCAAGATCAAGAGCGAGCTCGACGAGGGCATCGCCCGGATGGAAGAGGAGGTCAGGCTGGCGACCGAGATAAGGAACGCCAAGCAGGTCCGCCTGTCCGAGGCCGAGGCCCGCCTGGCCCAGCTCGAACCGTACAGGACCATACCCCTGGAGGTCGAGATGTACCGTGGTTACGACAACCTCGACGTCCTGGCCGGCCACGTCCGCGCCGATCCCGAACCAGCATTGGAGAGGGGACTGAGCGGCCATTACGAGCTTTTCACCGCCAAGGGCGGTTCGTTCGTCGTCCTGTTCGTATCCTCGAAGCATGCCGATGAGGCTCAGCGCATCCTTTCGGAGAGCGGCTTCACCGAGGTGCCCCTCCCCGTCGGTTCGGGACTGCCGGCAACGGCCGCCGCCGAGCTCGACAAGGAGATCAAGAGCGCCAAGGAGGAGCTGGAGCTCGCCAACAAGGAGATCGCCAAGCTCAACGAGAAGTACACCTCGATGGTCCTCGCCTCGGACGAGTACCTGAGCATCATCGTGGAGAAGGCCGAGCTGCCCCTGCGCATGGGAGCCTCGGCCCATACGTTCGTCTTGGAGGCCTGGGTACCCACCGCGTCATATGACAAGGTGACCTCCGCCTTCGCCGAGCGGTTCGGGGACTCCATCCATGTGGAGCTCTTGGAGAACCGGGGCCGGGAGGAGCACCATGCCGACGAGGAGGAGATCAAGATGGAGTCGGGAATGACCTCCGCCGAGGCGATGTCCCTGCCCATCGAGGAGGAGCCTCCTGTAAAGCTCGATCACGGACGCAACTCCGGTCGTTTCGAGTTCTTCGTGAAACTGCTTTCCACACCTCGTTACAACGAGATCGACCCCACCATCACGGTGGCCATATTCTTCCCCATGTTCTTTGGTCTCATGGTCGGTGATGTCGGTTACGCCATCCCCTTCCTGGTCCTGGGAGCGCTGGGACTGAAGAGGTGCAAGAGCCAGGAGTGGCGCGCCATATCCACCATGCTGTTCTATGGCGGCATATGGGCGGCGTTCTTCGGCCTGTTCCTGTACGGCGACATGATGGGCATTGAGTTCACGCATGCCGAGCATGCGAAGAACCTCGTCTCTGGCTGGGAGACCGCCACCTGGGCGTCCCTGCTGGGCATTGACATCCCCCATACCCTGTTCACCATTCCGGGGATCGACTTCGACGTCAACCTGGGCTACGCCACCAAGCTGGGCAGCGTGCAGATCCTTCTGTACGGCAGCCTGTGGGTCGGCCTGGCGCATCTGATCGTCGGTCTGATCATCGGCTTCTACAACATGATCATAAGGCACGGCCTCAAGGCCGCCATCATGGAGAAGATGTCCTGGATCATGGTGATGGTCGGCTTCGGCTGCCTGCTCCCGGTGATCATCGATGCACTGGTGATCGGCAACCCGGACGCGCTCTCGCTCTCCAACACCCTGCTGCTGGTGGGCATCGGCCTGTTCGCCGTAGGAATGCTGATGGCCGTCAAGGGAGAGGGAGGAAAGGCCCTCATCGATATGCCCGAGGTGGTGAGCAACGTGCTCTCCTACACCAGGCTTATCGCGATCGGAATGTCCAAGGCCGGCATGGCCCTGGCATTCAACTATATAGCGCTAGGACTCATCGCCGGCATTGGCATGGAAGGTGTCGAGCCGACGACCGACCTCGTAATGTTGATCGTAGCGCTGTCCATCTTCACCGCTGGACACCTGATGATCTTCATTCTGGCGATTCTCTCGGCAGGTCTGCACGGAATCAGGCTGCAGTATGTCGAGCTCTTCAAGAAGTTCTATGAAGGCGGTGGGGCGGACTTCGACCCGCTGAAGATAAAGAGAAAGCACACAGTGGAGGAATAAGAAATGGTAGACGCTGGATTGATTGCAATTGGTGCTGGACTCGCAGTTGGACTGACTGGCCTGGCCTCGGCCCTCGCCGAGAAGGACATCGGTTCCGCGGCGATCGGTGCGATGACCGAGAACGAGAAGCTCTTCGGTAAGGGCCTTATCCTTACTGTCATCCCTGAGACTATCGTCATCTTCGGTCTGGTCGTGGCCATCCTGCTCTGGCTCAACATGTGAGTGAGCACCCAACAGAGGCTCACGCATGGCACTGGATAAGGTAGCGAACGAGATCCTGGAAAACGCAAAGCAGGAGGGCAACCTCCGCATCCAGGAAGCAGAGAAAGAACGGGCCAGGATACTCAATGAGGCCGACCTGAAGATCGAGAAGATGCAGAGGGCGGACGAGAAGGAGCTCCAGGACGCCATCCTTCGCATGAGGAGGCAGGAGCAGTCCAGTGCGGAACTGGAGTCGAAGAAGATCGTCCTGAACAAGAGGAAGGACATCCTCAACCGGACATTCGACGAGATGCTCGACGAGCTCTCCAACATGCCTCCGGCCGAGAAGTCCGCTCTCTACAAGAAGATCCTGGCCGAGGGAAAGAAGATCGTTCCCATGCCCAGGGTGTTCTGCCCTAAGGGAGAGGCCGATCTTCTGGCAGGGTTGAGGGGCTGCGAGTCCCTGACCGAGACCGACATGGAATCCGGGCTCATCCTGGAGAACAAGGACGGTACGGTACACCTCGACCTGCGCTTCCGCACCCTGCTGGAGACCATCTGGGAGAAGGAGCTGAAGGACATCTCGACGGTCCTGTTCGAGTAGGATTGCTGGGTGAACAAATGTTCAAACTAGGTCGCAACAAGGGAAACTATCCGTACGCCACGGCCAGGGTCAAGGGCAAGAAGAGCCATCTACTGACCCAGGACAACTATCCCAAGTTGCTGATGATGGATCTCAATGAGATCAGCAGGTTCATGGGAGAGACCCAGTACAAGACGGAGATGGCCGAGCTGGCCTCCCGTTACGATGGGGTCAACCTCATTGAGCTGGGGACCTCCCGCAACCTCGCCCGGACCTACCGGGACATCATCGGCTTCACCACTGGAGAGCTCAGGGAGATCGTGGTGGCCTACCTGCGAAGGTGGGACTATCAGAACATAAAGACGATTCTCAGGGGAAGGTCCTCGGGGGCCTCCCTGGAGGACATCCAAGAGGATCTGGTGCCCGCGGGCGACCTGAGCGAGGAATACCTGATCTCCCTGGTGGGGATGGAGACCACGGCTGACGTGATCGATGCCCTGCGGCACAAGCAGGGCTTCGTGCTGCCGGAAGGCCTTCCCGCCTTGATAGAGCAGGAGAACAGCCTTCCGTCCGTAGAGGACTCCCTCGACAAGGCATACTACACCCAGCTGCTGCAGACCGTGCAGCCCAGGAGCAAGCCCGAGAAGCTATTCCTCTCCTACATCAGGAGGGAGATCGACATCGTCAACCTGCGGACGCTGCTCAAGCTGAAGCAGGCCGGTCTGCCCCTGGAACGCATCAGGACCTACTTCATCGACGGCGGCCACGAGCTCAAGGTCAAGGACCTCGAGCGCCTGGCCTCGACCGATGGCTTCGAGGCGCTGCTCGACGAGCTCGCCAAGCTCTCCTTCTACGAGGAGATCAAGGAAGGAGTGGAGATGGCCAAGCAGACCGGATCGCTGTCCGGTATCATGCTAAACCTGAAGAAGTGGCAGGCGCGGCAGTCGGAGAAGTTCTCCAACATCTACCCCCTGTCGGTACTACCGGTCATCGATTACATAATCAGGAAGAACGACGAGGTCAACAACATCCGGATCATCGCCCGTGGCAAGGCGGCCGGCATGGACCACGATACCATCAACAAACTGCTGGTGATGTGATGGAGTTCGCAGTATTGGGAAGCGAAGAATTCACGCTCGGATTCCGCCTCGCGGGAGTGAGGCGCGTGTACGCGGTGCGGCCTGACGAGTACGAGGCCAAGCTCCTCGAGCTCACCGAGGACTCCACACTAGGCATCCTGGCTATCAACTCATCAGACCTAACCACGGTTTCCGCCAACGTGCGCAAGAGGGCGCTGGAAAGCATCTCCCCCGTCGTCATCCAGGTGGGCGGAGAGGAAGGCGACCTGAGGGAGAAGGTCAAGAGCGCGATCGGCGTGGATCTGTACAAGTCGGAGAGGGATTGAAAATGGAAAAGCACGGAACGATTTATAGGGTAGCCGGTCCCGTGGTGACCGCCACCGGCATCTCCCCCAAGATGTACGACGTCATGCTGGTCGGGGAAGAGGGGCTGATGGGTGAGGTCATCAAGATCGACGGCGACAAGACCATCATCCAGGTTTACGAGGAGACCTCCGGGCTGAGGCCCGGCGAGAAGGTCATCGACACCCACCACCCCCTGGTGGCGGAGCTCGGACCCGGTCTCCTGAGCAGTGTGTACGACGGCATCCAGAGGCCCCTGCCGGTCCTCATGGAGGCCATGGGCAACTTCATCCAGCGCGGCGTCTCGGCCAACGGTCTGGACCGCAAGAAGAAGTGGAAGTTCGAGGCCGTGGCCAAGAAGGGCGACAAGGTCGTCGGCGGCGACGTCCTCGGGACGGTCAAGGAGTTCTACCTCGTCCACAAGATCATGGTGCCTCCAGGTGTCAGCGGCACGGTGGAGGAGATCCGCGAGGGCGAGTTCACCGTCGAGGAACCGATCGCCAAGGTGTCCGGCCAGGACATCATGATGATGCAGAAGTGGCCCGTGCGTGCCGGCCGTCCGTTCGGCAAGAAGCTGATGCCCGACATCCCGCTCATCACCGGACAGCGCGTCCTGGACACTATGTTCCCGCTGCCCAAGGGCGGCACCGCGGCCATCCCTGGTGCGTTCGGCACCGGAAAGACGGTCACCCAGCAGCAGCTGGCCAAGTGGTCCGACGCCGAGATCGTGGTCTACATCGGCTGCGGTGAACGCGGCAACGAGATGACCGAGGTTCTGGCGACCTTCCCGGCGCTGGAGGACCCCCGGACCGGCGAGCCCCTGATGCAGAGGACCGTCCTGATCGCCAACACTTCCAACATGCCTGTGGCCGCCCGTGAGGCGTCCGTCTACACCGGCATGACCATCGCCGAGTACTACCGTGACCAGGGCTACAACGTCTCGCTGATGGCCGACTCCACCTCCCGGTGGGCCGAGGCCATGAGGGAGATCTCGTCCCGTCTCGAGGAGATGCCCGGAGAGGAGGGCTTCCCCGCCTACCTGTCCGCCAGGCTCTCGGAGTTCTACGAGCGCGCCGGCCGTGTGGAGAACCGCAACGGCTCGGTGGGCTCGATCTCCGTGGTCGGCGCCGTCTCGCCGCCCGGTGGTGACCTGTCCGAGCCGGTCACTCAGAACACCCTGCGTATCGTCCGGGTCTTCTGGGCCCTTGACTCCAAGCTCCGTGAGAGGAGGCACTTCCCCACCATCAACTGGCTTACCTCCTACTCGCTCTACACCAACGGCCTCACCGGCTGGTACAAGGCCAACGTGGCCGAGGACTTCCCCGCCCTGAGGCAGTGGGCCATGGAGGTCCTGCAGCGCGAGTCCGAACTTCAGGAGATCGTCCAGCTGGTCGGCTCCGACGCCCTGCCGGACGAGCAGAAGATGACCCTGGAGGTCGCCAGGATGATCCGTGAGATCTTCCTGCAGCAGAACGCCTACCACAAGGTCGACACCTACTGCCCCATGGAGAGGCAGTACGCCTTGCTGAAGGTCATCAAGAAGTTCTCCGACCTCTCCACCAAGGCGGTCGAGGGCGGCGCGGCGGTCGACGAGATCGTCGCCATGCCGCTGCGCAACAGGCTTGCCAAGGCGAAGTACGAGGAGACGATCGACAGCGAGCTGGCAGCCATCGACAATGAGATGGCCGACGCGTTCGACTCCCTGGGGGGTAAGGCATGAGCATCGCATCCAAAGAGTACCGCACCATCACCCAGATCGCCGGTCCGCTGGTCTTCGTGGAGAAGACCGAGCCCATCGGCTACAACGAGCTTGCCACCGTGACCATGCCGGACGGCACCCAGAAGAGGGGCCAGGTGCTTGACACCTCCGACGACGTCGTGGTCATCCAGGTGTTCGAGGGAACCACCGGCATCGAGAGGGCCGCCGGGGTCAAGTTCCTCGGAGAGACCATGAAGATGCCGGTGTCCAGGGACATGCTGGGCAGGATCCTGAGCGGAGCGGGCGAGCCGATCGACGGCGGCCCCGCCATCACCCCGGAGAAGAGGCTGGACATCAACGGCGCGGCCATCAACCCGTGGGCCCGCGACGAGCCGAAGGAGTTCATCCAGACCGGTATCTCCACCATCGACGGCATGAACACGCTGGTCAGGGGGCAGAAGCTTCCTATCTTCTCCTCCAGCGGTCTTCCCCACAACGACATCGCGCTGCAGATCGCCAGGCAGGCCAAGGTGCGCGGCTCGGGCGAGGAGTTCGCCGTCGTGTTCGCCGCCATGGGCATCACTGCCGAGGAGGCGCAGTACTTCATGTCCGACTTCGAGCGGACGGGAGCGCTGAAGCGCGCGGTCGTGTTCATGAACCTGGCCGACGACCCGGCCATCGAGAGGATCCTGACGCCCAAGCTGGCGCTGACCACCGCCGAGTACCTCGCCTTCGAGCTGGACATGCACGTCCTCGTCATCCTGACGGACATCACCAACTACTGCGAGGCCCTGAGGCAGATCGGCGCGGCCAGGGAGGAAGTGCCCGGAAGGCGTGGCTACCCCGGGTACATGTACACCGACCTGGCGACCATGTACGAGCGCGCTGGCAGGATCAAGGGAAAGAAGGGAAGCATCACCCAGATCCCCATCCTCACCATGCCCGGGGACGACATCACGCATCCGATCCCCGACCTGACCGGATACATCACCGAGGGGCAGATCGTCACCTCCAGGGAGCTGCACCGCGCCGGCGTCTACCCGCCGATCAACGTGAGCGCCTCCCTCTCCAGGCTGATGAACGCCGGTATCGGTCCCGAGCTGACCCGTGAGGACCACAAGGCCGTCTCCGACCAGCTGTACGCCGCCTATGCCGAGGGCAAGGACCTCCGCGGTCTGGTGGCCATCGTGGGAAAGGACGCGCTGTCCGAGAGGGACCGCCACTTCCTGGACTTCGCCGACGCCTTCGAGGACAAGTTCGTCCGCCAGGGCAACGACGAGGACCGCGACATCGAGACCACCCTCGACATCGCCTGGGAGCTCGTGGCCGGACTGCCCATCAACCAGCTGTCCAGGATCGACCGGAAGTACATCGAGAAGTACCACCCGGAATACCGCAAGAGTGAGTGAAGATGCCCGCACAGGATGTGAAGCCCACCCGGTCCGAGCTTCTGGAGATCAAGAGGCGGATCAAGCTTACCCAGTCAGGTTACAAGATCCTGAAGATGAAGAGGGACGGGCTGATCCTGGAGTTCTTCAAGATCCTGGAGCAGGCCAAGCAGGTCCGCGACAAGATCCAGAAGGACTACGACGACGCCATGGAGAAGGCCGCCATCGCCGAGGCCGTGGACGGCGCCATCGCCGTCCGCTCGGCCGCCTTCGCCCGGGCCAGTCACCCGGAGATCAGTCTACGCTCCAAGAACCTGATGGGCATCGTGGTGCCGCAGATCGACGCCACCCTGGTGAAGAGCACGGTGGACGAGCGCGGCTACGGCGTCATTGGTACCTCCACCTACATCGACGAGGCCACCGCGGCCTTCGAGAAGCTGGTGGAGACCATGGTGCAAGCGGCCGAGATCGAGACCACCATGAAGAAGCTCCTTGACGAGATCGAGAAGACCAAGCGCCGCGTCAACGCGCTGGAGTACAAGGTCATCCCCGAGCTCAAGGATGCCGAGTCCTTCATCAAGCTGCGCCTGGAGGAGATGGAAAGGGACAACACCTTCCGCCTCAAGCGCGTCAAGGACAAGGCCCAGGCCAAGGCCGCGGCCGAGGCAGCGTGAACCGAACGACCCCGCCTTCCGCCAGGAGGCGGGGCAAACCCTTCATATTTTCCATCTTTGTTACCAGCAAGTGAGAGTCATGTCCCTGTTCGACAAGCTCATAGCCGCCTTCGACCCCTCGACCACGAGAGGAAGGGCCAACATCTTCAAGGCCGCCTGGATGGCAGGCCTGTTGATGCTGGTGCTGGGCTACTTCATCATCATCGTCCTTCTGTTCTTCTGATCATGATGCACGACGACCGGACCGCCCTTGGGGTCGAGGACCGTGCGCGGCCGCCCGTGGCCTGACCGACTGAAAAAGGACGCCTCAATTGAAGTCCATCATCTCGATGGTGCCGGTGCCCAGGTGCACCACGGGCATGATGGCGGGAGCGGGATGGAAGTTGTGCATCCTCTGGAACGGCGTCTGGGCCTGCCAGGTGGAGGCGCAGATGACCTTGACCCCGCGGTAGTCGAGGAAGCCCGCGCCATGCACGTGGCCCGCCACGAAGATGTCCGGAACGTCCTCGATGACCAGATGGTCCTCCTTCTCCGGCGCCAGGGGGGTCTTCATGCCGTATATGGGCGCCATGTGCCGGCGCTTCAGCATCTCCTTCATCGCTTCCAGAGGGGTCTCGTAGCTGATCCCCTGGACGGTGCTGACCCAGTCGTCGATGCTGCGTCCATGGTAGCTCAGGATGGTCCTCCCCTCGATCTCCAGCTGGCAGGGGTTGCCTACGAACAGCACGGAGGAGTCGAACATCTCGGTGAGCCTCTTGGAGAACGTCGGCTGGGGCTCGGCCGGCCGCACCGCGTCGTGATTGCCCGGCTGGGCGACCACCTTGATGTCGTCAGGAAGGTCCTTCAGCATCTCGGCCAGGGCGTGGTACTGCTGGAACACGTCCTCGATGTCCAGCTCCTCCTCCTGGCCCGGGAACACCCCGATGCCGTCCACCACGTCGCCCGGCAGGATGAGGTACTGTATCTCGTCCCTTCCGTCGGTCTTGAGCCAGTCGGTCAGGTTCTTCCACTGCCGGTACAGGAAGGTGTTGCTCCCGACGTGGACGTCCGACAGGAAGCCCACCTTGGAGGACGAGTCCGAGGGGCGCATGCCGGCCCCCCGCAGCGGGATGTCCGGGCGGATCAGCTCGTTCAGCACGACCATGTCCCCCTTCTGCGACGTCTTGCCGACGATGCCTATCACCTCGTCGGGAACGACGCACTCGCTGATGAGCGGCGAGTCCCTCAGGATAAGGACGGGGCATCGCCCCTCGTCGTCCTCCACCTCGAGCAGCTTGTGGCCGTTCTTGGTGGTCCTGACCTCGTTGACAATCGCCACTATCCTGACCTCCCGGGCCATGCGCAGGGCGCGAGGGATGGGCAAACACCCTACCAGCTCCCGGCGGCGGGCCAGCATGGCCTTGATCTTGTTGTAGCGGTCGTTGAAGTAGCGGGCGAAGTCGTTGATGTTGCCCTCGCAGCATGAGTTGCCGGTGATGTCCCGGAGGACCTTGATCTCGCCCACGTTCCGGCGCAGGGGGGCCGGTGACGGCAACTGCTCGATGACCGCCTCCACGGCCTGATGCACCTCCGCGGCCGGGGCGGCCGCCCGCAGATCGTCCAGGGTGAGGATCAGGGGGTGCTGTGCCATGGTGGCAAGGGCCGCTCTGGTGAAGCCGAGAGGGTCGTCCTTGGTCAGAACGAACCGGGCCGCCTCGGGCTCCAGCAGGACGCCCTCCCCGGCCAGTATCTCAAGGACCTCGTCTCTCATGCTACCCCGGCGAGGATATGCCCGGAGGGTCTATAAATCCGGCGGGTAGACTTATTGAGAACAAAGTCGTAGGATTGTGCCAGTTAAATATCGGCGACACCGATTGAGGTGCATGCACATTGTGGCCAGGGCAGATCGCTTTCCGACCGAGGACCCCGAGAAGGTGAGGCGGGCGCTGCTGAACCTGTTCCCCGAGGGAGAGGTGGAGGAGCGGAACGACGGCATCACCGTCCGCACCGATTCAGGCGAGCGGCTCCGCCAGCTCATCATCGATCATCATATCCGGGACACGGCCCGCTCCGTGATGCTGTGCGGGCGGTCCGGACGGGTCAGCTCGTTCCGTTTGAACAAACAGGTCGCTTACGTTAACAAGATCTCCTTCGTGGAGGGCTCTCCGGCGCTGGGCGCCATCGAGGTGGACGTGGAGGACGACGACATCGATGCGGCCATCGACTATCTGGCCGAGAGCACGGTGGAGGTCAGGGAATGATCGCGGCCTCGTCACCGGCGTTCTCGGTGCTGAGGTTCCAGGACGTTCTGGAACGCATCTCCCAGGACTTCGAGGCGTGGGAGGTGGTGGGCGAGGGCCGCCACTCGCTGCCGGAGATCGAGAAGGACTTCTTCGAGCTCGCGCCGTCCTACGACCTCGAGTACTCGGCCCACGCGCCCATGAGCGACATCAACATCGGCTCGCTCAACCCCCGCATGAGGGAGGCCTCGGTGCAGGAGCTGATGGAGGGCCTGGGGGCGGCGGCCAGGATGGGCATGGACGTGTACACCGTCCATCCTGGCTTCATGACTCCCATCGGGTTCGTGGCCCGGGACCGGGTGAAGGAGGCGGTGCGCTCGTCACTGCGGCGCCTGGAGAGGATGTCCCGGGAGCTGGGGGTGACGATCGCCCTGGAGAACATGCCCCGGTCGCCGTTCTCCATGGCCACCGAGCCCGGGGCCCTGGCCGAGCTGATGGACGGCATCGACATCGGCATATGCTTCGACATCGGCCACGCCAACACCATGGGGCTGATCGACGAGTTCCTGGAGCTCAAGGACCGCTTCGTGAACATCCACGTTCATGACAACATGGGCGCCACCGATGAGCACCTGCCCGTGGGAAGGGGGACGGTCGACTTCCCGAAGCTCCTCAGACGTCTCTCCGGTTATTCGGGGCGGTACGTCATCGAGTCCCGGGGGGTGGATGACGCGGTGGAGAGCCAGCGGGAGCTGCGGCGCCTGCTCGACTAGCCGCGGCCGCACTTGGTGCAGATCAGCCGCCCCTCCTCATAGCGCGCCTCGGTGTTGCCGCAGTGCTGGCACTGGTAACCGAAGGCCCCCGGGTCAGCCGGCGGGGCCGGGCGGTACTGCGCTGGCGCCGGGACGGGTCGAGGGTGCTGGGCAGGATGGTATGGATACTGCGCCGGCGGCATGCCCTGATACGGCATGGGGGGCCGTGGTGGATACCCTCCCTGACCCCAGTATGGCGGCGGGGCCGCGTACGAAGCAGGCTTCGTCCTGAACGGCACGTCCGGCCAAACGCGCCGGCCGGTCATCCAGCCGAAGGCCTTGGCCAGGTAGTAGACGAGGAACGCCATGCCCACCGCTATCCACAGGAGCGACAGGAGGCCGAGCACCAGCTCGAGCGCGACGCCGGGCCACACCTCCAAGGGAACGCTCAGGAAGTCGAAGGCGAAGTGCAGCAGGATGGACGCATAGATGCCCAGCTTGAGGAACAGGTATCCGAACGCCAGGCCGGCGACGAACGCTGGGATGATCTTCCATAGGTCCCAGGACCACACGTGGGCGATGCCGAACATGGTGGAGGAGAACAGCAAGAGGGTCGCTTCCACCTTGCCGATCTCGAGCCCCCCGCCCAGGAAGTACTGCCTCAGCTTCCGCTCGCGCGCCTTGACGCTAGAGGACCGGCGCAGCGCGTCGATCAGCAGGAGCGGGACTCCAAGGAGCAGGACCCTGGTCACGATCTCCTCCCACACCGAGGCGTTGGCGAAGCCGTAGATGATCCTCCACGTTTCGGGCGTGTCGAAGTCGGGGGATGTCGGGGAGGTGCCCGACGAAGCCACCAGGGCGTAGAAGATGATATTGAAGCCCAGCACGGCCATGAACAGCGTGCTGATGGTGAACAGCGGGCTGTGCTCCTTGACCGCCCTCCCCATCAGCTCGTCCTTCAGCGGCCGCACGCTCTTGTGCAGCATCCACGCGAACGAGGCCGCGATGGCCGCGGCCAGGAATATGTAGTAGATCCAGAAGCTCCAGCCGGTGAGCTCGGCGAAGTTGACCAGCCATGGCGTCACCACGAACAGGTATATCGCCCTGTCCAGGTGCGGATACACCAGGCCGATGGCCCAAACGGCCAGGATGACGTTCACGGCCATGAGCAAGAGGAGCGGTAACGCGCTGTACGCGCCCATCAGCCGCCCGATGTCTCGCAACGTCACCGGCTTCGCCGGTTGATAGGGCGGCGGCGTGGCCAGGGGCGCGCCGCAACGGGAGCAGAAATTATGGTGGGCAGGGACGTCCGAACCGCACGACCAGCATCTCCTGGGGGGCATCGTTCCCTGCATCGGCCCGTCCTGGGTCATGGCCTTTTGAACTTCAGCCTTGTATATCTAAGTGTCGAGCCCAGGTAGCGGGGGGCTT
>LJKK01000147.1 GCA_001421185.1 Methanomassiliicoccales archaeon RumEn M1
TCGCTCCCTCACGACCTTGCCCCGCAGGACCGTGGGCTCGCCGTGCACCGGCACCGGGCGGACCAGGCTCAGCGGCCGGGCCGACCGGACGGCCTTCCGCACGCGGACCTCCGCCACCACCTCCCCGCCCCGCTCCGAGAGGACGAGGAGCACCATCGCCAGGACCACCGCTCCCAGGGACAGCGAGTCCACCGCCGAGTACAGGTTCAGAGGGGGGCCGAGGACGAAGTACAAGGGAACGCACAGTGCCGTGGCCACCGAGCCGCCCACCAGCGCGCCGGAGGCCGCGTGCTCCACCGCCTCCCGTCCCCGCCCCTGCAGCAGCAGCCAGTGGCCCGGAAGGGTGGAGAGCGAATCGCCCTCGTCCGGAGCGCCCAGGAAGACCGACGGCAGGAAATCGAGGAAGGAGTGCGAGGCCGCGGCCGAGACGATCAGGCATGCCAGCAGGACAGGCCCATCGTCCCCGGAGGCGCCCAGCCATATGGCCGCCGACGCGGCCGCCGGCATCAGGGCGCCCAGCGAGGAGGTCAGAAGAAGGCACAGGGTGTTCACGTGGATGCCCGGCGCCGCCCCGGTGCCGCAGCCCAGGACGGCTCCCAGCAGCGAGAAGAGGACGGCGGAGGCGAGCAGGGAGGGGTCCATGCCACGGACTGCCCCGGGCGATGGTTAGCGGAGGTCACTACGTTCAGCGTACATCGCGCCGGGAACATATACGGCGACCGATAAGGTTTAGATGGGAGAGTTGAGCATCACTTGCATATGCCCCCCGTGGTGGTCGCCCGCGACCTCGTGAAGAAGTTCGAGGACCTCACCGCCGTCGACCATATCAGCTTCGACATCGAGCAGGGGGAGATCTTCGGGTTCCTGGGGCCCAACGGCGCCGGGAAGAGCACCGTCATCCGCATGATCCAATGCGTGTCCCCGGTGACGTCGGGGAGGCTGGAGGTGCTGGGCATGGACGTGCGGGAGCGGCCGCGGGAGATCAAGGCCCGCCTGGGGGTGGCGCCCCAGGACAACAACCTCGACCCGGACTTCAACGTGATTCAGAACCTCACCAGCTACGCCCGCTACTTCGGCATGCCCAAGGACCGGGCCGTCCGAAGGGCCAACGAGCTGCTGGAGTTCATGCAGCTGGAGGAGAAGCGCACCGTCATGATCGAGAAGCTGTCGGGCGGCATGAAGCGCCGGCTCATCGTGGCCAGGGCGCTGATCAACGACCCGGACATCATCATCCTGGACGAGCCGACCACCGGCCTGGACCCCCAGGCCCGGCATCTCATATGGGAGCGGGTGCGGCAGCTGAAGCGGGAGGGCAGGACCATCATCCTCACCACCCACTACATGGACGAGGCGGAGCAGCTGTGCGACCGCCTGGTGATCATGGAGCAGGGCAAGTTCCTCATGGAAGGGACCCCCCGGCAGATGATAGCGGACGTGGTGGGCGACTGCGTCATGGAGGTGATCGACGCCGATGACGAGGCGGAGCGATATCTCCGCACCCAGGGACAGCAGGTGGAGCGCTCGGCCGACCGCCTGTACGTGTACTCGGGCGAGTGCCGGACCATCAATCAGGAGTTCCGGCGGCTTTACCCCGAGGTCTACTCGGTCATCCGCACCGCCACGCTGGAGGACGTGTTCCTGCGCCTCACTGGCAGGAGGCTGAGGGAGAGATGAACCTGGGCAGGGGAGCGGTGGCCGTCTGGAGGCGCAACGCCGACGTGTTCTTCAAGACCTGGAAGACCAACTTCCTCCCTTCCATCTTCGAGCCCCTGCTGTACCTGGTGGCCATGGGCCTGGGCTTCGGCGGCCTGGTGGTCGGCCTGACCTACGCGGGGCAGCCGATCGATTACATCCGCTTCCTGGCCCCCGGCCTGATCTCCATCTCGGCGATGTACGGCGGCTTCTTCGAGTGCAGCTACGGCTCGTTCGTGCGGATGCACTACCAGAAGACGTTCGACGCCATCGTGGCCACGCCGGTGAGCCTGGAGGACGTCATCGTGGGGGAGATCATGTGGGGGGCCAGCAAGAGCCTGATCAACTCCACCATCGTGCTGGCGGTCATCGCCCTCATGGGCTGGCTTCTGTTCCCGGCCATCCAGTTCACCTCCCTCACCCTCCTGCTGGTGCCGCCCATCACCTTCCTGGCCGGCCTGCTGTTCTCCGCCCTGGCGATGATCTTCACCGCCCTGGTGCCCAACATCGACTCGTTCAACTATCCCTTCTTCCTGCTCATCACGCCCATGTTCCTGTTCGGGGGGACGTTCTTCCCCATAAGCCAGCTGGGAGCGGCCGAGCCGTTCGCGTACATCCTGCCGCTCACCCATACCTCGCTGCTCATCAGGGACATGTCCCTGGGAATGTCGTCCCCGCTGGACCTCCTGGCGCTGGTCTACGTCCTGGTCATGACGGCGGCGACGTCCTATCTGGCCGTGAGGCTGATGAAGAAGCGGCTGACCCGATGATCACTTGACGAGGACGCGGCCGTCCCGCACCTCGAGGCGGACCAGGCACTGGACCCTGATGCCCAGCTCCTTCTCCAGCTCCTCCCGGTGGGCGCCCTTGTCGGCCACCACCAACACGTCCGCCACCTCGGCGCCCGCCTGCCGGAGCGCCTTGATGAGCCCCCTGAGGGTGCCGCCGGTGCTCAGCACGTCGTCCACCACCACCACGCGGTCCCCGCGCCTCACGCCGTTGAGGTACATCTCGCCGTTGGAGTACCCGGTGGACTGCTCGATCCGTATCTCGTCCTCCAGCCCGTAGGGCCGCTTGCGCACCACCACGTAGGGGATGTCGCTCATCATCGACAGCGGGGCGGCCAGGGGCAGCGCCATGGCCTCCGGGGCCACGATCAGGTCGGCGTCCATGTCTCCCATCTCGAACATGGCGTTGATGACCTCCTCCAGCAGCTCCGGCTCCACCGCCGGCACGCCGTCCAGGAGCGGGTGCACTATGTAATCGTAGGAATTGACGCGCATCACCTGGGCGCGGCGGAACGATTCTTGGAGTAGTTCGAGCACGGCGGGGCAATGCGCCGTGTCGTTCTTAAGGCATGCGTCAGGCCCTGGTCCACTTCTCTCCGGCCCTCGTCACCGTCCCGGCGGCCTCGAGGTCTTCCAGGGTCGTGCGGATGTCCTCGAGCGGGACGTCGATCTGGAACTGTTCCCGGAACGCCTTCTGGATGTCGGCCTCGCCCTTCTCCTCGTACAGGGTCTTGGGGAGCAGCGTCCTGAGGTCCTCGTTCCTGTTCCAGGGGAAGATGAACCAGGTCCAGCCATCCGCTGGCACCTCGACCGAGTAGAAGTCCGGCACGAAGGTGGAGCGGGTGATGTGCAGCAGGGCGGCGGTCTTCAGCACCCCGGGCCTCATGTCCTGCAGATGGGCCTTGGCGATCGACATGGACTCGCCGGTGTCGGTGATGTCGTCGACCAGCAGCACCTCCTCGTCATCGATGCGGGCATTGAGCTCCTGGGTCAGGAGCGCCTTCCCGTCGGGGTTGGCCGTCACCCCCCAGTGCTCGGTCTTCACGGCATATAGTTTCTTAACTCCAAGGAGGTCGCACAGCAGCCGGGCCGGGACCCAGCCCCCGCGGGTCAGCCCGATGATCACGGTGGGCTTGCAATCACAGGCCCTGATCTTCTTGGCCAGGTCCCTCGTCCACTCGACAATCTCATCGTAGGTGACCAACTTGCACCGGAAGCTTTCCTTCTCTGACATCCCATGACCTTCCGCCGGGCGGGTGGCCCGAAGCGGCCACTGATGCACCACGGCGGATATATCCTTTCTCAGGCCCCCACCGACATGACGGTCCGCTCCACCTGGAAGGCCGCCGGCAGGTACGGCCCCAATGAGGCCAGGGTCAGGAAGGGGTCGTCCATGGGGCAGCCCATCCGCCTGGTGAGCTCCATGAGGTCGAGCTCGATGGAGGCCACTTCCCGGGCGGGAAGGTCGGACATCAGGCCGGCCACCAGCAGCGGCAGCACCGCCATCTCGCCGTCCAGCACGGCGACCGAGCCCCCTCCGGCCGCGATCACCTCGTTCATGGCGTCCCTCGCCCCCGTCAGGGTGGTGGCCACGCTGACGATGCCTCCGAACTTGTGCACTTCGGAGGTGGCCAGGGCCCCTCCCCGGAGCTCGAAGCCCCTGGTGAAGCCGACGCGGAGGGACCAGTCGCGGGTGGGGTCGGCCCATACCATGTAGAGCACGTCGCGGGTGGGGTCGGCCACGATGCTGCCGTCGTCCACGGGCAGCTCCTCCTGCCCCCACGCCACCTCTCCGCGGCGGCCGACGTGCATCACCTTGACGCTGGCGGTCGGCCCGACGCCCGGACGTCGATCCCGCTCAGGCGCGTGGTGGGGAACAGCGGATCCACCGGCATGGGCATGCTTCCCAGATACAACAGCTCGCCGTTCCTGGCCACCAGGTCGCCGTCGATCCACGTCTCCAGGACCTTGAAGGAGCGGAGGTCGCTGACCACCGTGATATCGGCCGGCGCCCCGACCTCCAGCACGCCGGCCTCCAGCCCGTAATGCCTGGCAGGCCACACGGTGGCCGCCCGCACCGCCTGCACGGGGTCGATGCCCCCCTCCACGGCCATGTGGAGCAGGTGGTCGATGTGTCCGCCCACCAGGTCCCTGGCCCTCAGGTGGTCGGTGGCGTAGAGATGCGGATTGTCGAGAGCGAAGGGGATCAGCGCCCTCATGTCCCGGCTGGCGCTGCTCTCCCTCAGGGCGATCGTCATGCCCTTGCGGTGCTTCTCGGCCGCCTCCTCGGGAGTGGTGCACTCGTGATCGGACGTGACGCCCCCCATGATGTAGCGGTCCAGGCGGTAGCCTCTCAGGCCGGGAGCGTGGCCGTCGATGCGCTTCCCCATCTGGTAGGCCACCTCCACCTTGCCCGTCACGCTCTGCTGCTCCTCGAGCAGGCCCTCGTGGTCGGTGACCTCGCCCAGGCCCACGAACTCGTCCCGCGACAGCAGGGCGCGCACCTGCTCCCAGCCCAGCCCGGGGATGTCGGACGGCACGGTGTAGTGGAACTTCAGCGGGGTGTAGCGACCGGCCTCCATCATGTAGTCCAATCCCCTCGCTCCGGCGGTGGCGGAGGCCGGCGAGGGGTCGGCCACGACCGCCGTGGTGCCATGCAGGATCGCTTGTTCGGCATACCGGTAGGGGCTGAGGTGGGACGACTCCACGTGGCAGTGCGAGTCGATCAGTCCTGGAAGTATGTACTGGTCGGGCGCGGTCAGCTTGCGGTCGATGCGGACGATCTTCCCCTCGAAGAAGTTCACGCAGGCGGGGTAGATCGCCCCGCTGATCACGTCCACGAAATACCCGTTCACATGCTGGACCACGATGGAGCCTATGGTGTCGCCATAGGGCGGGAAGGACATGCCGGTACGCATGCTCTTTCCATGTGAGGAGAACGATGATGAACCTTTCCGCGACATGTCACATCGATGCCATCATCCTTCAAGCCGCAAGGACGTGAGTTATCGAACGCGAAATGACCTGGTGGCGCATCCCGATTGCCTTGGAAGCGAGTTGTGTCCTTGACCGGGCGACGACCGAGCGAGCCCATGACATGTAGGGCTATTTCGTCCTCAGGAACGTCACGTCCGGCGTGCATGAGATGACGGTGAGCAAGAACGGCTATGAGACGATGACGCGGGACGTTACGACGAGCGCCGGGGCGACGACCGACATGGGAACGCTGAGCTTGAAGAGCGATGCGGACGATGTCGCGCCCATCATGGTGGCGATCGCGGCCGCCGCCATCCTATTGATCATAGGGTTCGTTCTCGTCAAGAAGAAGAGCTGAACAGGAGAGCGCCCCGCTCTCTTCTTTTCCATTATTTTTATCCCGCGACGGTCCTGGCATCCATTGTGCGCTCATTGGCTCAGAGGACATCTTCCGCCTTCCCTCTCGGCGGGCGAGGTTTAAAGAGCCCCGCCCGCCGTGGATGGGGCATGGCATTCCCTCGCGAGGTGCTCAACGAGCTGAAATGGCATCGCGGCCGGCTGGGCGATGCCTCGATCACGTACCTGCACCGGGGAGCCCCGGGAGACCGCAGGGCCATCAGCGGCTCGGAGATCGTCGAGCTGGAGAGATCGTTCTTCACCACCGCGGACAGCAAGATCCCCTACCACCGCATCCGCCGGATCGAGCTGGACGGCGAGACGCTGTACCTGGATAGAGAAGAGTCGGACGAGATGTCCTAGCTGCGGGGGGCGCCGCAGTTGGGGCAGTTCCTCATGAACGATGGATATTGCACCCCGCAGTTCCTGCACTTGGTCATCTCCGCCTTGCGGGGCGGTTCGGGCGCCGGAACGGGCTCCGGCTCTGCCTCCTCGACCTTCGCCGGGACCACCTCGTCGGTCCGGGCGGGAGGCTGATAGGGAGGAGGCGCCGGTTGGTACTGGGGCTGCTGATAGAGGGGCTGCTCGTAGTATTGCCCGGGAGGATATTGCTGATACTGAGGCTGGAACACGTCCTGCAGCTTGACATACGCCGCCAGGAGCACCAGGCCGCCCAGGACGCCGAACAGAAGGCCCAGTACGCCCCATATGAGCAGACGGTCGCTGGCCTCCCGGAAGCGGCCCTGGTCAAGGGGCGCGAACACCGTGCTGGGCATCATGGCATAGAGCAACAGGTTGACCAGTGCGGCTATGATCGCGTATGCTCCGATGGAGTACCCGCCGGACGTGATACTGGAGACCCCGGCGATGAGCAGCACAGCTGCCACGAACAGCAGTGCCAGCTGTCCCCAGTAGGCGAACTGCCTTCCCTGCGCGGCCGCCGCCGGGAGCCAATCCGGCCCGGCGTTATTTGCTAGATAAGGAATACTTGCCAAGGTCATCCCAGCTCATGGAAGGAATTATCGGTTGATTACCCTCTTCGATAAAGAATCTATCGCTCTCCTGGCATAATTATTTGCGCGCCCCGATGCACCATCTGCGGAAAAAAACGGACCGGTCCGGCAATAGTTATAAAAGGGTTGGACATTTAGGAGAGACCAAAACCTATAGTAGGATCATTATGAGATACGAACAGTTCAAGGCCATTTATGATAGGCTGAACGAGTATTCTGATGTTGAACGGCTCGCCAAAGAGACCGGCCTTGACGAAGAGCTCCTGAACGTCATCTACACCCAGAGAACGGTGAGGGATGCGACCAAGCGCTTCCATGTGGTCAAGCGCAACGCCCCTCGCCTTCTCAGGGAGTGGAGGGCTGGTTCCAGTCTCTTGTCCATAGCCCGGCGATGGCATTTCCCTCCCATACTCACCGGCCTCCTGTTGTTCCAGGAGAACGGCCTCTCCAAGAAGCAGTTCTGGAAGTACGTACGAGAGCCAGAGTCGATCACCGACCCCCGCCTGAAGAAGGAGATGGTGGAGATCACCAAGGCTGACACCATCTACTCGCCCGAGGGCAACGAGATACAGCACAAGAGGGGTAAATGGGGCGAGGCCAAGCTCCAAGAGTGGCTGGAAGAGCAGGAGCTCACCTATCGGACCGAGGAGGACCTCCGGGGAAAGTACTCCAAGACCCCTGACTGCCTGCTCGACGAGCCGATCAAGCTCAACGGATGGACCATCAACTGGATAGAGAGCAAGGCCTCCTTCGGGGACCAAGTCGAGTTCCGGAAGAACATCCGCGGCCAGCTGGCCCAGTACGTCGAGATGTTCGGGCCCGGAGTGGTGGTGTACTGGTTCGGCCACGTGGACGGCCTGGAATGCCCGCCCGGCATCGAGATCATCGACGCCTCGCTGTGCAATCTGGACTGCCAGAAGATGGGCGAGGACTTCTGCCCCGAGGAACTCCCTCAGACCCCGCACGCCTGAGCCTATTGCGTTATCCTTAATAGAGCCGTAGCGTTCGTCATGGCATGGCGAGCGTCTCCGCCGCGGACCTCGAGCGATTTTGCTACTGCCCGCTGAGCTGGCACCTGGGACGTCAGACCGAGGTGCGCTCCGAGGCCCTGGAGAGGGGCAGCGGCAGGCATTCCGAGCTGGGGGCCGAGCTCGACGGCATCGTGCAAGGGGAGAGGAAAGCGGGCCGATTGGAGCGCTTCGCGGTGTGGACGGCCATCCTGGCGACCGCCATGGCCCTGCTGGGAGCGATGCTGCTCAGCACCTTCGACCCCGTCCTGATGGGGCAGCTGATGAGCATTATGGCATTGATGTGGCTCCTCATGGCCAGCATCATCCTGTATCGCTCCGCCTCAGCGCCCAACCCCGTGCTGGCCGGCCGCCGGGAATGGTGGATCGCCCTGTTCGCGGCCCTGGGCATGGCCACCGCCTTCAACGCCGTGCCCGTCCTCGACGTCCGGCAGGAGCAGGCCCTCGCCTATCAGGCGGTATCGGTCATCATTCTGCTGCTGTCCTGCCTGTGCCTGTACGCGTCCAATCACATGGCCGAGAAGGTCAGAAGGTCCAGGGAGAGGACGGGGGTGTCGGCCGAGATCGCCTATGTGGGCGAAGGGACCGGGCAGGGGGAGGTCCTTCATTCATCGACCCTCGGCCTATCTGGCCGCCCCGACTACGTGATGGAGGTCGAGGGAGGCTTCGTCCCGGTGGAGGTGAAGGCCGGCCGGACCCCGCGAGGGCCGCTGTTCTCGCACATCCTGCAGCTGGCCGCCTATTGCCAGCTGGTGGAGGAGGCCCACGGGCCAGTGCCCTACGGGATCATCCGCTACGATAAGCGGGAGGACGTCATCGTGTTCGACGATAGGTTGCGCGCCCTGCTGCGGTCCAAGCTGGACGAGGTCAAGGAGCACATGGACGGGGCGGCGGTGCACCGCTCCCACGACCGGCCCGGCAAGTGCCGCTCCTGCTCCCGGCGGGAGCTGTGCCCCGAGCGGCTGGAGTGATCACTCCACCGTGACGCTCTTGGCCAGGTTGCGCGGCCGGTCGATGGAGCAGCCCCTCTTCTTGGCCACGTAGTAGGCAACGAGCTGCAGGACCACCGTCAGGGGGACCGGGCTGAGGATGGGGGGGCACCTTGGGGCACGCAGATCATGCGTCGGTGATGGCCTCCAGCTCGCGATCGCCCTCGACGCCGATGCCCAGCACCGGAGAGTCCCTGGCCGCCACCTCGGAGATGTTGCCCAGCATCTTCTCCCGGGTGTGGTCGTTGACGCACGCCGCCACCACCGGGGTGTTGGCGTCCAGCAGGGCCAGGGGGCCGTGCTTGAGCTCCCCGGCCGCATATCCCTCGGCATGGATGTAGGAGATCTCCTTGAGCTTGAGGGCGCCCTCCAGCATGGTCGGGTAGTTGATGTTGCGCCCCAGGTAGAAGATGTGGTCGGCCTTCGCCAGCATGTCCACCGCCTCCTCTATCTCGGAGGCCCGGTCCAGCACCCCGCTGACGTAGCGGGGCATGGAGCGCAGCTCGTTGGAGAGGCTCCTCACCTCCGCACGGTCCAGGGTCTGCCTCATGGTGCCCAGGCGCAGCCCCAGCAGGTACATCGCCATGAGCTGGGTGATGTAGGACTTGGTGGCCGCCACGCTGATCTCTGGCCCGGCGTTGGTGTAGAACACGTGATCGGCCTCTCGCGATATGGTGCTGCCGACCAGATTGGTCACGGCCAGCGTCCGGCATCCTCTCTGACGGGCCTCCCTGGCCGCGGCCAGGGTGTCGGCCGTCTCCCCCGACTGGGTCACCAGGATGGTGAGGGGGCTCTCTCCCGTTCCCGGGGAGTAGCGATATTCGGACGCCAGCTCCACGGTAGTGGGCAGACGGGCCATCTCCTCTATGATGTACTTGCCCACCATGGCGGCGTGGGAGGACGATCCGCACGCTACCAGCTTCACCGAGTTGATCTCGATGTCAGGTATGATGGCTCCCGCATAGATCTCGTCCAGGCTTCCAAGCAGGGAGTTGTGTATGGCGGTCGGCTGCTCGTAGATCTCCTTGAGCATGTAGTGCTCGAAGCCGCCCTTCTCGGCGTCCTCCACCGTCCAGGTGACGGTCGATGGTTCCCGCTCGACCTTGTTCCCGTCGGCGTCGAACAGCGTGATCCCGCCGGCGGTGACGATGGCGCTCTCCCCCTCCAGGAGGTACAGCACCCGGTTGGTCAGGCTGAGGAGGGCCGTGACGTCCGACGCCACCATGTTCTCGCCCACCCCCAGGCCGATCACCAGGGGGTTCTCCTTCCGGGAGACCACGATGCGGTCGTCGCCCTCCACCATGGCCGCCACGGCGTAGGTGCCCTTGACCTGCGACAGCGCGGCCATCAGGGCGGCGTGGGCGTCCCCATTGTAATGGCGCTCCATCAGGTGGACCAGGACCTCGGTGTCGGTCTCGGAGGTGAACACGTGCCCCTCGTCCTCCAGCTGCTTCCTCAGCGAGAGGTGGTTCTCGATGATGCCGTTGTGGACCAGGGCGATGCGCCCGGTGCAGTCGACGAAGGGGTGGGAATTGTTCTTCGACGGCCGGCCGCAGGTCGCCCAGCGGGTGTGCCCTATGCCCATCTTGCCCTTCCATCGAGGTATCTGGGCCTCGATCTTGGACAGCTCTCCCTTGTCCTTGAACAGCTTCAGTTCCTCGGAGGCGATGGCCACGCCCACCGAGTCATAGCCGCGATATTCCAATCGCTTGAGCCCGTCCAGAAGGACGTCGATCGCCATCCGCTCGCCCACATAACCAACGATGCCGCACATCAGACCACAACGCTCTTGTTCTCCAGATTGCCGGAGACCCGCACTCCATCCTCGATGCGACAGCCTGCTCCCACCACCGTGCCGGGGGAGATCACCACCCGGGAGCCGATGATGGTGTCCTGACCGATGTGCGCCCCCACGTCACTGACCTGGAACAGTTCCCGCTCCGCCCTCACTATGCAGGAGTCGGACGGGGCGAACAGTCCGGCCTTGGCCCGGACGCCGTCCCCGATGACCGAGCGGGAGAGATGGGAATGAGAGCCGATGATGGCGTTGCCCATGATCAGGCAGTGGGATATGTAGCTGAACGGCTCGATCAGGACGCCGTTGCCGATGGAGGTCGACGGCATGATGACCACGTTGGGGCCTATGTCGCAGCCCTCCCCGATCGTCACCGGCCCCTCGATGTAGCAGCCGGAGCGTATCCTGGTCCCCGAGCCCACGTTGACCGGGCCCTTGAGCAGGGCGCCGGGCTCCACCGTCCCCTTGACGTCCTGCCCGCTGAAGTCCAGGGCCTGGGCGTTGACGTTGAGCAGGTCCCATGGATAGACGGCATCGTTCCACCGTCCGCTCGACTTGACGGCCCGTATCTCGACCTCGGAGACCATCCCGGAGAGCATCTGGGTTATCCCCAGCTCCTTGTGGAAGGTCGGCATCTTGAACAGTTCCAGCATCTTGTGCGGGAAGTAGTAGATGCCCGTGTTGATGATGTTTCCTATCTGTATCTCGGGCTTCTCCACCAGGTCCACGATGCGGTCGCCCTCCATCTTGACCACGCCGTACTTGGACGGGCTCTCGGACTCCGCCACCACCATGGACAGTCCGTTCTTCTTGGCCAGGAGGTCGGTGATGAGCTGTGCGTCGATCAGGTTGTCCCCGGCCACGATCAGGAAGTCCTCCCCGTCCAGCTTGGGCCCGGCCAGTGCCAGGGCGTGTGCCGTGCCCAGGGGCTTCTCCTGGACCACGTACTCGATGGACGCGCCGAACTTCTTCCCATCCTGGAAGTGGAGCATTATGGCATCACGGCGGTAGCCGACCACCATGATGATCTTCTTCACGCCGTTCTGGACCAGCGCCTCCACGATGTACTCGAGGATGGGGCGATTGCCCACCGCTATCATGCCCTTCGGGCGAGACATGGTGAAGGGACGTAATCGCTTCCCCTCTCCCGCTGCTAATATGACTGCCTTCACTGACCGTCCTCCCAAAGCTCGATTCAGCTACATCGACTTAAATATATTCATGAGCTGAGAGAACATATCCCGAGCTCGTTATCATACGCAGGAAACATGGCAGGAAACTATATAGGATGGATATATTTATGAAGCTATTATATTACCCTCCGAGGATAGATGATGAGTTCGGTGCCGAACAGGATCCCCAAGGAAGTGCACAGGTCTTCGAAGTACCGGGCGGGCATTCCCTGATCGTGCGGGGCGAGGCGGGAACGGGAAAGACCACGATGGCCCTGCAGACCATAGAGGAACTCCGATCGGTGGAGAAATGCTTCTACCACTCCACCAGGGTGTCGGACCGATCCCTGATGGCCCAATTCAGCTGGCTGGAGGAGCTGATGCGGACCGAGAGGTCGGACAGCCGGTCGCTGGCCGAGAAGAGGGCACCGGGCCGCCATGGGCTGAGCGATCTGAAAGGGATCGCCGACGGCATGTCCAGCCTGTCTCGGGGCGGCAAGCTCGCCATCACCGTGGGGAGGGAGCTGGGCGAACTGGAGGAGCTGTACCGGAAGATCGAGAGGGAGCTGCCCTCGAGGTCGCTGGTGGCCATTGACTCGATCAACGCCATGGCCGACATGTACGGGCTGACGACCGCCCATCTCCTCAGCACCCTGCAGAGGGACATCGTGGAGGGGTACGGCAGCAATGTGCTGTTCGTGGTCGAGCGGTCCTCTCCCGAACTGGACTACCTAGTGGACGGAGTCATAGACCTGGGGCGCTCGGAGTTCAATCGCCGCCGCCTCAGGGAGATGGAGATCCTCAAGTTGAGGGGGTGCGAGATACTGCAGCCCCGGTACATCTTCACCCTGAGCGGGGGGCGCATCCAGACGTTCGGATATCCCCGCTGGGAGAGTGTCGAGGACACACCAGCCCCCTGGAAGGCCATCCCCGACAGTTCGGGGATCACGTCGACCGGCCTTCTCGACCTCGACGCCATGATCGGAGGCCTGGACAAGGGCTCGGTCACCCTGATCCAGCTGGGGGCCGGAGTGCCCGGGTCGGTCAGCGGACTGGTGGAGGCCAGCCTGGTCTCCAACTTCGCGGCCTTGGGCAGAGGGGTAGTCTGGGTGCCGACGAGGAAGGCCTCGGCCGAGAGCGCCAGGGCTAGGGTGACGCCATCCATCACCGGGGAGCGGTTCGACCTGTGCGTGCGCATCCCCGAGAAGGTGCAGCAGCTGAACCATTCCGATGCGCCATACGTGCTGCCGGTGGAGGGGGACAGCGCCCTGCTGGACTTTAAGTGGCAGAACCTCGAGTACTCGCTGTACGGCACCGAGCGCCCGCTCCTGGTGCTCATGGGCCTCGACACCATGCAGTCGATGTACGGCGATGACATTGACGAACAGCTCATGGACCTCTTGGCCATGGTGAGGCGCAATCAGGGCATCTTCGTGGCCCTGGCGCCCATCTCGACCACGACGGGCGGACGGTTGGGCGACATCGCCACCACCCGGCTCAGGATGGACCGGATGGGCGGCACGGTGCTGATGTACGGCGAGGAACCATTCACCGAGTGCTTCACCTGGCACTTCGAGCCCCGGGAGGCGGGCGGGGGAGCGTCCCTGACCCCGATCGTGTGAGGTGCCAACATGCTCAAGGACGCTTTCCCGGACAGTTCGACGACGCTCATGGTAGGAAGCCCCGGCATCGGCATGCTGGAGGTGACGGCGTCCATCGCCAAGGAGTGGATGGAGGCCGGCGATCAGGTGGTGTTCGTATCGGTCGATCTGCTGCCCAAGGACCTCATCGAGGTGATGGACGCCTTCGGCGTGAGCGAGGAGCTCAGGAACGATCGATTGTGCATCATCGACTACCACTCATCGCTGCTGGGCTCCATGGACTGCAACGACCCTTGCCCCGGCACGGACGTGAAGAGGTGCTCCGACCTGGAGGGCATAATGTTCAACATATCGTCCCTAGCCTCCTCGTCCGAGGGAAGGCTGAGGATCGTGATGCATTCGCTGTCCACCCTGTTCCTCTACAACCAGGCCAACGTGGTGCTGAAGTTCTTCCAGATCTCGTCGTCGCGGATACGCAACGAGGGAGGCACCGCTATCTTCACCGTGAACGAGGGGGTTCATGACGAGAAGACGGTGAACCACCTCATGGCCATCTCCGACGGGGTGATGGAGCTGAAGTTCGATGAGGACCTGCAGCGCCGCATGCGCATTCGCAACATGAGGGGCTGCGTCACCTCATCGAAGTGGACGCCGTTCGATATACGAAGGATGGAGTGAGCTCACTCCATCTCTTCGGCCGCCATGGTGCCGTAGATCGACGCCTTGAAGTTCATGCGGTTCTGGACGGTCTCCTTGACGAACAGGGCGCATTCCGTCTTGGGCCGGAGCACCAGTCTCTTCTTCTGGCAGAACAGGAGGCCTGCGTTCATGCCCGACTCGGGTCGCCTGTCCATGTACAGGCATTGGAAACAGATGGGCTTGTCAGAGGTCAATGCATCATCCACGGTGTCGCCCTATTTATTCGTTATCGCCGGTGCTCCGAAAGATCCGCAAGAAAGGCGGTCAGTTCCTGCACCTCGACCCCGCCCGCCCGTTGCAGGTTCACCACGCAGAAGGGACAGGGCGCCAGTAGGACCTGGGCCCCGGCCCGGGCGGCGCTGTCGGTCCTGCGCCGGGCCATCCTGGCG
>LJKK01000057.1 GCA_001421185.1 Methanomassiliicoccales archaeon RumEn M1
CCACGACGCCCGGGCCGCTGCCCACGTCCAGCGCCGACGGGCGGGGCGGCAGGAAGGGAAGCACCCTGGTGTCCAGCAGCCATGTCCAGTGCTCCACCAGCCAGCCGGACTGCCTCTCCAGCTGCCCCTCGCCGGTCGCTCCGGGAACGCTCATGCATGTCCCTAACGCCCCACAGCAGTTGACCTTTCCGGTGGACGATTTTTAATAGGCCGTAGAGCGCTGAGGGGGACATGCGCGATCCAAGGCTGACCCAGCTGGCCGATATTCTGATCAATCATTCACTCAAGCTGCAGAAGGGAGAGGTCATCTACATCGAGACGTTCGACACGCCCGACGAGATGATGGAGGCGCTGCTCGAGAAGGCCTACGCGGCCGGCGGCGTCCCGCTGGTCTCGCAGAAGTCCTGGAGGGTGCTGAGGAAGTTCTTCATGGAGGCCAGCGAGGACTCCATGCGCCTGATCGGCGATATCGAGCTGCACAAGATCCAGAGCGCGCAGGCCTACATCTGCATCGAGGGCTTCGAGAACGTCACCGAGACCTCGGACGTGCCGGCCGACAAGATGGCGCTGTACACCAAGCACTGGTGGGGTCCGGTGCACAGCAACTGGCGGGTGCCCAAGACCCGCTGGGTCAAGCTGCGGTGGCCGACCCGCTCCATGGCCCAGCAGGCCGAGATGTCCAGCGACGGCTTCGAGGAGCTGTACTTCAAGACCTGCACCCTCGACTACGGGAAGATGTCGGCGGCCATGGACCGCCTGGTGGCGCTGATGGAGCGGACCGACCGCGTTCGGCTGGTGGGCCCGGGCACCGACCTCTCGTTCTCGATCAAGGGCATCCCGGCCATCAAGTGCGCCGGGGAGATCAACCTGCCCGACGGGGAGGTGTACACCGCCCCGGTGCGCGACTCGGTCAACGGCGTCATACGCTACACGCCCGCACCATATACGACGGCAAGGTGTTCGACAACGTGGAGCTGACCTTCCGCGATGGGAAGATCGTCAAAGCCACCGCATCGGACACCGAGGCGCTCAACCACATCCTCGACACCGACGAGGGGGCGCGGTACGTGGGAGAGTTCGCCATCGGCGTTAACCCATACATCACCAGGCCCATGCTGGACCGCCTGTTCGACGAGAAGATCGCCGGCTCGATACACTTCACGCCCGGCTCGTCGTACGACACCGCCTTCAACGGCAACCGCTCCTCGGTGCACTGGGACATGGTGCTCATCCAGAGCCCGGAATGGGGAGGCGGGGAGATCTACTTCGACGACGTGCTGGTCCGCAAGGACGGCCGCTTCGTCATCCCGGAGCTGGAGCCGCTCAACCCGGAGAACCTCATCGGCTAGGCGGCCTCGTACTTGGCATCGAGGAGGACCGTGCCCCACTGGCTGGCATAACGGCGAATGGGACTGCCTGTCCCATGATGGCCTGATCGGATAATGGCCAGGACCTTCAGGCCTGAGCCCCTCCGGACCGCCGAGGACGATGCATTGGGAACACGTTCGTCGATAGGCCCGCCATTGTCCATGGTAGATGCATCCAACATATCATCCGACGCGGATATGCCGCCAGGGCTGCGATGCGCGTAGGCGTTCTTTATTCCTCGCCAACCGCCCGTCACCCTTGCTGCGGGCGCGACGCTCCATGGTCACACGATCTATTCGATCGGATGGGCAAGGCCGCCCTGGCGATAGTTACAATAACGACGGGGACCGAGAGACGCTCATGAGGCCTATCGATGAACTTACGGTGCTGGTCACCGGCTCCACCGACGGGATAGGCCGGCGGACGGCGCATGACCTGGCGGGGAGGGGCGCGTCGGTGGTGCTGCACGGACGGAACGCCAAGAAGGGCACCAAGACGTTGGAGGAGATCGCCCAGGCCACCGGGAAGATCGGCTGCGGTACCTGAACGCGGACCTGTCCTCGCTGGATGAGGTCCGCCGGCTGGCCGCTGAAGTGGACGGGGGCCTCGACCTGCTGATCAACAATGCCGGCATCGGCTCGGGAGCCCCCGGGGCCGCGAGGGAAGTGAGCCGGGACGGCCACGAGCTCAGACTGGCCGTCAACTATCTGGCGCCCTTCCTTCTCACCCATCTCCTGCTGCCCAACCTGCTTCGGGCGGCGCCGTCGCGCATCGTCAACGTCGCATCGCTGGGGCAGAGCAGGGTGGACCTCGACGACCTCGAGATGGAGCGCCGCTACGACGGCTGGGACGCCTATGGGCGAAGCAAGCTCGCCCTCATCATGTTCACCATGGAGCTGGCCGAGAGGCTGGACGGCACTTCGGTCACGGTCAATGCGCTCCATCCCGGTTCGCTGCTCGACACCAACATGGTGCGCGAGGCTGGGTACCGGCCGAGGGGCGGTGTGCAGGAGGGCGCCGACTCGGTCATGTTCGTGGCCACCTCGCCCTCCCTGGACGGCGTCACGGGCCGCTTCTTCGACCGGAAGCGTGAGACGAGGGCGGACGGCCAAGCGTACGATGCCGCCTCAAGGAGGGAGCTGTACCGGCGGACCGTCGAGATGACGGGGGCGAGGGAGCTGGTTCCCGCCGCCGGCGTCAGATGAGCGATAACGGGGCCATCAACCATCAAATATCATGCAGGCAATCTACAAGGCATGCAAGAAGGGAAGGGACGGATGGACGAGGCCGCCGAGAGGCTGGGAGTGGCAGTGGGCAAGGTCCTGAAGAAGGGACTGGACCTGGTGTCGGGCTTCGGCGAGGGCCTGAAGGAGGGCATGAAGGCCGAGGAGGAAGAGACGCCGGTGACGGCGCAGGAAGCTCCTGGACCGGAAACGGAACAGCCGGCCGAGCAGGGAACCTCCTGAAGAACGCCGCTCAGGCCCCGGGGCCCTCGTCGAAGAGGATCTTGCCCTCCTCCAGCAGCCCCAGGCTGGCCATCTCTCCCACCAATATACCGTTGGCATCCACGACCGGAAGGTCGTTGAGATGCTCGTTGACCATGATGTCCAGCGCAGCGGTGAGCTTGGTCTCCTTGGTCACCGTCGTACCCTTCACCATGATGTGTCCCGCCTCCTCCTTGAGCGCATCCCTGAGGAACCGGACGAACGATAGGCCGCCGTCCTTCCTGACGCCCACGCGGTAGCCGATGAGGCGCAGGATGGTCTCCGTGCTCACCGTCCCCATGTAGCGGCCCTCTGCGTCCACCACGTACACCTTGCGGGACAGGGGGTTGGAGGTCATCCTGTCGATGACCTCCCGTATCGACGCGTCGGCGCTCACCGTGGACGCGGTCTGAACGAGCTTGGCGGCCACGTCGCCCACCATCAGCTCACTGAACGTCTTCTCCCTGTAGGACATATGACCAGAGTACCAGTGTCGCCCCATTTATGCTTGACGTCAGGACAGGAGGAGCACCACGGTCAGGTATATCACGTACAGCAGCACGAACGCCACGCCCACCGGGCGGCTCAGGCACCTCTTCCGGTAGGCCACGCCCAGGACGAGCGCCCCGATGAAAAGCTGGGCCAGGACGCCGAAGATGAACTGCCCCTCCGAAATGGCGAGCGGGGCGATGAAAGCGGCCGTTCCCAGGACCACCGTGGCGTTGGTGAAGATGGTGCCGATGATGTTGCCCAGCGCCAGGTCGGAGTTGCCTCGCAAGGAGGCAAGGAGGCTGGAGGCGAACTCCGGGGTGGTGGTGCCGAAGGTGATGACGGTAAGGCCTATGAGGAACTCGCTCACGCCCAGGATGGTGGCGATCTCGGTCGCCGATTCCACCGCCAGCTCAGTGCCCAGCACCAGGAGGGCGAGTCCGACGATGACGAATAGGGCGCTCTTCAGAGGTGGCTCCGTCTCCGGCCTGGTGGCCTCGAACTCCTTTTCCACTTCCTTGCTGGGGCGGCAGCACATCAGGGAGCGTATCGTCAAGGCCATGAGTATTATGAACAGGACTATGAGCAGCGCGCCCTCCAGTCTGGATATCGAGCCGTCGATGGCCATGGCGGCGGTGGCGGCCAGGGCCACGAACATGAAGATCGCCTCCCGGCGGATCTCTCTGAACTTGACCAGCAACGGGAGGGCGATAGCGCACGATCCCAGGATATAGGTCGCGTTGGCCACGTTGGCGCCGAAGACGTTGCCCGCCGAAATGGAGCCCGATCCCTCCGCGCCGGAGATGATGGCCAGCATGAGCTCCGGGGCCGAGGTGCCGATGCCCACGATGGTCAGGCCGATCACTATGGAGCTTACTCCGAAATGGGCGGCCAGCTCGGACGCGCCTTCCACCAGCCAGCGCGCTCCCAGGTAGATGAGCGCGATGGCGAGCAGGAGGAGGGCGATGGGAAAGAGCATGCCCCTCGTTATGTCATGTCATAGTTAATTCGATTTCATAAGGAAGTGGCGGACCCGGGGGGATTTGAACCCCCGTCCTCGGCTTCGAAGGCCGAAAGGATAATCCATGCTACCCTACGAGTCCAAGGCCGCCCTCATGCGAGGGCGTATTCCGCATTTAAGGATATCGTGTCGTCAAGCTGGTCGACGAGCAGGGGGGCGGTGATGTCCTCTCGGCCTCCGTTCGCAATCCGAGAGAGGAGGGAAACAGGGTTGGGACCGAGCATGAGATGATCGGCGGGCGATGGGTACGAAGGAGCATGGCGCGGTTCTCGCATGCCCAGGTTTATTAGCCTCCGCCTCAGAACGTAACCGCGGTGGATGCATGACCGCGCGATCGATGGAGAAGCTCGAACGCCTGCTGGGAGAATGGCGGATCGAGGTCGAGGGGGCGACCGAGGGGGAGCCCGTCAGGGGCACCGGTACCGCCAAGGGAGAGGAGGCGGCGGGAGGCGGGATACTGCTGAACGTCGTCCTGGAACTGGAAGGCCAGGAACTGTACTGGGAGACCAACCTGTTCGCCTATTCGGAAGAGGAGGAGAAGGTGCATCAGTTCACCGTCGGCTCCTACGGCCAGGTGCATGACCATGTGGGAGGGTGGAGGAGCGACGACGTCCTCTACGTCGAATGGAGCGGCATCAGCGGCGGGAAGCCCATCACGGAGAAGGTCCGCTACGAGTGGAAAGGACCTAACAGCTTCGAGGTGCAGGAGACCGATTCCATCGGCGGCAAGGTCGTCTCGACCTACGTCTACAGGGTCACCAGGACATCGCCCCTGCTTGAGGAGCCCATGGCCGTGCCCACCTGAGCGCCCCCGGATCCGGATGGAGGTTACGGGCGACCGGTGAGAAGGTTTAAACTCGTTCGGAAGAATCACCGGGCATTATGAAGCGCGTCACCATGGGTCACGGAGCAGGGGGCGAGCTCATGCACGAGCTTCTCTCCCTTCACATCATACCGTTCCTGCCACAGTTCACCGTCGAGGTCCCCCTGCGCTCCTTCGACGATTCGGCCGTGGTCGACGACATCGTGTTCACCATGGACGGCCATACGGTCAAGCCGCTGTTCTTCCCGGGAGGCGACATAGGCTCGCTGGCGGTATGCGGCACCATCAACGACATCTCGGTGATGGGCGCCCAGCCCCTGGCATTGGCACAGTCCATCATCATCGAGGAGGGGCTGGAGATCGACGTCCTGGAGAGGGCCATGAAGTCGGTCGGGCAGTACTCGGAGCTGGCCGGCGTGCCGGTGGTCACCGGCGACACCAAGGTCATGGAGTCGGGCGCCCTGGACAAGATGATCATCACCACTTCCGCGGTGGGCAAGCGGAGCCGCTTCCTGGACCACGACCTTGAGGTGGCGAGGGAGTACCGCCCGGTATCGTCCAAATGGCTCACCGACGACAACATCCGCGAGGGCGATACCATCATCGTGTCCGGCACCCTGGGCGACCATGGCATCGCCCTGCTGTCGTTCCGCGAGGGCTACGGTTTCGAGACCGAGGTCAAGAGCGACATAGCTCCGCTGAACCGCCTGGTGGAGGACGTCCTGCAGGTCGGAGGGGCGGTCAGCATGAAGGACCCCACCCGCGGGGGCTTCGCCAACGCCATCAACGAGTGGTCGTCCAAGTCCGGCATCGGCATAGAGATCGAGGAGGCCGCCGTTCCCGTGGCCGAACCGGTCAGGAACGCCTGCGAGCTCCTGGGACTCGATCCGTTGAGCATCGGCAACGAGGGAAAGATGATCATCGGCGTCGTGCCGGACATGGCCGAGGAGGTCCTCAGTACGCTGCGCCGCACCCCGCTGGGAAAGAACGCCGCCATCGTCGGAAGGGCGACCAGCAAGTACGAGCGCGTGGTCCTCCGCACCGAGGTGGGCGGGCATCGCATCCTGGAGGCACCAGTGGGAGATCCGGTGCCCAGGATATGCTGATCACAGCAGCGACTCGATCCAGTAGCAGATGATGAAGGCGCCTATGCCGGCAATGGCCATGCGGCCCCCCTGCTTCCAGGGGTTACGGCCGCCCGAGCGTCCCATCATCGCCCCCACCACGAACAGTATGAGCATCGCCAGCCCCACGCTGATGATGGCCGCGGTCCTCACCCCTCCCTCTCCCAGGATGAGGAAGGGCGTCAACGTGATGAGGCCGGCCACCAGGGGGGCCAGGAAGTTGACCCCTGAGATGATGAGGATCGTCAGCTGAGAGGTCCTCCCGATGCGGGTGTCCTCCAGCGAGCGGAGCATGGCCCGCTCCATCTCCTTCATCCGCAAGGCCTGCTCCATGGTCTCGGCCTCATGAACGCTCACGCCGGTGGAGATACCGAGGGCCACGCTGCTCGTTATGATCGTCGCTATCACGATCCGCACGTTAGGGTCGGGGCCAAAGGCCGAGGCGATCAGAATACCGAGAATAACGAAGGTGCTGTCGAAAATGGTGTTGACGAAGAAACGCCTCATGGTCGGCCCGGTCTCGGGCGCCCTGAGCACCGTCCTTATCCGTTCTGACCAATCCTCTTCCGTCACTTCTTTTCCTCAGTGCTGTTGAATAAGGGGAGGGGATTAAATAATTAGGGTGAGCGCCGTTTCCAGGCTCACCAGGGCCCGACGTGGTAGCGTCTCGACTATCCTTTTATATCCCATTATCCTTGCACAGCCTACGGGCTCTTGGTCTAGCGGTCATGACGTTGCCCTTACACGGCGAAGGTCGCCGGTTCAAATCCGGCAGAGCCCACTTCCCCTTACTGGCTGCCCTATTTTCTGCCCTGTACACTTCTGTACAATCATCCCGACACCCTCGCTCCCTCCGCCACATGCGGTCCCGGGACGCGCCTGACCGGTGGGCGGCCGGGGTAAGAGTGGATCGGTTGCCGAAAACTATCCATGTAGGATGATTATGTCCATGTCAATGCAGCCCTCCGGCCGCCCCGGTGGAAGGTCCTTCGACCTTGCGACGTTTCTACTGGCAGTGGTCTCGATGGTTCTGTTCGTGGACGCATTGGTCTACGGTATGATCGCCCCCGTCGTACCATCCTACGCCCATGTGATGGGGGCGTCTGACCTCGAGATCGGGCTCATATTCTCTGCCTATCCGATCGTCCAGCTCCTTACGCTGATGCCAGTGGGGGCCCTCTCCGACCGCTACGGCAGGAAGCCCTTCATCCTCCTTGGCCTGGTGACCTTGGTCATATCGACGGTGGCCTTCGCCATTTCCGTGAACGTGCCTCAGCTGATCCTTACTCGAGGCCTCCAGGGCCTGGCCGCGTCGTGCACCATGACGGCCGGCCTCGCCCTCATCTCGGAAGGGGCGCCGCCCGATAAAATGGGAGGGACCCTGGGGATCGCGACCGCCTCTCAGGGCGCCGGCATCATGGCCGGGCCGTTGTTCGGAGGGTCCTTGGCGGAGGTGGGAGGGTACAACTTCCCCTTCCTGGTCGCCGCCGCGCTCACCTTGGCGATCCTGTCGCTCACCGTGATCGCGCTCCGAGGGTACAGGCCACAATGCCCGGGAAGGGTCGAATGCGGCCGAACCGATTGGGGAGAGGTGCTCAGGGAAAGGACGGTGTTCGCGATCGTCCTCATAGTCGTCATCTGGGCCATCGGCATCGGCATCCTCGAGCCTGCCTACCCTCTGCACATGAGCGAGAACTTCGGGGCGACCGCCTCAATGATCGGGGCGTTCTTCACCGCCATGAGCATACCCAACGTGCTATCCCCGCCGTTCTTCGGCAGGCTGTCCGACCGGATAGGCAGAAAGATGTTAGTGGTCGTGGCCGCGTTGCTGTTCGCGGTTCTGTTCTCCATCCTGTCGATGATGGATAGCTTCACATTGTTGTTGCTGGTGGGCACCCTGCTGGGACTGACCTCCGGAATGCTTTGGGCGCCGAGCCTGTCGCTCACCATCGAGTCCATATCCAGGCGCGTGGGGAAAGGCTCGGACGGTATCGCCACGGGCATCTACAACAGCGCGTGGGCCATCGGCCTCGCCGGAGGGCCGTTCATCTTCGGCCTCCTGGTGGACCCGATAGCTCATACCCATCTCCCTGGCCTACTCCGTCATCGCGGCCGCGGTCGCGATAGCGTCCATATGGCTGATCACGGAGAGCCGGGATTGAGCGCCTCGGACGCCTGGAGCGGCCCGCGCAGATGTGCGGAGAGCATGGACCATGGGTGCGCCGTACTCAAGGATCTGTGAGCAGGACCTTTTCCACAATGGCCTAACGTCCGCCTTGGCCTGGGTACTACTGACCTAGACGGACCGCCTCTGATCGGTCCCGGCCCTGGGTCCGGTATGGGCGGGCAACGCCCTGGGCAGGCCGCCGTGGTCGATGACGTCCACTTCGATGCCGTAGACGTCGGCGATCAGCTCGGAGGTGATGATGGCGGGCGGCCCCCGGGCCGCGATCCGCCCGTCCTTCATGAACACCAGCTCGTCCGAGCAGCTGGCGGCCAGGTTGATGTCGTGCATGGTCATGACGGTGCACACGCCCCTGCTCCGGACGGCTTCGGCCAACAGACGCACCGTGCGATGCTGGTTGACCAGGTCCAGGCTGCTGGTCGGTTCGTCGAGGACCATGGTCCTGGCCCCCTGCACCATCGCCCGGGCGATAAGGGCCCTCTGCAGCTCCCCACCGCTGATCTCATCGACATAGCGCATCGACAGGCTTTCCATCCCCACCGCCCCGAGGGCGTCCCTGGTCAGCTCGAGGTCGCTCCTGCTCGGTCCCCATCCCATGTGCGGACGGCGGCCGATGAGCACGGTGTCGAAGACCGTGGTATGGGTGGCGGAGAACCGCTGCGGCACATAGCATATCCTCCTGGCCGCCTCCATCCTGGTCAAGGAGGATAGGTCCTCCCCGTCCACGGTGACGCGGCCCTGGTCGGGCCGCAGGAGGCCGCACAGGCACTTCAGCAGGGTGGTCTTGCCGGCGCCGTTCGGTCCTAGGATGGCATATATGCGGTCGCCGTGGAACTCCAGCTCGATGTCTTCGATGACCGGGCGGCCGTTGTAGCCGAAGGAGAGGGCCTCAGCCCTGATCGACATTCCTATACCCCCTGACCAGTATGTAGATGAAGAGCGGTCCGCCGATGAACGACGTGATGATGCCCACGGGAATGACGAAGCTGGGCAGCCCGGAGGCAAAGAACCAGTTCAGCATGTCCCCCACGTTCCTTCCCACGGTATCGGAGACCAGCAGTATGAGCGAGCCCAGCAGCATGGAGCCGGGAATGAGGAACCGGTGGTCGTTGCCGATCAGCCTCCTTATCACGTGGGGCGCGAGAAGTCCGATGAAGCCGATGACGCCCACGAACGACACCGCCACGGCGGTGAGCAGCGACGCCATCACCAGGCTGGCGATCCGCAGCATATCGGTGTTGACCCCCAGCCCCGAGGCCATCTCGTCCCCCGCGTCCATGGCGTTGAAGTCCCACCTCTTCAGGAAGAAGAACAGGGCGGCCGCGGCCAGGACGGCCAGCAGTATGAGGTTCTGGTCCCAGTTGATCTTTCCCAGGTCCCCGAACTGCCAGTGGACGATGTTGGCCAGCGCGCTCTCGTTGGAGAAGTACTGGAGAGCGGCCAGGCCCGCGCCGAAGACCGAGCTGATGGCCACACCGGTCAGGACGATCGCCTCCGGCGAGATCCTGGTCACCCGCACCAGCAGGACGATGGTCCCGATGGCCACCAGGGCCATTAGGAAGGCGCTGCCCGTCACCACGTAGGGATTGGTTATCAGGATGGTCGTGACCGACTGCCCTAGGACGATGCCTCCCTCCAGTAGCAGGATGCCGACCGCCGCGCCAAAGGCGGCGGCATTGGACACCCCGAGAGTGAACGGGGAGGCCAGGGGGTTCCTGAGCACGCACTGCATGATCGCCCCCGCGACCCCCATGGCCGCGCCCACCAGCACGGCGGCCACCACCCGCGGCAGCCGCAGGTTCCAGATGATGGTGGCCTCGGTGGAGCCATCATTGTCCAGTATGGCACGCAACGAGTCCCAGAACGATATCTGGTACGGCCCCACCGTGGTGAAGTAGATCATCAGCAGGGCCATCGCCGCCAGCATGGCCGACAATAGGGCCGTCCGCACGCTGACGTGATGAAGATAAGCGGTAAGCTCATCGGCCCGGTCCTCATCGGCCATCATGGGCCCATGCCCTCGATGGCGCGCATGCATGGCGGACGCGTGCTCATAGGGAAGCCGCTCCAGCGATGGGTGTGCCGCGGTTCTCGATGAACCACGCGTTCATGTCCTCGTAGCAGTCCTCGCCCACGAAGGCGGTGTAGATCTCCGAGGCCTTCTCCTTCAGGTCCACATCGCCGAAGGCGCTGGGATACATCACCGTGCCGATGTGGTACGCGCCCAGCAGGACGTTGTCGAAGTTCACCCCGTACCAGATGAAGGGCATCGTCATGAAGACCCTACCCTCCTGGAAGGCGGTCAGCGCCATGAGGGCCTCGCGGGACTGGGCCGACGCCCCGTCGTTCCAGTTGGCGATGAAGGTGGAATAGCCGGTGGGGTCCAGGAAGACATAGTCGGGCTGGGCCCCCAGGATGCTCTCCATGTTGATCTGGTACACCACCTGGGAACCGCCGGTCACCACGTTGTCGACCCCCAGGATGGCGAACGGGTCGTACCACGAGGAGGAGTGGTCGAAGCCCTTGGCCCCCGCGTACGACAGCGAGCCTATGTAGGCGGTGGCCTCCCTCTCCGACGCCGATACGGAGGCCGCTCTGGCCCTCAGGTCGCCAAGGGTGGCCTCGATGAAGGTGAGCAGCTCGGCAGCCCGCTCTTCGCGGTCCAGGACCTTGCCCAGCAGGGTCGTCTGCTTGACGAACGCCTCGCTGAGCGAGCCCGTTCCATCGAGCATGGTGTCCAGCTCCAGGATCACCACCACCCTCATTCCCAGGCTCTCGGCCGTCTCGATGTATGCCAGCTGCTGAGAGGTTAGAGATGCCGAAGGAACGCTGTATATGATGACCTGCGGTACGTTCTCGAGCATCAGGAGCTGTTCGGGATACTCGATGAGACCGTCGCCGCCGCTGCCGATGGAGCGGTCATAACGAGAGGTGTCGTCGTACCCATACGCGTACATGTACGATTTGGCGTTGTACGCCGGGCCTTCCCTGGGCTCGACCGCCACCACCAGGTCGGAGCAGTTCAGGTAGGACACGAAGCGCAATGCTCCGGGGCCAGTGGCAATGAGGCGCTCGACGTCCATGTCCGCCACGGCGGTGACGTCCCGCCCGGCCATGTCCAGGATGGCCGAGGGTTCGTCGTCGCCTCCGTCCGCGCCTCCGTTCATCAGCACGGCGGCGATGGCGGCGCCCGCCACGAGGACGGCGGCAAGGATGGCGAACAACTTGTAACGCGAGGACATGAGCAGGTCATGGTAGCCGCGATATTTCAGTATTACGTTTTAATAAATCGTAACACGATATCGCGGATAAGCGCATGAAGTGCGTCAGGGACGCCACGGGACGGCTTGTGGACAAGGAGCTGGAGAACGCGGCGAAGGATTGTGGAAGCATATGATCGACTGGGACAGGGAATGGCGGGCGGCCCGGGCGCGGTCCCCCCTGAGGATGACCGTTGACAACAAGGACCGGTGGAGGGACTTCTGGAGCGGCGACGCCCGATACTACCTGCAGAACGTCAGGGCCGAGGCGCCCCTTTACGCCATGGCCGTCCAGCGACTGTCGGAGGAGGGGTGGGTCAGGGAGGACGACGACGTCCTGGACGTCGGCTCGGGACCGGGCACTTTCGCCCTGCCGCTGGCGCCCCGTGTCCGCTCCGTCACCGCCCTGGACGAAGCGGAAGGGATGCTGGAAACGCTTCGGCAGGAGTGCGCGGCGCGGGGCATAGGGAACGTGGCGACCGTGCTGCGCCGGTGGGAGGACCATCCTCGACAGGAGGGCCACGACCTCGTGCTGGCGTCCATGAACCCGGCCATAGCATCGCTCGACGACCTCCTGGCCATGGAGCGGTCGGCCCGCTCCCGCTGCTGCTATGTGACGGCATGCCCGTCGGACCAGATGGCCCTGAGGAACGAGCTGTGGAGCAAGGTCGTGGGCAAGTTCGAACCGAGCGACCATGGTTCGGTGAGATATCCGCTCAACATCCTCGCCTCGGCGGGTCGGCGCCCTCGGCTGTACCGGGTCCGGGCCGAGGTCGAGGTCGCCATGCCGGCCGAGGAGGTCGTCGAGCATTTCGTTCGGTACTTCAGCATCTTCACCGACGTCACGCCTCGCAAGGAAGGAGCGATAAGGGAGCACGTCCTCGCCCGCTCCCGCGGTGGAATTCATTCTCACAGGGGCAGCCGCTGCCTTCACCTCCTGTGCTGGAGCAAGGGCCGTCAGGCCGATCGGGCCCGGCGCCACTGAGCCAGATACAAGGCCAGGCCGACAAGCATGACGAGGCCGCCGGCGATGACCGCCCCGGGTGGCAGGGTGAAGGAGAGAACGAGGCATCCCAGCAGGCCGGCGAAGGCCGACCATCGCCCCAGCATGCGCTCGCTCCTCGACAGCGTGATGGCCGAGAGGTTGGTGATGGCGTAGTACAGAAGCACGGTGAAGGCGCTGAACCCTATGGCCGAGCGGACGTCGACGGTGAGCACGATTATGATCAAGATTACCCCCACCGTGACACCGGCGAGATGAGGGACCTTGTGGACCGGATGCACCTTCGCCATGTAGGAGGGCATCCGGTGGTCGGCGGCCATGGCGAACAGCGTTCGGTCGATGCCGGCCATCAGCGAGAGCATGACGCCCAGAGTGGCCATCGAGGCGCCGAGCACCACCACCCACCGCCATTGGCCGAATCCCATGGCCGAGACCGTCATGGCCAGGGGGTCGTCGGAGCGCGCCAGCGCCTCGGGGCCGATCGCCAGGAGGGCCGCCATCGAGACCGCCGCGTAGACGAGCAGAACGATGCCCAGCGAGAGGACCATCGCCCTCGGTATGGTGCGTTCTGGATCCCTCACCTCCTCGCCCAGGGTGGCTATGCGGGCATAGCCGGCGAAGGCGAAGAACCATATCCCCGCCGATTGCAGGACGCCGTACAGGCCGTCCGGTCTGGGGAGCGGCAGGGACCCTAGCGGACCGGACGCCCCGCTCATGGCCATGACGAACACGGCGACCAGGGAGGAGAGGGTCACGAGGACGATGACCTTGACGGCGGCGGCCGTCCTCTCCACCCCCAGATAGTTCAGCGCCGTGAGCGCCGCCACCGCCAGGGCGGCCAGCCAGGGGGCCTGCCCCGGAAGGGCGTAATGGCCGAACGTCAGGGCAGCGGCGGCGCAGCTGGCGAGCTTTCCCGCCACGAAGCCCCAGCCCGCCATCCAGCCCCATATGTCCCCCAGCCTCCTTCCGGCATAGGCATAGGTGCCGCCCGACACCGGATACAGCCTCGCCAGCTGGGCGGAGGACATGGCATTGAGGAGGGCCACCGCGCCGGCCGCCAATAGCCC
>LJKK01000121.1 GCA_001421185.1 Methanomassiliicoccales archaeon RumEn M1
CGCCTGACCGCCGGGCCGGAGGACGGGGGCGCCCGCCCGATCGTTCCGCTGATACACAGCCTGGTGGGCGTGCACGAGCTCACCGGCGTGGGGACGATCTTCCCCGACGATGAGGGCCGTCCCTCCCTCCACTCGCACGTGGCGGTCGGTCGCGAAGGGGCCGCGGCCACGGGCTGCATCCGCGCCGGCGTGGTGGTGTGGACCATCCTGGAGGTCGTCCTCCTGGAGCTGGAGGACTGCACCGCTCGGCGTGCCATGGACCCGTCCTCGGGCTTCGAGCTGCTGGAGCCTTGATCGGGCGGTCCTCCCACGATGCTGTTCACGGCCAACAGGTCGGACCAGCGCTTCGCCCCTGCGCCCAGCCCGCTCGTCCTGAAAAATTGAAAAAAGGGAAGGAGTTCCCTGATCAGATCAGGGTGATGGTCACGGCGTCCACGCCCTGAACGCGGGGCACCGAGCGAAGGGACTCCTCGAACTTGTCGATCAGACCCTCGGTGTCGTCCATGATGCCGGTGACCTCGATGACCTTGAGGCCGAAGGCAAAGGGCTTGACGTTCATGGTGGCCACCTCGACCCCGGCGGGGACGCTCTTGGGTATCTGGGCCATGACCTCCTCGACCGGAACCTCGGGGCTCTCGGGAACGACGTTGAATACAGCGGCTACTCTTCCCATTCTACCACCTTCACGGTCCGGAGAACCCGCACTTGGTGCAGGTGTAGGGGATGCTCTGATCGCGGCAGTTGGGGCAGCGCCCGATCTCTTCCTCTCCGCAGTTGGGGCATTTGAAGAACGCCATTCCGTCCCCCTTGCCGAGGCGGATTCCGCATGAGCTGCAGGCTTTTTCATAATCCATGATGATCACCGAATGTGAGCCGATGAAGTTTTGTTTATGTATTTAATCTCTCTTCTGAACCGAGGTCAACCAACCTTTTCTGTAGAAGAACAGCAGCATGACGACCGACACCGTTATCATGAGCAGTAGCGCCAGCGGGTAGCCCAGGGGATGGCTCACCTCGGGCCTGTTCTCGAAGTTCATGCCGAAGATGCCGGCGATCAGCGTCAGGGGCGCGAACACCACCGAGAACACGGTCAGCACCTTCACGATGAGGTTAAGCTGCTGGCTCACGCTGTTGGAGTACAGGTCGATCAGCTGCGGTATCATCTGGTACAGCGAGTCGATCTCATGGAGCAGCAGGTCGAAACTGCTGAAGAGCTCGGCGAAGTACGACCGGTCAGCGTCCTGGATGACCATGGCGGGCCGGTCCGACAGGGATTCCGAGGCCTCCCTGAGGTGCCATATCGCCCGCCACATGGCGCTTACCCGGTCCCTCATGAGGCCGACCTCCTCCAGCTGCCGGCGGTCGGAGGAGTCCATGATGCGGTCCTCCAGCCTGCCGATGTCGTCCGACAGCTCCTCCACGCGGTCGAAGAACTCCTCCGCGGTGGCGTTCAGCATCGAGTACAACAGGAAGCCCGGCCCGCTCCTCCTCAGCCGGGACCTCTCGTTCTTCAGCCGGTCGATGACCTCCTCATAGTGCCCCTCGCTGTCCTGGACCGATATCAGGAAGTCGGGCCCCAGCAGGAAGTAGGTGGGCTGGACCCTCATCCCCCCGTCGGTGCTGTCGGCCGTGGACCAGGTGAGGAAGACCGCGCCGCCCAGGTCCTCCATGCGCGCCCTCCCGCGGGAGTAAACGATAACCGAGCTCATCTCGTAGGGGTCGACCGCCGTCCGGCTGCCGATGAGCTCCAGGAGCTCGTCGTCCAGCTCTCCGTCTACGCTTATCCATTCCACCTTGCGGCGGCCGATGGCCTTCAGCGCCTCCTCGACCGGCACCTCATAGCGCTCCAGCTCGCTCTCGTCGTAGGATAGCACCCTGGCCGTTCGCCCGGTCGAGGGAGCGCCGTTCACACGCTCTCTACGGCGGCGGGGGTAGACATAGCTTTGCCGGCCTCGCCGGCGAGGCCGTTGGCGGCACCCCCGCAAGGTCGCCGGACGGCCAGGACGACGTTCGTCCGTCCCACGTCGAGATAACGAGCTTGAAATGTATATATTACAAGGATGCCTACCGTGGGACGGTTCCGGCGGTCGGCCGGCGACGGGTTCCGTAGCGAGTCCCAGCGCTGTCGGGAATGCTTATATACTTTGAGTCTTTACATGCCCTTCTGCAATGCCGGTTAGCTTGCCAAGGGCTCGTAGCTCAGCTAGGTTGGACTGCACTGCCTTGTGCATCTGTCCCTAGAAAGAGCATCTGGCTTTTAACCAGGTGGTCCGGGGTTCGAAAAGGGCACGGCCTTCCCGTGCTCTCCGAAAATCCCCGCGAGCCCGCTCTGACATTTAAGGAGAAGGACGAATGGAAGGCGCAAAGGTCGGGAAGCCAACGGGGTGGTCTTTTATAACTTTGGCACGGTCCGAGGAGTGTTCAGTGAGAGGTATCGAGGTGATTTAAGGTGGCCGAATCTGATTTCAACGTTTTAACGCACGAGCTCGTCCCGGAGCATCATCTGATGTCCGAGGAGGAGGCCCAGCAGAAGTTGTCCGAGCTTAAGATTACCAGGGACCAACTGCCCAAGATCAGGAAGGGAGACGCCTGCATCAAGCTGCTGGAGATGGTCCACGGCCCGATCGCAGAGGGGCGGATCATCCGGATCGTTCGCAAGAGCGAGACCGCCGAATCGTTCGAAGTGTACCGCCTGGTAGTGAAGGATGTAAAGGGGTGAAGAACGCTTGCGGGACCTAATCAACCTATATTTCAAGGAGAGCAGCATCGTAAACCATCACATTTCTAGCTACAACGATTTCCTATCGACCCTGGACAATCCCAACAGCAGGATGCAGAAGATCGTGGACAACCTGCGCGTCACCGCGGACGACACCGAGCGCGGGGTCATCAGCCTGGACCCCAACCGCACCAACGGCCGCGTCATCAAGATCCGCGTGGGTCGCAGGAGGGACGAGAAGACCGGGATGATCGACCCCCAGGCCCGCCCCACCATCCGCGTCGGCACTCCCGTGGTCCGGGAGGCCAACGGGGCCACCCACAGCCTCACCCCCATGGAGGCGAGGTTGAGGAACCTTAACTACATGGCCCCCATCGAGCTGGATTTCACCGTCATCGAGGACGGCATCGAGAAGGAGCCCGAGAAGGTCCACCTCGGCGACCTTCCCATCATGCTCCGCTCCAAGCGCTGCACCCTTCACCGGGACAACATGGAGGAGGAGCGCGAGCTGTCCGACGAGGAGTACCGCCGGAAGCTCATGGAGGCCGGTGAGGACCCGGCCGATCCGGGCGGATACTTCATCACCGGAGGGACCGAGAGGGTCCTCATAACCCTCGAGGACCTGGCCCCCAACCGGGTCATGGTCGAGTTCAACGAGCGGTACGGCACCCAGCTGGAGGTGGCCAAGGTCTTCTCGCAGAAGGAGGGCTACCGCGCCCTTACCCTGGTGGAGAAGAAGAAGGACAGCATCCTCATGGTGACCGTTCCGGCCGCCACCGGGCAGATCCCGCTGGTGGCCCTCATGAAGGCCCTGGGGATGGACGAGGACAAGGACATCTACGACGCCATCGTGAGCGTCCCGGAGATGGCCAACATCGTGTACGCCAACATCGAGGAGTGCCACGACAAGAAGCTCTACCCCCCGAACGGCATCTTCACCACCGAGGACGCCATCACCTACCTGGAGCGCAAGTTCGCCACCGGGCAGGCCAAGGAGTACAGGGAGAAGAAGGTGGAGTCCATCATCGACCGCTCCCTGCTTCCCCACCTGGGCGACACCAAGGAGGACCGCATTAAGAAGGCCCACTTCCTGGGCAGGATCGCCCGCAACGTCCTGGAGCTCAGCATCGGGATGAGGAAGGAGGATGACAAGGACCACTATGCCAACAAGCGTCTCAAGCTGTCCGGGGACCTCATGGAGGACCTGTTCAGGGTGGCCTTCACCCAGGTCATGAAGGACCTCAAGTACCAGCTGGAGAAGACCTTCGCCAAGAGGAAGGACCTGCGCGTGGGCTCGTCCATCCGACCGGACCTGCTCACCCACCGCCTGCTGCACGCCCTCTCCACCGGCAACTGGGTGGGGGGCCGCGCCGGCGTCTCCCAGCTCCTGGACCGCACTTCCAACATGAGCACCCTCTCCCACCTGAGAAGGGTCACCTCATCCCTCACCAGATCGCAGCCTCACTTCGAGGCCCGTGACCTGCACCCCACCCAGTGGGGGCGGCTGTGCCCTAACGAGACCCCCGAGGGTCAGAACTGCGGACTGGTCAAGAACGCGGCCCTGATCATCGACGTGTCGGAAGGCTTCCGCGAGGAGGACGTCCACTGGATCCTCCGCGATCGCGGCGTCACCGAGGTGCGGGCGGACGACGTCCGCAGCGGCGCCAAGGTGTACGTCAACGGGGACCTGGTGGGACAGATCGAAAACCCCCGGCTGCTGGTGTCGGAGATCCGGGCCGGCCGCCGCCAGGGTCTGCTGTCGACGGAGATCAACATCCGCTACGACGACGAGATGAACGAGGTCATCATCAACTGCGACGAGGGCCGCCTACGCCGCCCGATCCTTATCGTGCAGGAGGGGAGGACCATCCTCACCCGCCGGCACATCGAGGAGATCAGGGAGGGCAAGCTCCACTGGTCCGACCTCCTCCGCGAGGGCGTCATGGAATGGATCGACGCCGAGGAGGAGGAGGACGCCTATGTGGCGGTGTCGCCATACGAGCCCCCGGAGCGGTGCCCCCATTGCCAGAAGGCCCTCTCGCCCACCGACGTGGACTGGATGAACCCCGGCTCCGAGTCGTCCGATGCGGTGCTGCAGTGCAAGCACTGCCAGGGCGAGATGAGCGTTCCGCTGCTGATCACTCCCGAGCACACCCATCTGGAGGTCGACCCCATGTGCATCCTGGGCGTGGCGGCGGCCATGGTGCCGTACCCCGAGCACGACTCGTCCCCCCCGTGTGACCATGGGCTCGGGCATGGCCAAGCAGTCCCTGGGTCTCAGCACCACCAACTACCGCAAGCGGCCGGACACCCGCGGCCACCTGCTGCACTACCCCCAGAAGCCGATGGTGCAGACCAAGCCCATGGACTTCATTTCCTTCAACGAGAGGCCGGCCGGACAGAACTTCGTGGTGGCGGTGCTCTCCTATCACGGGTATAACATGGAGGACGCCCTGGTCCTCAACAAGGCGTCGGTGGAGCGCGGCCTGGGCCGGTCCACCTTCCTGCGGACGTACCGCGCGGAGGAGCGCCGCTACCCCGGCGGACAGGAGGACCACTTCGAGATACCGTCCCCCGACGTCCGCGGGGCCCGCGCCGACCAAGCCTACAGCAACCTGGGCGAGGACGGTCTGATCTCGCCGGAAACGTGGGTCACGGGAGGCGACGTGCTGGTCGGAAAGACCTCCCCGCCGAGGTTCCTGGAGGAGGAGACCGACTTCCTGACCCCGCAGAAGCGGAGGGAGACCTCGGTGACCATCCGTCCGGGCGAGAGCGGGTACGTCGACTCGGTCATGCTCACCGAGTCGGAGAACGGCTCCCGCCTCGTCAAGGTCAAGGTGCGCGACGAGAGGATACCGGAGCTGGGCGACAAGTTCGCGTCCAGGCACGGCCAGAAGGGCGTCATAGGACTGCTGGTCCCCCAGGAGGACATGCCCTTCACCGTGGACGGCGTGACCCCGGACCTGGTCATCAACCCGCACGCCATCCCTTCCCGTATGACCATCGCCCACGTGCTGGAGATGATCGGCGGGAAGGTCGGCGCCATGGAGGCAAGGGCCATCGACGGCACCTCCTTCTCCGGAGAGAAGGAGGAGGCGCTCCGCGAGTCCCTGGTGGAGAACGGCTTCCGCCACACTGGCAAGGAGGTCATGTACGACGGGCGCACGGGCAAGAAGATCGAGGCCAACATCTTCACCGGCGTGATCTACTATCAGAAGCTGCACCACATGGTGGCGGGCAAGATGCACGTCCGTTCCCGCGGCCCGGTGCAGATACTTACCAGGCAGCCCACCGAGGGCCGTTCCCGACAGGGTGGTCTGAGGTTCGGTGAGATGGAGAGGGACTGCCTGATCGGCCACGGGGCGGCCATGGTCATCAAGGACCGCCTGCTGGACGAATCGGACGGAACCTACCTGCATGTGTGCGGACAGCCCAACTGCGGACACATCGCCATGATGGACCGCCGGGGAGCGATCCGCTGCACCGTGTGCGGCAACAACACCAATGTGCATCTGGTGCAGACCTCGTACGCGTTCAAACTGCTTCTGGACGAGCTGCTCTCACTTGGAGTCGTAATGCGCCTTCAGCTGGAGGACCTAAGATGATGCGAGGAGTTTCGAAAAGGATAGGGTCGATAAGGTTCGCCACCCTCTCGCCTGACGAGATCAGGCGCATGTCGGCCACCAAGGTCATCACCGCCGACACCTACGACGATGATGGGTTCCCCATCGACCTGGGGCTCATGGACCCCCATCTCGGCGTCATCGAACCGGGTCTGCGCTGCAAGACCTGCGGCAACAAGGTGGACGAGTGCCCCGGCCACTTCGGGCACATCGACCTGGCCATGCCGGTCATCCACGTCGGCCTGGTGAAGGAGATAAAGAAGCTGTTGCAGTCCACCTGCCGCTCCTGCGGCCGGCTGCTCATGACGCGCGAGGAGGCGGCCGAGGCGTCCAAGGCCATGGACGCCGTCGACGACCTGGGCGGGGACTACATCGACTACCGCCTGATGGCCAAGGAGGCCGCCAAGGGCGCGTCCAAGAAGGAGTTCTGCCCTCACTGCGGCCAGCCCCAGGAGAAGATCACCCTGGACAAGCCGACCACCTTCCGCGAGAACGGCCACAAGCTCACGCCCAAGGAGGTCAGGGAGCGCCTGGAGCGCATACCCGACGAGGACCTTCCCCCGCTGGGCATCAACCCGGAGACGTGCCGCCCGGAGTGATGGTGCTCACCGCGCTGGCCGTGCCGCCGGTGACGGTCCGCCCCTCCATCACCCTGGAGTCCGGCGACCGGTCCGAGGACGACCTGACCCACAAGCTGGTCGACGTACTGAGGATCAACCAGCGTTTGCGGGAGAACCGCGACGCGGGCGCTCCGCAGCTGATCGTGGAGGACCTGTGGGAGCTGCTGCAGTATCACGTAACCACCTACTTCGACAACCAGACCTCGGGCATCCCGCCGGCCAGGCACCGCTCCGGCCGGCCGCTCAAGACCCTGGTGCAGAGGCTCAAGGGCAAGGAGGGCCGCTTCCGTTCCAACCTGTCCGGTAAGAGGGTCAACTTCTCCGCCCGTACCGTCATCTCGCCCGACCCGACGCTGTCCATCAACGAGGTCGGCGTCCCCTACGAGGCGGCCAGGGAGCTCACCGTGCCGGTGCATGTCACCGCCTCGAACCTCGAGGAGCTCAAGCGCATGGTCCTCAACGGCAACGAGCCGGAGCTGCGCGACGGGAAGTACGTGCCGGGCGTGAACTATATCATCCGCACCGACGGGCGCAGGGTGAAGATCACCGACCGCAACGCCGAGCTCATCGCCGAAGGGCTGGAGCCTGGCTACATCGTGGAGAGGCACCTCATGGACAAGGACGTGGTCCTGTTCAACAGGCAGCCGTCCCTGCACCGGATGTCCATGATGGCCCACACCGTCAGGGTGATGCCCTCCAAGACCTTCCGCTTCAACCTGTGCGTGTGCCCGCCCTACAACGCCGACTTCGACGGCGACGAGATGAACCTGCACGTGCTGCAGAGCGACGAGGCCAGGGCCGAGGCGCTGATCCTCATGAGGGTGCAGGAGCACATCATGTCCCCCAGGTTCGGAGGGCCCATCATCGGCGCCATCCACGACCACATCACCGGGACGTACCTCCTGACCCACCGCAACCCGATGTTCGACAAGCAGGAGGTCCTGAGCATCCTCACCAATGTCCACCACAGGCCCCTGGGCGAGCCGCACATCATCGACGGCAAGGAGTACTGGGGAGGCCACGAGCTGTTCTCCCTCATCCTGCCCGAGGACCTGCGGATGACCTTCAAGGCTTCCATCTGCCAGAACTGCCAGACCTGCAAGAAGGAGGACTGCGAGCTCGATGCCTTCGTCAAGATCCGCCACGGGACCCTGCTCCAGGGGACCATCGACGAGAAGGCCATCGGCTCGTTCAAGGGAAAGATCCTGGACAAGGTCACCCGCGACTACGGCTCCGACGCCTCGAGGATGTTCCTCGACAACGTCACCAAGCTGGCGGTGGGTGCCATCATGGCGAAGGGCTTCACCACCGGCATCGACGACGAGGACATCCCCGCCGAGGCGACCGCCCAGATCAACGAGGCTCTCAACGACGCCGTCAGGAAGGTCTCCGACCTGGTCGAGGCGTACCACGAGGGCATACTGGAGCAGATGCCCGGGCGCACCCTGGACGAGACCCTGGAGGTCGAGGTCATGAAGGTGCTGGGACGCGCTCGTGACGAGGCCGGACAGATCGCCGGCCGCCATCTCGGTATGGACAACTCGGCGGTCATCATGGCCCGCTCGGGCGCCAGGGGCTCCATGCTCAACCTGTCCCAGATGGCGGGCTGCATCGGCCAGCAGGCCGTCAGGGGCGAGAGGCTGTCCCGCGGGTACTGGAACAGGACGCTGCCCCACTTCAAGAAGGGCGACCTGGGCGCCGAGGCCAAGGGCTTCGTCAAGAACTCCTACAAGAGCGGCCTCACCCCCACCGAGTTCTTCTTCCACTCCATGGGTGGAAGGGAGGGTCTGGTGGACACCGCCGTCAGGACGTCCCGTTCCGGGTACATGCAGCGGCGTCTCATAAGCGCCCTGGAGGACCTCAAGCTGAAGCAGGACGGCACCGTCCGCAACACCGCGGACATGATCGTCCAGCTGCACTACGGTGAGGACGGCATCGATCCCACCCGCAGCGTGCACGGCGACGCGGTGGACGTGGACGACATCCTCTCCGAGGTGCTGGGCGACGAAGCCGACCTCCTCGCTAAGTTCGGCGAGACCAAGCAGGTCGGGTACGCCACCGTGGAGAAGGACCTCATGGAGACCATGGAGGAAGAGGAGCTTGAAGAACCCGAGTACGAGATGGGAGGTGATGACTGATGGCCCGTAAGGACACTCAGAACGCCCTCCGCCGGCGCGGCATCCCCGATGCCACCATAGACCTTCTGCTCTCGCAGTATACCAGCCTGGGCGCCATCGCGGAAGCGCCCCTGGGCGACCTGGTCTCCCTGGGCCTCGGCGAGGAGGAGGCCGCCAACGTGCAGAGGCTGGTGGGTCCGGCCAAGAAGGGCGGCAAGAAGGCGGAGAAGAAGGCCGTCGAGGCCGCTCCCGCGGTCAAGGTGGACTTCCGCGAGATCTCCAAGACCAAGCCCCTCACCCCCATGGAGGAGAAGCTAACCGACATGGCCGACGAGCTCGACCTTAGGCTGTCGAGGCGCGTCATCAGCGAGCTGGCGTCCCGCATCGATGGGTACGACCTGGAGGAGAGCAAGATCAAGGCCCTACTGCAGAAGGCCCATCAGCGCTTCGAGGAGCACCTCATGGACGCCAACGAGTCGGCCGGCATCCTGGCCGCCCAGAGCATAGGGGAGCCGGGCACGCAGATGACCATGCGTACCTTCCACTACGCCGGTGTGGCCGAGATCAACGTTACCCTGGGTCTTCCCCGTCTCATCGAGATCGTGGATGCCAGGAGGGTGCCCAGCACTCCCCTGATGACGATCCACATCGTCCCTGAGGTGGCCGGCGACGTCGACGCCGTCCGCAAGGTCGCCTCCAGGATCGAGAAGACCACCCTGCCCGATATAGCGGACATCGAGACCGACATCGTCAACATGAGGGTCGTCGTGCACCCCGACGAGGTCAAGATGGAGCAGAAGGGCATCACGCTCGAGAAGATCGTGGAGAAGCTCGACAAGGACCGCCGGCTGAAGAAGCTGGCCAAGATAGAGGATGGAAAGATAGTCCTGTCCACTCCTGAGAACGAGGAGCCGTCCTTCAAGAGGCTGCAGAACATCGTTCAGGCGGCCCGGGACGCGGCCATACAGGGCGTCGACGGCATCGAGAGGGCCATCCTGAGGAAGGAGGGGCCAGAGTACGTCATATACACCGCGGGCTCCAACCTGCGTGACGTGCTGAAGGAGGAGCATGTCGACCCTTCCAGGACCACGACCAACTCCATCCAAGAGATATATGAGGTTCTGGGAGTGGAGGCCGCCCGGAACAGCATCATCAACGAGGCCTCGAGAACGCTGGAGGAACAGGGTCTGACCGTGGACATCCGGCACATCATGCTCGTGGCCGACCTGATGACCAACGACGGCGACGTCAAGGCCATCGGCAGGCACGGAATATCGGGAAGGAAGTCGAGCGTACTGGCAAGGGCAGCCTTCGAGATCACCGCCACTCATCTCCTGCATGCCGCCCTCACCGGAGAGACGGACTTCCTGGACGGAGTGGCAGAAAACATCATAGTAGGACAACCAGTTACACTGGGGACAGGTGCTGTCAACCTAGTGTACCAGCCCAAGCGTAAGGGGGCAGAGCAATGATAGATTTGGGACGAGCGATCAAGGCCGCTGCGACCACCGGCAAGGTGGTCTACGGCGTGCAGCAGGCAGAGAAGGCGGTCAACGGCGGCGAGGCCAAGATGGTCATCGTGGCCGAGAACTGCCCGAGTGAATTCCTCAGATCCGGAAACCACAACATCAAGGTGGTCAAGTTTGAGGGCAACAACATGGAGCTAGGGGCTCTGTGCGGAAAACCGTTCTCCGTGTCCGCTCTGGCGGTCATCGACAAGGGAACGTCGAACATACTTTCGTTGTGATCATATGCCTACGGAAATCACTTTCACCGAGGACACCCTCCGGTACATCAACCTGTTCGAGCAGGTGACCAAGACCCGGGTGAAGGACTGCATGGAAGCTGAGGACAAGCTCGTCTTCGTCGTCGAGCCGGGTCAGGCCAACCGCGCGGTGGGTAAGGGCGGGGAGAACGTCATCCGCCTGAAGAACCAGACCGGGAAGAACATCCAGGTCATCGAGTACTCCGATGATGCGGAGAAGTTCATCCGCAACGTGTTCTACAACTACAACGTGCAGAACGTGGTCATCGAGAACCGTGGGACCGTGGTGCACGCCACGGTCACGGTGGACCCGCAGGTCAAGGGGCGCGCCATCGGCAAGAACGGCCGCAACCTGAAGATCGCCCGGGACATCGTGAACCGGCACCACAACGTCCAGAGCATCAGCGTGGCCTGAGCGGTTCCCGCTCGACCTCCAGCCGATCGGCCGTCGGGTACTCCTCCACCAGGAAGGAGTCGTACGGAAGCTGGTCGGCGATATGCTCCAAACCCAGGGGGCCACCTCGACCCTCTTCTTTTCTTTATCCTCGAAGAACAGGTGGTCCTCCACCTCGAGCTCCCGCAGGACGCCGACGACCTCCTCCACAGGCCCCTCTACCACTCCCTTGAGCAGCGTGCCCTCCGGGGTGATGATGTCGGTGGGCCTTGCCGCCCTTCTCGCCCGACGCTTGATGCGCCGGCGCAGCTGAACGCTGTCCTTGAACCGGGAGGAGCAGTAGTGCACCGGGACGTCCCGCCGCGAACCGAAGCGTCGCAGGGCCGCCTCCTCGCTGCCCAGCACCGCGCTGGACAGCTCGTCGCGTATCCCCAGGCCGCGGGCCTCCAGCGCGTCCCAGTTCCCCTCGGAGAACTCCAGCTCGTTGAGGTTGACGAAGGCCATCCCCGCCCTCTCGGCGAAGTCGATCAGCCGCTCGGTCCTCTCCTCCTCGTCCGGCAGGGAGGGCACCTCGAACCCGACCTTCATCGAGGTCGTCCCGAGGAACTCCTCCAGCCCCGTCTCGTCCATCCGGTCCCACATCTCCACCGGCGGATGCAGCCGCAGCTCGTCCAGGCCGGCCTCCTCCAGGCGACGGAACGCCTCGACGTCCATGGATGACGTGTACAGGTGTATGTGATGCCGCTCCCCGAACTCGCCCTTCAGCAGGCGGATGAAGTGCAGCGTGCGCTCTATGCTCTGCACGGGGTCCCCGCCGGTGATGCCGGTCCCCTCGGCCCCGATCATCCTGGCCTCGTCAAGCACCTCCTCGTCGGTGGCGCACCTCCTCTCGTTGGCGTACAGGACGTCCCGCCCCTTCTTTTCCAGGGACAGGGGGCAGTAGAAGCAGCCGGTGGAGCAGCGGCCCGTTATCAGCAGCACCATCTTGCTTCCCCGGCGGCACTGCAGGCAGCCCTTGGGCAGCCGACCAGTATAGGCGGACCCAGCCTCCATGCTCTTCATCGCCATCCTGGCGAATGAGGTCGGCGGGAATAATAAAGATAACGGGCGACGCTCCCGCCCGGGGGCCGCCGGGAGATATTGAAAGAACTAAATACAAGCAGCTCGAAATTAAATCGCGGAGGGAAAAGGGTGAGATCGTACAGAGAGGGTGGTTCGCAGGCAGCGTTCTCGTTCGACGGGGAGACGCTCTCGGGCATGGAGCTCGAGCGGCCCATACGGACCCCCGCCAGGGACATGTGCATCCGGTCTGAGGACCTGTCCCCGCGTTGGAAGGAGAAGAAGGTGAGCGTCCTGGAGCAACCGAAGTTCGGCCAGCGGGACTACGCCGTGCGCCGCTTCGTCATCTCCGAGGACGGGGTGGAGAAGGCCGCGACCAGCTTCGAGGTGGTGGTGTACAACGACCGTGAGACCGCCGCCCGGGTTTTCGCCGGAACGCTGGCCAAGATGGGCTTCCTGCGTCTCACCAGGCTCGACCTGGGCGACATGGCCGCCATGATCGAGGTGGCCGGCCACCCGTCGAGGAGGATGCGGGCGCTGATCTTCACCGAGCGCAACGTCATGGGGCTGATCATGCTGTCGACGTCCTCCGAGCGTCAGGCCTCCGATTCCTGGCTGATCAGCATGGGGCGGCTGATGGCCTCCAGGGCCGCCTGACCGAGGCCAGGCAAGCTAAATAGCCGCACGGGCATCCCCCCGCGGTGACTGGATGAGAAAGAACAGCCGGATCGTGCTGGCGCTCGACGAGACGGATGAGCGGAAGGCCCTGCGGGTGGCGGACGAGGTGGGAGACCTGGTCGACGCCATCAAGATCAATTGGCCCCTGGTGCTGTCCTCCGGCCCCGCCATGATCACCGAGCTCGCCAAGCGCGCTCCGGTCATTTGCGACTTCAAGGTGGCCGACATCCCCAACACCGTTCGGCTGATCGCTGAGCAGGCGTTCCAGCGCGGCGCCTCCGGCCTGATCGTCCATGCGTTCACCGGCTCCGACTCATTGAGGGCGGCGGTGGAGGCGGCGTCCGGAGGGGACGTCTTCGTCGTCACGGAGATGTCCCATCCTGGGGGGCGGGAGTTCACCGCGCAGTTCGCCGAGCGCTTCGCGGCCATGGCGGTGGAGGCCGGTGCCAGCGGGGTC
>LJKK01000137.1 GCA_001421185.1 Methanomassiliicoccales archaeon RumEn M1
GGGGCCCGGGCTCACATCCCCAGGGCCTGGCGCTTCTGCTCGATGTGATCGAACAGGATGGCGCAGGCCTTGCTGGGATCGGGCTCCACCCAGAACTTGGCGTTCAACAGGTGCTCGATGTCGTCGGTGAGCATCTTGGTGACGAACGGGCTGCCGCCGATGCGGGGCATCACGCCCAGCAGGGTGCTGACGCCCGTGCCGACGAAGTACTCGGCGATGGACACCGCCTTGGGGGAGTACCACTCCGGCGCCGCCCCCGCCACCGGCAGCTGGTCGATGCGAACCCCGGCCATGGAGGCCAGCTCGGCCACCAGGTTCAGTATGCGGGTGTTGTCCACGCAGGAGCCCATGTGCAGCACCGGAGGGATCCCCAGCGAGCCGCACACCTCCTTGAGGCCCTTCCCCGCCATCTCGATGGCCGAGGGCTTCAGCAGCCCGGCCTTGCCGGACGCGATGGACGCGCAGCCCGTCTCCACGACCAGGATGTCCCTCTTGATCAGCCTCTTGGCCAGCTCCACGTGCCCGTAGTCGTGCCTGATGTGCGGGTTGTTGCAGCCGACGATGCCCACCGCTCCGCGGATCTTTCCCGAGACGATGGCGTCCAGCAGCGGCTTGAGGCTTCCGCCCAGCGCCTTCTTGATCGCCTCCACCGAGAAGCCCACCATGGACTCCACCGGCTCGTCGGGAATGAGCACCTTCTGCTCGTTGCGGTTGGGGTAGTTGTCGATGGCCCTCTCCAGCATGAGCTTGGACTGCTGGTAGGCGTTCTCGGGGCTCACCTCGACGTACTCCGAGCCGGCCATGGTGCCCTTGGGCGAGGTGGAGAAGATGATGGTGTGGTAGCACGCGGCGGTGAACGGCAGCGAGGGGAAGATGCACTGGTAGTCGACGATCATGGCCTCCAGCGCGCCGGTGATGATCGTCAGCTCCTGGTCCAGGTGGTTCCCGGCCTGGGGGACGCCCTTGCGCATCAGCAGCTCGTTGCCGGTGCAGCATAGGCCCACCAGGTTGATGCCGGCGGCGCCCACCTTCTTGGCCCTGGCCACGATGTCAGGGTCGGCGGCCGCCTTGACCAGCATCTCCGACAGGACGGGATTGTGGCCGTGCAGCGCCACGTTCACATGGTCCTTCTTCAGGACGCCCAGGTTCACGCGAGAGGTCTTGATCTCGGGCGTCCCGAACAGCACGTCGGACATCTCCATGGCCTGCATGGAGCCGCCCCAGCCGTCGGACATTGAGGCGCGGAAGCCCTGCATGACGACGCCGTAGGGATCGTTGCCGACGCCCATGTGTATGCGGTGCATGGCTTCCACCACCTCCCGGTCGATGCCACGCGGCATGATGTCGGCCTTCTTGTACACCTCCAGGCTGGCGGCCGGGACGCGCTTGATCATCTGCAGCTCGCCCCGCACGGTGCCGAACTCGTCCAGCATGGCCAGGGCCAGCCTCTCGGCCGTCTGCTGTGTCGTTCCGCCGGTGTCGATGCCGTATTCCTTGGCCAGGCGGTTGAGCTTTTCCACGTCGCCCACGGGATAGTCGGGCGCCCCGCCGGTCGCGCCCTTCAATACAGCCTCCACAACGTCCCTTCCGTGGTCGGAGTGGGCGGCGGCGCCCATGGCCACCCAGTCAAGGAGGTTCCTTGCTACTATCAGATGGGCGTCGTTGCCGCACACCCCCCGGGTGCGGTCCCCGCCCATGATCCGACAGGGACCCATGGCGCAGCGTTGGCAGGACACGCCCTCGGAGCAGAACTTGCAATGCGGCGTCTGGCGCTCCAAACGGTCCCATACCGTGTCGGTGCCATCCTCCATGGCCTTCCTCAGCACGATCTGGGACGTACGGTCGATGGTCCTCTCCTCGACCTTCTGGTCCATCTCCTCCTTCGTGTACTCCTGCTTGGAAGGCCTCCTCAGGCATTCCACCGACAAGATCTCGGGATACTCGTCCGCCATGAGCGCGTATAGCGAGCATGGTGAATATAACCATGGCAGGGCGATGCTTCGGCCCCGCCGAAGCTTATTGCAGTTGCTCGATCCGCGTCCTCAGGGAGGTCATCGCCTCCTCGGCCGCGGACGATGATGTCGGCCTGCCGGCCAGGTCCGCCGAGACCAGTTCCGGGTCGTGAGGTATGACCGCCACCGCCTCGATGCCTTCCTCTTCCAGCATTGAGCGCAGCTCCTTCTCTTGGGCATTGTCGCTCACCTTGTTCAGGATGGCCAGCACGTTCCCGATGCCCAGGGATCGGGCCATGGCGGCGATCTTTACGGCCGTCTCCACCGAGCGCCGCCCCGGCTCGACCACCACCAACAGCACGTCCACCGAGCGTACGGTCGACCGGCCCAGGTGCTCCAGTCCGGCCTCCATGTCCAGGATGACCACGTGCTCGTCGTCCAGCACCAGGTGGGACATGAGGTTCTTGAGCAGCGCCGACTCGGGGCAGAAGCAACCGGAGCCGGGCGCCTTGATCGTCCCCAGGACCATTACCTTAACGTTCTCGATGCCCTGGACGGCGTACTTGTCCACGAGGTCGTCCACCTTGGGGTTGAGGGAGAACATGCTGCCGTAGCTCTCGCCGGGCCTGGCGCCGGTACGTTCCTCGATCACGTCCAGCATCTCGGACAGGGGAACGATGTCCTTCCTGATCTCTCGAGGGACGCCCAGCGCGGCCGGCAGCGAGGAGGCGGGATCGGCGTCGACGGCCACGACGTTCATCCCGTCCCGGGCATACTGCGATGCCAGCAGCGCCGCCACGGTGGTCTTGCCTACTCCCCCCTTGCCGGACACGGCGATCTTGAGCGGCATCTAAGACCTCGACAGCAGCACGCGGTGCCTCAGCAGGTCGATTTCGGCTATCCGGGCGCCATCGACCGTGACCTCGCGGCCCAGGATGTCCACGCAGGTGATGATTCCCCCATCGTCGCGCACCGCGATCGCCTCCGGCATGATCGAACTGATGCCCTCGGCGGACTTCAAGAGAACTGTCGACTCGCACATCGTTCCCTCACTCGACGTGCGCGCTAATAAAGGATTCCTGGGACGAGGCGCGGGCCCTCAGCGCCATCCTTCGGTCTTCCACGTCTCGACGAACGCGCGTCCCAGCGCCGTGAGGGAGTATATTCGCCATCTCTTCTGCGGAATGGAGCCTATCAGACCCGCCTTCTCCAGTATGTTGAGGTGATAGGATAGCCTGGAGTCCGATAGGTCAGCAATTTCCTTCATGACGCAGGGGCACAGGTCGCACACCGAGAGGGCATGGACGATCTGCAGTCTTATGGGCTCAGAGAGCGCCTGGAACACCCTGGCCTCCGCCTCAAGGTCCTGCCGTTCGGGAATGGCGGAACGGACCGCATCCATGCCGCCTCGCTGGCGGAGGGATTCTTCCACCTCTTCGGGGAGGTTCATAACGTCGGAGCAATCCTGGTCCCGACATTGCCTATCGACCTTTTCACCATCTTTCATCTGATGGAGGGGAAGAGCGCTGGAGGCTCATAAATGTCTTCGCCTCCAGTGGCCACGGCGGATCCTCTCCTGCACCGCAATACCATTACAAATATTTTTAAAACGAATTACTCCTATCTTCTGATCTATCAAAATGGGAAGGCATCGATGATACCATGACGACCAAGGTGAGAGTGAACATGTTCCCGTGCGAGAACAGTACCGAGATCACGGCGGAATCAGCCGACGACGGTAACTATGTCGTCCGGGCGAGCAGTAGCTGTGAGAAAGCCCAGCGGTACGTCGAGAGCTTAGGGCCCCTCTCGTTGATCGATCTGACCGACAAGGGAGAGAGTAAAGTGTTCCGCAACTTCCTGAGTGCAGAAATGAGCGCCAATTGCCTCCTCCCCTCCGGAGTGATGACCGCACTATGGGCGGAAGCGGGGATGATCGCACGCTCCATGACCAGAAAGGGGATCCCGCTCGCCATCGAGTTCGTCGAGGGATGAACCGTCGTGCAAGCAAGGCGTTTGTCCAGAGCCAAAATGGCGCTTAGAAAGGGCATATGCCATTCAAACTGAGAAAACTGTGCTCATCTATCGAGGACTATGAAGCCAATGGACACGGCCCGTTAGACCTTGACACGTTCGATCGGCACCTCTCCTGCATGCCTGGCGTCGAGATCTCAAGGCATGGGCCCGTTCTGACTGCACTTTTTGAGGACGAGGGAGTTGTGCTCAGACTATTTTCGAGCGGAAAGGCACTGATACAGGCCAGTTCTAGGGGAGATGCGGAGCGTATATGCTCGAAACTGAACGGAGTAGCCGATAGAGCAACTGAGGAGGAATGTCTGTAATCTAAATAATGGCCTAACACGCTTTCTCAGCAGAATTAGGTGCATGATTCAATGACGAGGCGCTTGATCGAATCTTGGCTATTGATTTGGGTCAGAGCGGTGCTCGACACTCGTATCCATTTGACCTCTCTGCGCCACGACTAATGCATTCAGGCAAGAGAAATGGTTTAGATACGTTTTGGTGGCCCGGACCAGCATTAATGACCTGATAAAAAGGGACACTTGAGCAGGATCACTCTGGCCCCGGCCAATCGGCCATCCGAAAAACCGAGAGGGGAGCCATGGATGCAGATTAGCAGCGCCATCCTCGTAAGATGAACTATCATCCAGTATGATTGCCAGGGATAACAATGGTTAGGAACCTATTAATATACAAAATTCGTTTCAATTATATTTGAAATCTACTGAGAAGGGTAGACCATGAGCGAGATCGCCGGAGAGTACTGCCCGCCGCCTGGTGCGGCGCCAAAGAAGCTGTCGTTCCTCAACCGTTACCTGACCATCTGGATCTTCGCGGCCATGGCGCTGGGCATCTCCGTCGGGGTGCTCTTTCCCGGAGTGGCGGACGCCATCAATTCGTTCAGCGTCGGTACTACGTCGATACCGATCGCCATCGGCCTCATCCTCATGATGTACCCGCCGCTGGCCAAGGTGAAGTACGAGGAACTGGGCAAGATTACGAGGATGCCCGGGTCGAAGGCGATGTTCTCCACCTCGCTCGCCTTGAACTACGTGGTCGGTCCATTGCTGATGTTCGCGCTGGCCTGGATATTCCTGCCCGACCTTCCGGAATACCGGATAGGGTTGATACTTACCGGCGTGGCAAGGTGCATCGCAATGGTGCTGGTGTGGAACCAGCTGGCCGACGGCGACTGTGAGTACGCCGCCATACTAGTAGCGCTGAACTCGGTCTTCCAGATCATCCTGTACTCGTTCTATGCCTACTTCCTCATCACGGTGCTGTCGGACTTCATCTCGCCCGGTTCCGGCGTTTCGGTGAACATTTCCGTGGTGTCAGTGGCGGTAAGCGTGCTCATCTATCTCGGCATACCGTTCCTGGCCGGGATCGTCACGCGGTACACGCTATTCCCGCGCAAGGGCGCCGAATGGTACGACACCAAGTTCATGCCAAAGCTCTCCAAGGTATCGCTGCTGGCGCTGCTGTTCACCATCGTGGTCATGTTCTCCCTGCAGGGGGAGAACATCCTGAGGCTTCCGCTGGATGTCGTCCGCATTGCCATACCTCTACTGGCCTACTTCCTCATCATGTTCCTACTGTCGTTCGGGGTGTCGATGAGGCTGAAGTTCGACTACCCGCACACCGCGGCGCAGTCCTTCACCGCCGCCAGCAACAATTTCGAACTGGCCATCGCCATAGCGGTCGGCGTGTTCGGCATCGGCTCCGGTGTTGCGCTGGCCGCCGTGATCGGCCCCCTGGTGGAGGTGCCGGTGCTCATATCGCTGGTGAACCTGGCACTGTACTTCCGGAAGAGGTATTACAACGATGATGGTTCAATAAGGAGGAGTACGACGAGAATGTGAACGGACCACGCGGCCCGCCATGCGGCCTCGTCAAAGGAGGAGAACATGACCATAGAGGAGATCGACCTGTACAAGCTGAAGGCGGAGGACGTCCAGAGATACCTTCCCGAGGGAGAGAGGGCGGCCTGCAAGGCAGGGAGCTGGAGTGAGTTCGCGCAGATGCTGATAGACGGGACGGCGCGGGCCGGGGAGTGCGAGGCCATACCTCCGAGGATGGCGGCGGCGATCGATGCTGTCCTATCCCTCGACATACGGCTGCCGGAGAGCGACCCCATGCAGCAGAAGGTGACCGACCGCCTGGTAGAGTTCAATTCGCCGGACGAGAGCAGCCCTGTACTGCTCACCGGCAACTCGGTCGTCACCCACCGCATCCTCCGCCTCATCTTCGAAGCCGCTCGCGTCCCGGCCTTCGTGGTGGTCGTGGACACCAACGGGCTCACGGCCGACAATGCGGTGGCTGCCGGGGCGTTCACGCCCATGGCGGTGATGAAGGCCATCGCCGACAGCGGCATCGCAGGCAGGACCTTGTCGCGCCGCATCATCATTCCGGGACTGGCGCACGCGTCCAAGAGCGCCATGGAGCGCACCACCCGCTGGACCGTCGAGGTCGGTCCGGTGAGCGGCTTCGAGCTGCCGCTGTATCTGCTCAAAGAGCAGTGAGGCGAATGGGAGCGGAAGGTCGCACGGCGTTCATGAGCGCTTCACGGACGCCACTTCGGGGCGAGGTCGTGAGGCACTGCCTCCGGTGCGAGGCCCATGTGGACTGGCTGCAAAGGACATGCTCGAGCTGCGGCGCTCCGCTGCGGAAGGAGTGTCCCCGTTGCCATTACTGGGTGGAGATGGACGCCACATTCTGCGCCTCCTGCCGGTTCGGCTTCCCTCGTCCGCCGCCTCCCAAGGCCACGGTGCGCCTGTGGCATGCCGATACCGAGCCTCCCGCTCGAGAAGGTCTTATCGAAAGGGAACGCCCTTGACCGACAAGGAACGGATGACCATGGGGATCGGCATACTGGGCTGCGATGCCATCAGGAACGAGCTGGAGATCGTTACCGCGGGAGATCCCGAGGTCGTCTACCGCGAGTACCTGGAGTTCGGTCTGCACCTTGAGCCGGACCGCCTAAGGGAGGTCATCCTGGAGAAGCTTGGTTCCTTGCCGGACGAGGTGGGCATCGTCTTCCTGGGCTATGGCCACTGTCAGGCGCTGAAGGGGCTTCCGGAGCAAGTGGCCATACCGGTCGTCATGCTGGAGTGCGAGGACTGCATCGCCGCCCTGCTGACGTCCGACAGGTATCACCTTGAAAAGAAGAACGGCGGCCTGACCTGGTTCTACCCGGCCGGGTGGGCCGTCGACGGCCTGCCTGGAATGGTGAGGCTGTTCCACCTGGACTGCGTGGAGGGCTACTCTCCCGACTTCTTCCTCAAGATCATGTTCGATGGCTTCTCCCGATGCCTGTTCATCGATACCGGGATAGAGGGCGTCGAGAGATGCGAGACCAACTCGCTCGACGTGGCCAAGGCGCTCGGCCTCAGGCACGAGCGGACGTTGGGTAACTTGGACATGCTGAGGGCGTCCTGGCAGAGGACCAAGGAGCTGGCGCGCTCATTGGATATCGGAGGAATGCCCTGAACCCCTTGGATCGCTCAACGCACCAGGGAGCGGACCTTGTTGCCGGCGAGGTGCTTGATCTTGGACGTCAGCTCGCCGATCGTTCCCTGATACTCGATCTCGTCCTGCCCCCGGAAGATCCTCTCGCGGACCAAGGCGCCCAGCTGATCGTCGTTCCCCGGTTGCAGCACGATCCGGATCGAGCCCTCGGCGGCGTTGCTGTCCATGCATATGCCGTCCTCGTCCCCGTCCACGATGCCTATGACCGGGACGCCCAGGCGCGCCAGCAGCGAGGTGGCTATGCGCGTGGTGTCGTCCCCGACCGATACGGCGGCCTTGATGTCCCGTCCGCGGAACAGGGCGTCCTCGGCCCGGTGATCGATCAGGATGATGCGGTCGCCGGTGGCCTGCAGGCGACCCTCGCCCCCTTCGGTCCGGCGGACCGAGCCAGAGCGGATGATGGTCCTGCTAAGGTCCGTGATGGACAATTTCTCGAGGCCGTGCGCCTTCGGCTCCAATCCAGTGAAGACGAGCTCGCCTTGGACGAGACGCACCTCCACCACCTCGTCGGTCGCCTTACCGACCACGATGCCGTCCATCCACACGTTCTCGCCGATCTCCACGCCCGAGATGACGCGGCGGTAGGGGGACATCTCCACCATCTTGGCGGGCGGCGCCTCCCTCAGGTTCATCGTTCGAACGAGCGAGGCCACCGATGGATCGATGGGGGGCCTCCAGCATATGTAGAAGCCGGAATCGATCTGCACCAGAGGGACCTCCAACCGCTGGGCGACCCTCGACACGACCATGCGACCGAGGGCCTGGCCGGAGGCCGGCGTCTTGGAGGAGTTCAGCAGGATGACCTGGTCGCAGCGGCGGTCCATGTCCACCAGGGCGTCAGACACCAGCTGACGGCCTTTGACCGTAACGCGGTCCTCCAGGCCAGCATCGATGAGCGCCGCCACTCCCATGGCGCCTCCTATGTTGGCCTCCACCTCCCCCATCGCGCCGAGCTGGTCGAGCACCTTCCCTGCTATCCCCAGGTCGATGACCTCAGGACCATGGATGACCACGCCGTACCTCATTTCGCTTCCCAGAAAGGCACTATGATTGATAAAGTTCAGCCTCGACCCAGCGACACGCCCTGCTCCATGGAGCGTATCTCCAGCGTGCGGATGACGTCGGAACGGGACACGATGCCCACCAGGCGGTCGTTCTCCATCACCAGCAAACGTCCGACCCGCTCTCGTGCCATGAGCTGGATGGCGTCCTCGGCCGGCGTCTCAGGGGTGACGGAGATCACGTCGCGGCTCATGATGCTGCCCACCTCCACGTCGTAGTGGCGCGACGCCGGAACGCCCTGGGCATCCTGGAGGGTGACGATGCCGACCACTCGGTCCCCTTCCATGACGGGATACCCCATGTGCTTCTCCGCCATGATCCGGTCCAGCAGTTCGCGCACGGTCGCGGTGGGCGGTAGGGCGCTGACCTCGCGAGTCATGATGCTGCCCACACTGACGCCCTCCAGGGCCTGTCCGACCAGCGTGCTCCTCTCCTCCTCCTTGGCGCCGAGGTAGATGAACAGGGCGATGAGAATGAGCCAGATGTTGAAGAAGAAGCCGAAGATGGCCATCCCGACCGCGATCACCTTGCCCACCGCCACCGCCGTCCTGGTGGCCGGTATGAACCCCATGCGCTTGGCCAGGAAGGAGCGCAGGACTCGTCCGCCGTCCATCGGGAAGGCCGGAATGATGTTGAAGCCGGCCAGCAGGATGTTGTAGAAGCTCATCATGCTGAACATGATGGCCACGATGGTCATTCCCAGATCGGTCGAGCCCCTGAGCAGCAGCCAGAACGGCAGCAGGACTAGTCCAATGATGAGGCTGGTGGCCGGCCCCACGAAGGCCATGAGCCCCTCCCCCACGGCGCCCTTGGGCTGCTTCTCGATCTCGGTCGCCCCGCCGAAGATGAAGAGCGTTATGCCCGAGATACGGTAGCCGCGACGGAGCGCCACCATCGAATGGGCCAGCTCGTGCAGCAGCACGGCCGCGAAGAACAGCACGGCGGCGGTGAGGCCCAGGCCCAGCTTCTCCGGCCAGCCGATCGGGAGGTCGCCGAAGCCTATGCGGAAGCCGAACAGGTCCGGAACGAAGGTGAACCCGAAGATGAGACCGAAGAACGGGAGGATGAAGAGGAAGGAGACGTGGATCTTGATGGGGAGCCCCTTCACCGTTCCGAGGCGTATCGATGACCTCATGCCTATGTCATATGGGAAGGGGTGAGCTAATTAGCGTTTGTGCTTGGTGAGAATCCCCCCGTCAACGACCAACCATGGAGCGGTTCGCAGAACGGGCGAGGGGCTTCGCGATGCGGCCGTGTGGCCTACATCGGTCCACCTCATGTCCCGCCCGCCTTCACGAATGGAAAGATCTCTCAGTGAATGTGCCCTGCCACCTGGGTTATGATGTACATGAGCACGATGCCCAGCACAACCATGAGGAACGCGCGGTATCCTCTCTTCTCAAGATGGAACGCCTCCGGTAGCAGGTCGCATATGCCCACGTACAGGAACGTACCGGCCGCCAGGGCCAGGGGGAAACCGAGCTCGATGCTCTCCATGAGGTCGATGAACGGTATGGCCGCGAACGCCGCCGCCGGGACCAGGAGCGAGAACGCCGCCACCAGGCCCATGGAGCGCTTGGTGGAGAAATCGGCCAGCTTGAAGGTCGTGGCCAGCGCCAGCACCTCGATCCCCTTGTGGGCGATGATGGCCGTGAAGAGTATCGCGCCGATCTCCGCCTCCATCATGGCCGCCACGCCCAGAGCGAAGCCGTCCATGATGCCGTGGACCGCCAGGCCAGCGAACGCCGCCGCCGAGGTGAGGGTGTGGACGTGCTCGCATCCGTCGTCCTCGTGCTCGCAGCCGTGCTCGCACTCATGGTCGCACTCATGGTCGTGCGAATGCGCGTGATGATGGGTGTGATGATGCGTCAGTATGACCCGCTCGATCAACAGGATGGCGATCAGGCCGACCATTACCAGGGCGAGCGCCTCGTGGGCGTCCATCAGCTCGACCGACGAGGGTATGAGGATGAGGAAGGCGGCGGCGATGAAGAAGCCCGCGCTGAGGCCGGTGAAGAGGTGAAGCTGCTTGGACGACCAGCTGTACACCAGGGGGAGGGAACCTCCCACCAGGGAGATGATCACTATGACGATCGAATAGATGGCGAGCGTTGCGAGGGGATCCATGATGGAATAGGGATAAATGGGGGAGTTATTAAAGATTTACATGAAAGTTAATAACATGCCGCCCTTACGAGCGCCCCCGTTAATAATTGGAATATGATGATAAACGACCCCCGGCCATGGAGGGGGCACGATACGCGTCGGAGAGATGGAGGAGGGCGCCGTGGTCAAGGACCTCGGCTCGATGATAGAGTTCGCCCAGGGAGGGATAGTGTCCAAGGGTCCCTGAACCGTCCGGAGGCCAACATGACCTTGTTCTGCATGTCCAAGGGGCAGGAGCTGTCCGAGCACACGTCCACCAAGCCCGCGGCCATTCACATCCTGCAGGGAAGCGGCCACGTGCAGCTGGGAGACCAGCGCCATGAGGCCAAGGCGGGCGTGTGGATCTTCATGCCCCCGGAGCAGCTGCACGCCGTCCAGGCCACCGAGGACCTGGTGTTCCTGCTGACGTTGTTCAAGCGCTTCTAACGCTCGATGCCGTCCCGGGCCGGGATGCCCTTCTCATAGGGGTGCTTGATCAGCCGCATCTCGGTCACCAGGTCGGCGAGATCCATCACGGCCTGAGGCACATACCGTCCGGTGAGGACCAGCTCCACCTTGGGGGGGCGGTTCTTGATCAGGTCCACTACCTTGTCGACGCTGATCAGGCCCATGTGCATCGTGACGTTCACCTCGTCCATGATCACCATGTCGTACTCCCCGGAGTGCAGCAGCTCCCTGGACTTGGCCAGGGCGGCCTCGGCGGCGTCGTAGTCCTCCTGCTTGGCCTTGCCCTCGTATACGAGGCAGTCGCGCCCCATGGGCAGCAGCGTCAGGTCGGGCAGCATCTTGGATATGCGATACTCGCCGTAGTGCTGGTCGGACTTCATGAACTGCACCATGGCCACCTTGAGCCCGTTGCCCATGGCCCGCAGCGCCAGCCCCAGGGCGGCGGTGGTCTTCCCCTTCCCATTGCCGGTGTACACCTGCACCAGGCCCAGATGCTCCCTCAGGTCCTTGGACCGCATATGGATGGAAACGCCTTCGGGACGGTTATAGTTTATCTCATCCCGAGCGTCGACACGGTAGCGCGCGCCTTGCGCTTGGCCAGGGCGTCCTTCATGGCTTTCGCCATGCCCCGCGGGGGCAGGGAGAGCAGCGCCCTCGCCTCCTCGACCTCCTCGGGGAACAGGACCTCGGACATGAGCAGGCCGCACAGCACGGTGCGGTCGCCGGCCGGGATGCTCTCGTCCATCCACACGTTCAGGATGCTGTCCTTGATGTCGCCCCCCTCCGCCAGCTCGTTCCCCAGGAGGTCCTCGATGGCCCTCTCGTAGCAGCTGAGCTTCGACAGGTCGTTCTGGCGCACCGCGGCGGCCGCCACGGCGCCGGCCCCCCATGCCGCAGGCGTACGACGGGGCGATGCCCTCGCCCACGAACGCCAGGGTCTGGCCGGCGGCGTCGCCGGCGAACAGCACGTTGCCGCGAATGGGGCCGCCCAGGAACCCGGGCAGGGGGGCGTCCCCGGTCTTCACTTCGAGCACCTTGTCCACGTCGAACAGGTCCATGAGCATGGGGTTGGTCGTCAGCCATTCCTGCAGGCGATCCCGGCGATTGCCCTTCAGCCCGATGGCCGCCAGGCCGACATTGGCGCGGCGCGGGCCCTTGGGGATGATCCATCCGTAACCCAGACCGACCTCGGGCTCCAGGAAGATCTGCATGCCCATGGGCAGACGGCGGTTGGACACCATCTCGTACTCGATGCCCTTGGCCATGGCCTTCTCGGTGAAGAGCTCCACGTCCATCAGCCGCGACATGGTGCTGTGCACACCATCGGCGGCCACGATGACCTTGGGATGAACCTTGACCTCTACGCCCTGATGCATGATGGTGGCCTGTACGACCCGATCGCCGTCCATCTTGATGTCGGTCAGTCGCGCATCGGCATGGACCATGGCCCCCGCCTCCGCGGCCTGGGCGGCCAGCGCCTTGTCGAAGATCTTCCTTTCCAGCGTGACCGCCTTCCAGTACGGCTCCCGGCTGGTCAGCTTGAGGCGGCGGTCGAGCAGGAAGGTCGTATGGTCGAGCCGGGCGGCCTCGGCGCCGGGTGGCAGCTTGAGCTTGAGCTTCCTCAGCAGCGTCTCGCCCACCACCTCGCCGCACTGCACCGGGGTGCCTATCTCCTTCTTGCGATCGATGAGCAGCGTCCTGGCCCCGCCGTCCGCGGCGGCCATGGCGGCCGAGCTGCCGG
>LJKK01000063.1 GCA_001421185.1 Methanomassiliicoccales archaeon RumEn M1
CCAGCAGGTGGGCGGCGGCGACCCGGGCGGCCTCGTCGGCCGCCGGCACGGTGCGCTCTCCCAGCAGGTAGTCGAACGCTTCCCCCCGGCCGTGGGCGATCAGGCCAGTTGGAGCGACGATCCCCTTCCCGACCAGCTCGGACATCCTCTCCCTCGTCACCAGGGAGCGGTAGCGGGGGTGGTCCTTCGATATCTCCATGCCACAAGGTAGTTACTGGGGGCGTATCAAGTTTGCTAATCGTTCTCATGGCCAGTGTCTCAGGTGAGACATGGGAAAATAAAAAAGGATATCGGAATTTATAAATACTACTTTTCCCTTGTACTTGAACATAACGGTCGGGAAGTGACCGTGTGGAATGATGAAGCTTTTGGGTGTTATCCAGGACATAACTTTTGACGGACGGCTCGTCGTGAGAGCCTCGTTCGCCCCCTACCCACGGGACAGGGTGGTGGATAACCGGAACAGGCCGCTGGGACAGGTCAGGAGGGTCTTCGGTCCAGTCGATTCTCCGTATGTCATGGTCGATCCCACCGGGAAGAACAGCCTGCTAGGGGCCGTGGGGAAGCAGGTCTATGTCGAGGAGGTCAAACACTATGGTAAAGGTAAGAGAAGGGACCGAAGAGATTGAGAAGTGCCCGGAATGCTCCGGCAGGCACTTGGTCAGGGACTATGAGAGGGGCGAGCTCATCTGCGAGGACTGCGGACTCGTGCTCGACGACCAGTTCATCGACCAGGGACCGGAATGGAGGGCTTTCGACGTCGAGCAGGGAGAGAAGCGCGCCAGGACGGGCGCCCCGATGACCCTGACCATCCATGACAAGGGACTTTCCACCGAGATCTCCTGGAAGAACAAGGACAGCTACGGGAAGAGCATTCCCACGCGCAACCGCGCCCAGCTGTACCGTCTTCGCAAGTGGCAGCGCCGCATCAGGGTGTCGAACGCCACCGAGAGGAACCTGGCGTTCGCCCTGAGCGAGCTGGACCGCATGGCCTCGGCCATGGGTCTCCCCCGCAACGTTCGCGAGACGGCCGCCATGATCTACCGCAAGGCGGTCAACAAGAACCTCATCCGCGGGAGGAGCATCGAGGGAGTGGTGGCCGCTTCGCTGTACGCCGCATGCCGGCAGTGCAACGTGCCGAGGACCTTGGACGAGGTCGCCAACTCCTCGCGCGTGGGCAGGAAGGAGATCGGCCGAACCTACCGGTTCATGACCCGCGAGCTGAAGCTCAAGCTGATGCCCACCCGCCCCCAGGACTACGTGCAGAGGTTCTGCTCGGAGCTCAAGCTGAGCGGGGAGGTGCAGAGCAAGGCGGCCGAGATACTGAAGGACGCCTCCAAGAAGGAGCTTACCTCCGGCCGGGGCCCGACCGGCGTGGCGGCGGCCGCCATCTACATCGCCAGCATCCTGTGCAACGAGCGCCGGACGCAGCGCGAGGTGGCCGACATCGCGGGAGTCACCGAGGTCACCATCCGGAACCGCTACAAGGAGCTCACCGAGAAGCTGGGCATCGAGATCCAGCTCTGAGCCCAAACCCTTTCCATTTACAGTTTTTCTCACTGAAAATCTTATATCGCGCCATGGCGTTCCGCCGTCTGGTGCTTTCGTGGAGAGATCTCCTATTCTGAGGCCGACGGGGGCCGTGCTCCTGATCGGCGGCATCGTGATGTTGCTGTCGGGCATATGGGCGAGCCTGCTCGGCTTCAAGCTCGGCGCGGTCCTGGCCATACCGTCGTTCCTGGTCTTCATACTGGCGGCGGCGTCCGAGATCTCCACCGGGCAGAGCGTCTGGAAGGCCATCATGGGTAGCTGGAGGAACATCATGACCACCCTGCTCATGGTCATCCTGGTCCGCCTGTTCATGATCTACCTGGGATGGGGCAGCGCCATCGTGACGACCGGCGCGGGCAACGAGATCGTGTTCTCGGGCTCGCTGGAGAACGTCCTGTTCTGGTCCAACGTCGTGATCCTGGCGGCCGAGGCGGTCATCACCCTGGTGCTGTACCGCCGCCGGGACCTGTTCATGGCCCTGGACGACGGGGGCGCCGTCCGGAGGATGGGCATCGCCGGTTCCAAGACGGTGTCGGAATGCCCGTCCTGCAGCGAGGTGGTGGAGGCCTACTGGCAGTCCTGCCCGTACTGCGGAACCTCGCTGCCGAGGGTGTGCGGCGGATGCGGATCGGAGCTGGATGAGATGGCCGCCACCTGCCCGAAGTGCGGCACCGACGTGGTCGACGCCGGCTCCATGGAGAAGACCATCGCCACCTTCACAGCCCTGGTGCAGGAGGACGCGCTTCCCGAGACGAAGGCCACCAGGTACGCCCGCCTGGCCGAGGCGCTGCTCAAGAACGGCGATGTCGACGGCGCGGTGGAAGCGTATCGGCAGGCCATCAAGCACACGGCGTTCCCACGAAAGCGGACCAACTTCATGGTCAGAACGGCCAGGATCCTGAAGAACGCCGGCCGGACCGAGGAGGCCAGGGCCATGCTGGACGAGGCCGTGGCCCTTGACCCGGCCGACCTGGCGGGCGCCGGCGCCATGCTGTCCCAGATGAACGCCTAGGGCCTCACCCTGGCCAGCCTCAGGTACTCGGTGCCCTGGGGACGTACCCAGGCGAAGAGGATCTCCTTCTTCACCCCATGGGCCAGCCTGACCGCCCGGGACATCTCCGGCCAGGTGGTGGTATGGTCCTCGGGGATGCAATGGACCAGGAAGCGGGCGTGGATCTTGTCCGGGTCGTCCTCATAGACGCGGAAGTGGGTGCCGTACTTGAAGCCGGTCTTCACCACCATGCCGCGCGAGCGTAGGTCGCGGTAGGCGCCCAGCCGCAGCTCGAAATCGGGCTGGAACTTCAGCGCCCTCTTCTTGAACCTTGGCAGCGGCACGTTGCGGGAGGTCGCCAGGGTCGTCACGCGCAGGCGCCCCTCCTCCATCAGGTAGGCCGCCTCGATCAGGGAGAGCTGCAGCACCTTTCCCAGCTGCTTTCCGTAGTAGCCGCTTCCGTACAGCCGCTGGGCCCCGGCCTCGTCGAAGACCAGGACGCGGTCCTCCAGCAGGCGGGCCTCCACCGCTTCGCCGCCGCCCCGGTCCTCCAGCCGCCCCTTCGGTTCGGCCCTGTCGGCATGATAGTAGGTAAGGTCCCCCTCCTCGTCCACCACCGCCAGCAGCAGCTCCTTCCTGGTGCGCTCGGCACGGTCGATGTCGTCCACGAACGAGGACATGTTGAACAGCGCCCGCTCCGAGATGGCCGCCACCCAATTCTTGGTCTGCGTCGTCGTGGGCGACCCTCCGCGGGGGAACACCCGGAAGTCGAAGTCCTCCCCCGCCGTCTTGACGACGTAGCCGCGCTGGCGCAGGTCGCGGTACACGATGTACTTGATCTCGAAGTCCCGGTTGTCCGAGGCGGCCAGCGCCATCAGCTTGTGGAGCGCCACCGGCCTCTCGGCCGAGAGCACCTCCAAGCGGGAGGCCTCGACGAGGAACAACGCCTCCAGGAGCTCCAGCTGAAGTCCTCCTCCGGACATCGGGTAGCCGTAGTAGCCCTTGTTATAGATCTGACTGGCCTCAGTGGGGTCCCTGATGATGACGCAGTCCTTGGCCAGCTCTCCAGGCATGTCTGGGTCAGAACGGCCTAGCGGTTTAAACTTTTCCACAACGGGAGCCTTTATCTATCTGAAGCATCGTTATGCACTTGTTCACAACCTTTAGTTCATTAGTGGTGAGACGATGGTAAGGTTGGACGAGCTACTCTCCGTCATCGAGAACCCCGCCCGCCGCCGCATCCTGGAGGCGCTGGCCCGGGAACCCCATTACCCGCTGCAGCTCTCCCGGGAGCTGGGGATGAGCCAGCAGGCGGTGATGAAGCACCTGAAGGTGCTCGAGCAGTACGACCTGGTGCGCTCGTACCGTGAGAAGAGCGACCTTGGGGGCCCTCAGCGAAAACAGTTCTACCCCAAGCTCAACTTCACTATCGTGGTCGATGCCGGTCCCAACATGTTCACGGCCGAGCTGTACTCCCGCGAGAGCAGGGAGGAGCGGGAGCCGATAGGCGAGGAGATGGAGGAGGCCAACATCAGGGAGGCGATGATGGACCTCCGCAAGAGGGTGGCGGCCATCGACGAGAGGCTCGAGGAGCTGCACCGCCAGAGGGAGGAGCTCATCCTGGAGAAGGAGTCCATCCTCCATGAGGCGGGCCGCCTCGCCGACCGCCTGGACGACTACCATCTGCGCCGCATCCTGTACGAGTTCATCAGCCGTCCCCGGCTGGACCTGGCGGGCATCGCGAGGGCCCTGGAGGTTCGGGACGAGGCGGTCATCGAAACGATCAACAAATGGCTGAACGAGGAGAGGTGAGACAATGGACGACAAGGAGCTGAGGAGCATAGCCGAGAAGTACGCCGAGCAGGTCGCCAAGATGGCCTCGGAGGCCGGGCAGGTGCTGGACCGCACCATGGCCGCCATGGATGCCAGCGCCAGGCAGGCATACGAGGAGATCACCCGTGGGTCGAGGCCGCACACCGAGGAGATGAAGAAGCTGGCCAAGGACATCGTGGGCGAGATCAAGAACGACATCCCCCGTATGAGGAGCGAACTGAAGGAGCTGGAGAGCAAGGCGAGGCAGAAGCTGCGGAATCTGCAGGGCAAGTAACAATAATCTTTATATAGAAGTGCAACTAATACGCTCATTCGGCAAGTATACAACATTTGGTTGTATACTAGGCCCGGAGAGCAGATGACGCCTAAACTTCCAGACAAGGAAAGGAGCCCGGTGCCCCGCAAGCGGTGGAGGCCGCTGGACCACCCGGCCCCTGGAACAGGACCCGCGAACAACGTGGAGCCATGGCTCCAGGGCCCTACGGGCCCGTGGGGCGCACATTAAATAAACGCACCGCTCAAGAAAGACAGAAGGAGTGATGGGAGTGGACACATCGGAGAAAGTATTGAAGGTCGCCGAGGCCAAGTCCAAGGACGCCGAGCGGGGCATCGCCCGCGTTGACCCCGCGGTCATGGACGTTCTTGGCATCACGGCCGGCGACGTCATCCAGATCGAAGGGAAGAAGAGGACCGTGGCCATCGTGTGGCCCGGGTACCCCGAGGACGCCAACCGGGGCGTCATCAGGATAGACGGGACCATTCGACGGAACGCGCAGACCAGCATCGACGAGAAGGTCGCCATCCGGAAGGTGCCGGTGAAGGAGGCGAGGAAGATCACCTTCGCGCCCACCGAGCCGCTGCGCATCATGGGCGGAGAGGAGTTCCTCAGCCAGAGCCTGGAGGGACGCGCCGTCACTCGCGGCGATGTCATTCAGATCAACGTCATGGGCCGGAGGATCGATCTCGTGGTCGTTTCCTACACTCCCACCTCGGACGCCGTGCTGGTGCATAGGACCACGGAGGTCAAGATCAGCGAGAAGCCGGTCAAGGAGGGCGTCTCCAACATACCGAAGGTCACCTACGAGGACATTGGAGGCCTCGGGGACGAGGTCAAGCGAGTCCGCGAGATGATCGAGCTGCCGCTGAGGCATCCCGAGCTGTTCGAGAGGCTGGGCGTGGAGGCGCCCAAGGGAGTGCTGCTCCACGGTCCGCCCGGAACCGGCAAGACGCTGCTGGCCAAGGCGGTGGCAGGCGAGACCAACGCCAATTTCGTCACCATCGGGGGGCCGGAGATCATGAGCAAGTTCTACGGCGAGTCCGAGGAACGCCTGAGGGACATCTTCAAGCAGGCCCAGGAGAACGCCCCCACCATCATATTCATCGACGAGATCGACTCGATCGCCCCCAAGCGCGAGGAGGTCACCGGCGAGACGGAACGCCGGGTGGTCGCCCAGCTGCTGTCGCTGATGGACGGCCTGGAGCCCCGTGTGAAGGTCGTGGTGATCGGCGCCACCAACCGGCCCAACGCCCTCGACCCGGCGCTGCGCCGTCCGGGACGGTTCGACCGGGAGATCGAGATCTCCCCGCCCCACCGCGACGGGCGCCTGGAGATCCTTCAGATCCACACCCGCGGCATGCCGCTGGAGGACGACGTCGACCTGGAGGACCTGGCCGACCTGACCCACGGCTACGTGGGGGCGGACCTCTCCTCTCTCACGAGGGAGGCCGCCATGCACTCCCTGAGGCGGATCCTCCCGGACCTCGACCTCGACATGGAGCAGATCCCCATGGACGTGCTCATGAACATCACCGTCACCAGGAACGACTTCCTGGCCGCCCTGCGGGAGATGCAGCCCTCCTCGCTCCGCGAGGTGTTCGTCGAATCGCCCAACGTCCGCTGGGAGGAGGTCGGCGGCCTGACCGAGGCCAAGAGGGAGCTGCAGGAGGCGGTGGAGTGGCCGCTCAAGTTCGGCAAGGTGTTCGAGGACCTGGGCGCGGTGCCGCCCAAGGGCGTCCTGCTGTACGGTCCGCCCGGCACCGGCAAGACGCTGCTGGCCAAGGCGGTAGCTACCGAATCGCAGTCCAACTTCATCAACGTCAAGGGACCGGAGTTCCTCAGCAAGTGGGTGGGCGAGTCGGAGAAGGCCGTCCGGGAGACGTTCCGCAAGGCCCGCCAGGCCGCCCCGTGCATCATCTTCATGGACGAGATCGATGCCGTGGTCCCCGTCAGGGGAGGCGAGGGTGACTCCCGAGTCACCGAGAGGGTGGTCTCCCAGATGCTCACCGAGATCGACGGCCTGCAGAGTCTTCACAACGTGGTGGTGATCGCCGCGACCAACAGGCCGGACATGATCGACCCGGCGCTGCTGCGCCCGGGCCGCTTCGACCGCCTGGTGAAGATACCGACGCCCGACCTGGAGGGCCGTAAGCAGATCCTCAGGATCCACACCGCCAAGAAGCCGCTGGCCGAGGACGTCGACCTCGACGAGCTGGCCAAGAGGACCGATGGCTACAGCGGCGCCGACCTGGCCGCGCTGACCAACGAGGCGGTGATGCTGACCATACGCAAGATGGTGGCCCAGCGAGACCGACCCGGACAAGATGTCCAGGAGCCGGATCACCATGGCCACCTTCACGGAGGCGCTCAACAAGGTGAAGCCCATGACCAGGACCGATCTCGGCCGGTTCGAGAAGATAGCCGAGGACTACGTTTACGTGAGGTGATAGAGATGGCAAGGGACAAGAGGGACCGCCGCAGGGACCCCTGGGACGACATGTTCGGCTCCTTCGATGAGGAGTTCGAGGAGATGCGCAGGAGAATGGACATGTTGATGGAGAACTTCATGAAGGGAGGCCTGGAGCAGATCGGGCAGCCCATGATCTATGGGTTCTCCATGCGCATGGGCCCGGACGGCAGGCCGCGCATCCAGCAGTTCGGCAACGCCGTCCCTCAGGCGCAGGAGACGATCGGCGGAAGGGAGCCCCTCACCGACATCATCGAGGAGAAGGACAGCGTCAGGGTGATCGTGGAACTGCCCGGCGTCGACAAGGACGACATCCAGCTTCGGGTCGAGGACCATCTCCTGGACATCGAGGTGGATCGCGAGGACAGGAAGTTCTACAAGCAGCTGGAGCTGCCCTGCCCGGTAGACCCGGACGCCGCCGACGCGACCTACAAGAACGGCGTGCTGGAGATCACCCTCAAGCGCGTCGAGCCCAAGAAGCGCGGCCGTTCCATCAAGATCAACGGCCAGTAAACCTCTTCAAACGGCCCCTGGCGGGCCTTCCCTCGTTTTTTGTTGCCTCCAGCAGTAGCGTTACCGCTCAGCGGCCAGGTCTCGTTCTTCGCGAGGTTTCCGCCGGCAATACGAAACGAGCCGAAGAACCTTCATATAGCCCTGTAGAATTATTATGTAACGTGCACAGGGATGAGCTCATCGAGGCGGTCCGCTCCATACTGGCCCGCTCCGGCTTCTACGTCTCGCGCCCCCTGAACATGCGGGGCATAAGCTTTGACATAGTGGCCCGGCTGGACGACCGCCTCCTCATCGTCAAGATCCTGAGCAACGTCGATGCGCTCTCCAAGGACAATGCCGAGGAGATGAGTACGCTGGCCGAGGCCCTCGGAGCATCGCCGCTGCTGATCGGCGAGCGCTCCGGCTCCGGCGAGCTGGAGGAGAGCATCGTCTACTCGCGCTTCGGGATACCGATCATCTCGCTGAAAACACTGGCCGACCATCTTCTCGAGGGGGTCCCGCCGTTCATATTCGCCGCCCCGGGCGGCCTGTACGTCAAGCTGGACAGTGATCAGTTGAGAAGGGCACGCGAGGAGAGGAGCATCTCCCTGGGCACGCTGGCCGAGGTGGCCGGAGTGTCGCGCCGCACCATCCAGATGTATGAGAACGGCATGGGGGCCATGATCGACGCCGCGATCCGTCTGGAGGAGTTCCTCAACATGCCGATCGTCACCGCCGTCGATCCGTTCGCTCCGCATGCTCCGCGTGGCAAGGAGAAGGTCGGACGGCCCCTCAAGGTAGAGGTGGACCTGTTCGGCCAGGAGGTCTTCGGTTCGCTGCAGCGCCTCGGATTCTCGATCCAGCCTACCGCCCGCTGCCCGTTCGAGGCGCTGTCGAAGGACGACCGCATAGTAATCCTTACCGGCCTCGGAAATGACGAAAGCAAGCTGGTGGAGAAGGCCCTGGTAGTGTGCGACATAGCCCGCATCGCCGAGAGGGTGTCGGTCATCATCATAGAGCGCTCCTCCTCCCGGACCAATATCGGAGGGACGGCCATCGTGGGAAGGGACGAGCTGGGCAAGCTCACCGAATCGGCGCGCCTCTACGACCTGGTAAGCGAGAGGAGCGAGGATGATAAGGGCAAGAGCTGACGGCGCCGAGATCGCCATCCTGCCAGCCGTCAAGGGGCTGGTGTCCGAGGGCGATGCCGTGGCCGCGGCCATACGCGAACACATGCCCGACGCGGTCGGCATCTCGATATCGAGGGAGGAGCTCGATGCGCTGCGCGACAAGAGCATCTACGGCGATTACGAGATGAGCTCGCTCGAGGAGGCGTACGCGGAGAACCTTTCCTCCTTCGGTGAAGTGGAGCTACCGTCTCCCAGCTACGTGAGCGCGCTGGAGGCGTGCGAGGAGCTGGGCATCCCGATCATCCCCCTTGACATGAACGATGCCGAGTACACCGAGGCGTACTGCCAGAACATCAAGGCGGCCGACATGGTGCGCGACACGTTCTTCTCGCGCGGCATCGGCCGAAGACGCTTCGACCTCTCCTCGCCCCTCGCCTTCGTCAAGGACTGGGACCGCAGGGTCAACAGGACCAAGGGCTTCCGCCGGCTGCAGCGAGAACGCGAGAAGCACATGGCCGTCGCGCTGCGCAACATGGGCCGGAGGTACGGTCGCATCCTGGCGGTGGTGGAGGCGGAGCGGGCCGAGGGCGTGGGGAACATCCTGACGCGCGAACGGGGCAATGACGATTAAATAATCACTTCCCGATGAACGGTCATGGCCGAGCCGTTCTGGGAGATGGTCGAGCGAAGGATCGACGGCCTGTTCCGCTGGATGGAGCGGGGTCGCTTATCCGCCCTGGGCATCTTCCTGTACGTTCTCGCCGTCTCGCTAGTCCGGGACATCTCGGAGTACTACCTCCTGGACCCCGTGTTCGTGTCGACGCCACATCCCTGGCTGTACAGCATCGCGCACCACGTGTCGTTCTACATGGTCATCTTCCTCGGCCTCGTGCTGTTGCTGTCGGCGTTCTCTGGCAGAGGCGTCAGGCGCTCGGCCAACGTGATCGTCAGCGTCTTCTGGATCATCATCCTGCCGCCCTACCTCGATCACTTCCTGTTCGGCCTGGACATGAACTACTCATACGCCTCGGCCACTGATTTTCTCAACGCCCTCGTCCACTTCAGCGGGGCTAGCTTCAACCCCGGGCAGGCGATGGAGATCGCCGTCGTCCTGGCCGTCATATTCGGCTACACCATCTGGCAGGTGAGGGACCAGCTGGACACCGTGCTGGGACGGACGCTTGCATTGGCTCGCGTGTCAGCGGTGGTGTTCTTCTCGTTCCTGACCATGTTCATCCTGCTACGCCCGGAGCGTATCTCCCGGTGGGCTTCGAAGGAAACATAGCGATGTTCCCGAACTTCGATTCCACCCGCTACGTGCAGTTCCATCAGCTGCTGACCGCCTACTATGTCGTCATCGGATGCATGCTGTTGCTGCTCCTAGGATTGTTGTCGCTGGGCCGCGGCCTCGTTTCCTACCTTCGCCCCCTCCGGCCCGCTCAGACGTTCTTCTTCGGAGGCATCGTCCTGGCCGGCATGGCGATGGGGTGGAGATCAGAGGGCGGCGACCAAATCATACTGTCGGTCCTGCAGACGCCGTTCTGGGTCAATCTGCCGTACGCCGTGCTGGGAGTGATCTCGGCGCTGCTGGTCTGGCACGTCAGCGCCATGTGGAATGACATCGCCGACTGTCAAACCGACGATCGGCGCGAGGGGCGGCTGGTCGCCTCCGGGATGGTGAGCCGCAGTTCGTTCCTGAGCGCTTCGCTGGTCCTCTTGGGCGTATCGCTGCTGCTGGCATCCCTCCTGTCGCTACAGCACGTGGCCCTGATCGCCCTGCTGGCAGTCCTGGCATACATCTACTCGTTTCCCCCTCTCCGGCTCAAGAGGCATGCCATGAGCCCCCTGCTCATCGGACTGGGAACCTCGTTGGCGTTCATCTACGGATACACCGCCCCGTTCAGCGAGGTGGCCGGCTTCGAAGGTGCGGACGTGTACTACCTCACCGGTGAGGTCATCTCGGCCTCGCTCGATCCCTTGGCCATCATGGTCGCCGGCTTCATGTTCCTGGGCCTGGTGATCGGCTCCCTGATAACAGATGTCGAGGGATACGGGGAGGATGCCCGGGCCGGAGTACAGACCATCTACACAGTGGCCGGCCTGGAAAGAGGCGTGGCCGTTGTGTCGGCCCTGATCTTCGTGTCGGCCCTTGCCCCATTAGCGCTGCTGCCAAATCTTCAGGACCTGATCGTCCTGGGCGCTTTGGGAGCGATCGGCGGACTGGTGTTCTTCAGGAGACGGAGCTCCCAGGCGGTCATGGCCGTGGCGGCCATGGGCCTCGTATACGTGGGATTCAGGCTTTTCCTCGTATGAGGCGATTATTCAGCAGGAGGTAGGATATCGTGCGCGGTGCCATTTTGCCGAGAAGGTTCCTCCAGTCGCTCTCTCCCCGGGCGATTCCGGAGCAGGCCTTCATTATGCTATCGTTTTGCTTCACCTGGTCGAAGAACGAGGACAGTTCGACCTTCCCCATAAGCCAGTGGAGAATGGGCCCCAACAGTGCGGCGGACGACAGATCGTTGAGTATCCTCCGACGGCATCCCGCGGCGTAGACATCCAGATTCTTTCCGTCCCGGAGCATTCCCTCGACCGCCGACGCGGCCAGGTTGGCGCTCTCGAAGGCGTACGACATACCCTCGCCGGTGAAGGGGTTGGCAAACCCCGCCGCGTCCCCTATGAGGACCGTTCGGCGGGAGTGCACACGGTCGCGGGGGTACAGGGGGATGGGATGAGCCGTAACGGGCGAGCGGGCCGTCGTCCCGCCATAACGCTCTCCGCAATCCTTCAGTATGCGCTCCGTCGTCTCCCTGAGTTCAGCCGCAGTTACCGCCTGCCCGACCACGCCGACGTTGCCTCCCATCCGATAAGGGAACATCCAGCCGTTCAGGGGAAATACGACCTTTGAGCACAGCCGATCGGTCGGGGTGTCGATGAAGTGTACTTCTATCGTGTCTTCAGGAGACGAGCCGAAATCGCATTCAAGGGCCATGCCCATGGCCATTCTTCGTCCGGGGTAAGGCCCGAAAAGGGACGATGCCAGCCGCTGGTGCAACCCTCGGCCACGATCAGCGCCCCAGCCGTCATCTCCCCCCGATCCGTGATCACCGCAACGTTATCGCCCTCCTCCCGGGCCCTGAGCGATGTTGTTCCCTCCAGCACTTCCACGCCGGCGCTCTCGGCCCGCTGGACCAGGAAATGGTCCAGGCGCTCCCGCCGCACTATGGCCGCTACTTCCCCCGATAGCGGGAATAGCTCGCGATGTCCATCCCAGACCACGGCGAAGTTCCGTATCCGCTGCTCCACTAGCTCGTCGGGAAGTTGCAGCCCCGCCCTAGCCTGGGCTCTGCCAAGCACGCCGCCGGCGCAGCACTTGTGGCGCGGGAGGACGTCTCGCTCCAGCAGGACCGTCCTCAGTCCGGCCGAGG